>NZ_LR734824.1 GCF_900010725.2 Planktothrix serta PCC 8927 | reverse complement strand
AATTAAACCGTAGGGGCGGGTTCCGAGACGAGCTTTAATGATCAGTAATTATCTCCCTAAACCCGCCCTTTCTTTCTTCTGCTGGCTGTTATATTTTGTGCCCATTCCCTATTTTCTATTGCCTTTTTAAGCGTAAATTCGGTTAGCTTGAACCGTTGCTAACGCTTCAACTAAACTCCGAACCACCGCCACCATTGCGACTTCGTTATCAAGGCGGTTAATAGCAGAACCGACACCAACGCCTGCGGCTCCCGCAGCAATAGCCATCGGAGCGGTAATATTAGAAATACCGGAAGCGCATAATACCGGAACCGACACAGCGCGAGAAATTTCCGAGGCGGCGGCTAAGGTCGGGGCGGCTTTTTCAATCAGTCCTAATGTGCCACCATGAACCGGGGAAGCACTGGTTCCGCCTTCGGTTTGGATAATATTTGCACCCGCTTTCACAAGTTCGAGGGCGAGTTCAACTTGTTGGTCGAGTTCGAGGATATGGGGAACGGTGACAGATAGGGTAATATGGGGCAGTAAGGCGCGGGTTTCGTGGGTCAGTTGCAAAACTTCCGCCGCTTCAAAACGCCGTCCTTGAGCATAGAACGCATCGAAATTACCAATTTCAATTAAGTCTGCACCTGCTGCTACACAAGTCACAAATTTCTGGGGTTCAACCGCAGAAACACAGATGGGGAGATGGGTTAATTGACGGACAATTTGCACTAAGTTAGGGTCAGCGCCAATATCCACAAAGGTTGCGCCGCCTTGAGTTGCTGCTTTCACGACAGAGGCGACCCGTCCGACGTTAAAATTGGTTAAACCGCTAATTACTTTCAGGGCGTTGCCTTGGTCGAATGCTCGTTGTAAGGAGGAATTCATCATAATTCTATTATTGACGTAGTGAGCCCTTCAGGACTCTGACTATCTGAGGTAAAAAACATTGTGCCATAACTTATGACATTCCGGTGATAATAACCCTAAAAATTATTTGTTATCTAAAATTATAGCATTTTTATTTGAGTTTAATATAGGGGTAAGGCGCGCCCATTGATGTTAACTTAAGTCACGTTAGCCCTGAACTAAAGTTCGGGCTAAAAGCTGNAGGACATTTTTAAATCCTGAAACCCTTTCACTTCTTACTGTTCCCTGTTCCCTGTTCCCTGTTCCCTTGCGCGTAGCGCTATAGCAGTCGCGCCTGGGGTGTTAGGACATAGACTGATGCTAAAATCTAAACTTTTGTCTCTCTTTTCCTGTCTGTTCCCTGTTCCCTGTTCCCTGTTCCCTCCCTTCTACAGAGGAATTAGGATAATAATTAACTCCCAATTCCTCATGATTGATTCCCTATTGAACAGGTTTGATATCTAACGTTCCTACGGGAGTAAATGTTACTTCAAATTGCGTATAGGGCGTTTGGCTCACATCCGACTTAACTAACTTCGGCAGAGGGGTATTATTCAGGTTCTGAGTTGCATCGGCAGATTTGGCTTCATAACTCAAAATATCCCCGGTTTGACTCACCTTAACCACATAAATCGATAATGCAGTAACCGGAGTAGTTGTCCACGCTTCATTAATTTTGTCAAAAACCTCTTGATTTAACTGTTCTAAATCCGCCGCACTAGGGGTGGTTGTCGTTGTGCTACTGGGGGATGTTGCCACAGAAGAAGGTGAAGACGTTGGCGACGCCGTTGTTGTCGGTGATGTTGTCGCGGCTGGGGAAGGAGCCGCCGTTGGCGATGCTAAACTTTCAGGCGTTGGGGATGCCGTTGCAACGGGAGACGGAGAAACCGTTGGAGATGCCGTTGGTGTCGGTGCGATAGCCGTTGTTGAACTAGGGGAGGAGGTTGTTGTTGGGGTAGATCCAAGGCTATTGGGACTCGGTGAAGTCGTTACCACTGCATTAGGAGTGGGGGTTGGAGTGACAGCCAGGGAGGGAGAGGGACTAACCGAGGGAACTGTACCGGGTGATAAGGTCGCCGTCGGGGTAGGGGATAGGGTAGGAGACGGCGTTATGATCGGAGTCACGGTTTCCGTGACGGTGGTAGTTTCCGTCTCCATCGTCGTAGCCGATGATTCTGGTGTTTCCGCCTCTTGATTCGGGGTTGGGGTCGTGGAGTTAAACATTAACGATCCCACTAAGGTAGCAAGAATCACTCCCCACAGGGCAAATAATATCCCTGTTTTCATTCCAGGTGACATTTCTTCTGAGGGTTCAGGTATCGGAGTCACGGGATCAACCACAGGGGTTAACTCAGGTTCGGGAGTTTGAGCATAAGGATTGTCATCAGGATCAGGTCTATTGGGTTGCATATTCAGCACCTCTGTTGCTATATGACTGGAACTGGGTGCTATTGTAGTGCTTTGTGCTGATCCCGTGTCAGGGGTTATATCTTCATCTTCCTCATGATGGGCAAAACGTCGAAACAGAAAATCTAGGGCATAGTTCCGCAATTCATAATATCGGGGATCTTCCATAATTTGGGCCCGGTTGCGGGGACGGGAAAAGGGAATATCGAGAATCTCTCCAATTTGGGCGGCGGGGCCATTGGTCATCATCACCAGGCGATCCGCTAAAAACAAAGCTTCATCAATATCATGGGTAATCATCAAAACCGTAATCCGATGATCTTGCCAAATATTGAGCAATTCTTCCTGTAATTCTTCGCGGGTAATGGGGTCTAAGGCGCCAAAGGGTTCATCTAAAATCAGCATTTGGGGACGAGTCGCCAACGCACGCGCAATGGAAACCCGTTGTTTCATCCCTCCCGACAGTTGAGCGGGTTTTTTATTCGCCGCTTCGGATAACCCCACTAACTCTAAATTTTCTTTAACAATTTCGCTGTGTTCAGCCGAGGATTTGTCAGGATATACTGACTCAACGCCTAAGTGGATATTTTCTTTCGCAGTTAACCAAGGTAAAAGGGAATAGTTTTGGAAGACCACCATCCGTTCTGGCCCAGGTTCGGTGATCAATTGTCCTTGAACAGATACGACCCCGGTTGTGGGTTGATTAAACCCCGCCACCATATTTAATAACGTAGATTTTCCACACCCGGAGTGACCAATAATGCAAATAAATTCGCTTTCTTTGACCTGAAGATTGACATCTTCAAGCACAATATATTTACCTTTGGGTGTGTCATAAACCTTGGAAACTTGATCAATCACCAAAAAGGCATCGGATTTAGAGGGAGAAGTTGATTTAGAAGAAATACTGTCTAGTGTCTGCATAATTTTTTGGGGACAGTTAAGGGTTGACGGTTGATTGTTGACGCTTAGGCAGCGATCGGATCAAGGATAATTTCTTCAATCCAAATTTCCTGTTTAATTTTGAGATTTTTGAGATATTTAATCGGGTCATTCGGATTAAATAGAGTGCCATCAAACAGTTTAATTGTGTGGCGATCGCGTCCAACATAAGGTAAACCTAATTCTCTTGCCGCTTCACCATAGACATCTGTTCTTAATACCCGTTCTAAAATTGAAACCCAATTTTTGGGAAAAGGTGTAATCCCCCATCGTGCCATTTCTGCCATGATCCACAGAAATTCTGTCGTATCTGGACAATTGGTTTTATCGACAAAAAATTGATTGTAATTGATTAATAATTCTGGGGGTTTTCCATCACCTTTAGGAAAGGGATCAATAAATCCTAATCTTGTATATTCCGGTGCAGATCCGATATATTCATCTCGGCATAAAATCTCTAAAATTTCTTCCCGATTTCGCCGATCATCGCAATACTCGCAAGCCTCAATTAATGCTTTTACTAGCGCAATATGGGTTTTAGGATAACGATTTGCCCAGTCTTCTGTCACCCCCAAAACTTTCTCGGTATGTCCTTCTGGGAAAATATCAAAACTATTGGCAATCACAAATCCTAAATCTTCATAAACAGCGCGGGAATTCCACGGCCCCCCCACACAATAGCCATCAATATTTCCGGCTTTTAAATTGGCTTGCATTTGAGGCGGTGGAATTACCGTTAAATTAACATCTTGATCGGGGTTAATATTTCCGGCTGCTAACCAATACCGCAACATTAAATTGTGCATAGAAGTCGGATGTACCATGCCCAAAGTATGCACTTTATCCTGCTGTTTTTGGATCAAGGATTTGAAGTCTTCCAGGGTTCTAACCCCTTGTTCATATAATTGACGACTTAGGGTAATTCCATTGCCATTTCGAGATAAGGTTAAGGCCGTTACTATCGGAACTGGGGGATTTTTACCGAAGCCTAATGTCATGGCTAAGGGCATTCCAGATACCATTTGCGCCGCGTCTAAACGACCTTCTACGACTCCTTGACCTAATAGTTTCCAACTGGTTTCTCGACTGAGGGTAACGTCACTTAATCCATACTCGGCAAAAAGACCTTTTTCTTTAGCAATAATCAGAGGAGCACAGTCGGTTAAGGGAATAAACCCGATCTCTAAATTAACTTTTTCTAAACCATTTTTAGCAATAACAGTAGGAGCTTTTTGGACGGCTGATTTTTTGGCTTTTTTCTGTTGATTGAGAAAATAAACAATCTCATTTCGCAAGGCATAATAGTTAGGATGATTAACCACTTCCATCCGTTGACGGGGACGGGGAATATTCACCTCTAAAATTTGCCCGATATGGGCTTCTGGGCCGTTAGTTAACATCACAATGCGATCGGATAATAATAAGGCTTCATCGACATCGTGAGTCACCATCACAGCGCTAACTTGGCTGGCTTCGCAGATTTTCATTAACTGCTCTTGTAACCCTCCTCTAGTTAAAGCATCTAACGCCCCAAAGGGTTCATCTAAAAGTAATAATTGGGGCTTAATAGCTAAGGCGCGAGCGATCGCAACTCGTTGTTTCATCCCCCCCGAAATTTCTCCCGGTAATTTATCTGCCGCCTGTCTTAAACCGACTAATTTAATGTGTTTTTCAATAATATCTTGACGTTCGGTTTTAGGCAGTTTGCGATAGACTTCATCAACGGCTAGTGCAATATTTTCGCGTACCGTTAACCAAGGTAATAAGGAATAATTTTGAAACACAACCATCCGATCTGGCCCCGGTTCGCGGACTTCTCGCCCTGCTAAAATAATCCCGCCTTCTGTGGCTTGATCTAACCCCGCAATAATATTTAAAAGGGTCGATTTTCCACAGCCAGAGTGACCAATTAAGGTGATAAATTCACCTTTTTTAATTTTGAGTTCAATATTTTTCAGCGCGATATATTGTTCTCCATTGGGGAGATTAAAAATGCGATGAACGTGATCAATTTCTACAAATACAGACATAATTAGAGGTGAGAAGGGTTAACGGTTAAGGGTTGAAATTAGTGATTTATTTCTGGTCGGCGGGAACAACTTTAGAAGCAATAAAACCAATGGCGCGATCGAGGATTAAACCCACAACCCCGACATAAATTAAAGCCACAATAATCGCACTCATTCGAGAGCTATTATAGGCATCCCAAATAAAGAATCCAATGCCAACTCCTCCGACTAACATTTCCGCCGCAATAATGGCTAACCAAGATAAACCGATACCAATTCTTAACCCAGTGAAAATATAAGGAACTGCGGAGGGAAATAACACTTTAAAGAAATATTTACTTCGGGGTAAACGTAAGACTCTAGCAACGTTTTTGTAATCTTGAGGAATTTGTTGAACTCCAACGGTAGTATTAATAATAATCGGCCAAATTGCGGTAATAAAAATGACGAAAATGGCAGCAGGATTAGATTGTTGTAAAGCGGCTAAGGCGATGGGCAACCAAGCCAGGGGGGGAATAGTTCTTAAGATTTGAAATAGGGGATCTAAGGCATCATACATAAAGGCATTTGTTCCGATTAAAATCCCTAATGCAATTCCAACAATAGCGGATAAGGTAAATCCAATGGCAACCCGTTGTAAACTGGCTAGAACTTGCCAAAATAGCCCTTTATCCATGCCCCCATTATCGAAAAATGGATTAACAATTAATTCCCAAGATTCCTTAACGGTGGTAATTGGAGAAGGTAAATTAGGGTTTTCTCCTGAACATAACAGTTGCCAAATGGCTAGAAAAATAAAGATGGCAATTAACGGACGAATGATTTGATTGCGGTTTTTATTAAACCAATCAAAGATAAAACTCAGAGGATTTTTACTGCTAGAACGAGCTTTAATGCTAGTCGTCATAAGTGTTAGAGATGAGTGAATTGAAATCGGGTTTTTAGCGATATATTCCTAGGTTTGATCCCCCTAAATCCCCCTTAAAAAGGGTGACTTTAATAGTCCAGTTCCCTCTTAAAAAAGTAGAGCTTTGATTTTCTGGTTCCCCCCTTGGTAAGGGGGGTTAGGGGGGATCAAACAGAGGGAATTATATTTTTTTGATGGCTAAACTATTGAGGTAAGCTTGAGGATCATCGGGGTTAAATTGTACGCCATCAAAGAAGGTTTCCACACCGCGAGAAGTAGTCGCTGGAATTTGGTCGGCGGGAACACTTAAAGATTTGGCTGCTTCCCTCCATAAATCTTCGCGGTTGACTTTATCAACGGTGGCTTTAATATCTACATCAGGCGGTAAATATCCCCAACGAATATCTTCGGTTAAGAACCACATATCATGACTCTTATAGGGATAAGAGGCGTTATCTCTCCAGAATTTCATCGCAACAGGACTCGCTTGAATAACCCGCCCATCCCCAAAATCAATATTTCCTTTAGATCGCTCAATAATATCTTTAAAGGGGACTTTAAACCATTTATCTTGGGAAACAATTTGACACATTTCCTCAACATTTTCGGGTTGATCACACCATTGTTGCGCTTCTAATACCGCCATTGTTAATGCTTTTGCTGCTTTCGGGTTTTTATCCACCCAATCTGCTCGCATACTAAAGGCTTTTTCGGGGTGATCTTTCCACAATTCTCCGGTTATTAAAGCCGTATATCCGGCTTTTTGATTCACTAATTGGGCGTTCCAAGGTTCACCGACACAGAAGCCTTCCATATTCCCGACTTTCATATTAGCAACCATTTGGGCTGGGGGAACTGGAATAATTGAAATATCGGTATCAGGAACTGTCCCACCTGAAGCTAACCAATAGCGTATCCATAAATCGTGGGTTCCACCCGGAAAAGTCATGGCTCCTTTGACTTCTTTTCCTGAGTTTTTGGCAGCTAATACAATGTCTCTGAATTTGGCACTATCGTTAATGGTTAGTTTAGCATCAAGATAATCTTTCCCTAACGAAATTGCTTGACCATTGGTATTTAATCGGGCTAAAATATACATCGGAACGGGTTGTTTAGTAATCGTTCCTAATGTCATTAAATGGGGCATGGGTGATAAAATATGCGCCCCATCAATTCCGCCTCCACCTGACCCTAATTCTAAGTTATCACGGGTGACAGGCCAAGAGGCTTGTTTAACCACCTTAACATCCGTCATTCCATATTTAGCAAAGAAGCCTTTTTCTAAGGCAATAATTAAGGGTGAAGAGTCGGTTAAGGCAATAAATCCTAATGTTGCAGTTGGTGTTTCTGGGGCATCAGCCGGATTAATATTAGCCGCCGGAACTACTGTTGTTGCCGGGGAAGAATTAGAGGCAGTTGTTGAAGAATTAGTTCCAGAAGTACAACCATGTACAAAGATAGTTCCAGCCGCAGTTACACCAGCCGTTAACAGGAATTTACGTCGTGAAAGCTTACTCATGTCTTATGTCTTTATTCCGTGTTGGTAAATAATTGATGTGGTTTTTCTGATTAATCTTTAGAGTCGTTAAGCATCAATAACGACGGTATTAATAGCATGGGCAGTACAAGTTAAAATCATACCGGGTTCTAGGTCTTTTGCTGCATCAGGATTACTATCATATTGGATCTGACCTTTAACTAATTTTTGTTGGCAAGTTCCACAATTTCCTGAACGGCAACTACTGGGAATGGGAATTCCTTCGCGTTCAGCTATATCGAGAATCAGTTCATTTTCTCCACAGGTAAAGGTTTTACCGGATTTAGCAAAAATAATTATTGCTGTTTTAGCCGGGGCTTTTGGAGTTGTTTCTGGAGGGTTAATTTCAGATTCAGAACTCGTTAAATCCACTCCTTCTTTGAGTCTTGCTCCAAATTGCTCTACAAGAATTTGTCGCAACATTGGTTTTAGATCATCACAGGGAATGGATTTTTGTACACATTCACCGAGTTTAGCATCTTTGCCAACTGTTCCTCCCATATAGAGGTTAACGCCTTCAACAGATTTCCCCTCTTTGCGCGCTTTTGTTCCCATTAATCCAATATCAGCAACTTGGGGTTGTCCGCAGGAATTCGGGCAACCTGTCCAATGAATACGGACGGGTTTTTCGACGGTTAATTCTGCTTCTAATTCCTTCACTAATGCCACAGCCCGGTTTTTAGTTTCAACTAAGGCAAAGTTACAGAATTGTGCGCCTGTACAAGATACTAACCCTCGACTTAACCCCGATGGATTAATTGAAAATTTATCTAAGATGGGTTCTGTTAGGAAAGCATCTAAACGGCTATCGGAAATATTGGGAATAATCACATTTTGCTCAACGCTTAAGCGAATTTCCCCCGTGCCATAAACTTCAGCAATTCGGGCTAATTCTAGCATATCGTGAGCATATAAACGTCCAACGGGAACATTTAATCCAACATAGTTGAATCCTGATTGTTTTTGTTGATAAACCCCAATATGATCCCGTTTTTCCCAGAGAATTTCGTCTTTTTCGGCTTCGGGTTCTAAAGAATAACCGATTTGTTTTTCCACTTCAGAACGGAACTTATCAACGCCCCATTCATCAATTAACCACATTAACCGAGCTTTTTGACGACTTCCTCTTAACCCATTGTCTCGATAGACTTCTAAAATCCCTCGACATAAACCCACGACTTGATGGGGTTGTACCCAGGCATTTAAAGGGATCGCCGCAGCACAACGGGTGGCAGAAAAGAACCCTCCCACTAAGATATTGAACCCAAAAATATTCTGTTTAAATGCCGGAATAAAAGCAATATCATTAATTTCGGCATGAACGGAATTATCTCGACATCCGGCGATCGCAATATTGAATTTTCGCGGTAAATTGCTAAACTCTAAATTGCCTTTTCCAGAGTTAGTAATTAGGTCTTGAACTTGTTGCACTAACTCACGAGTATCATAAAGTTCATCCGCATCTAAACCCGCAACGGGTGAGCCTGTAATATTTCGCACATTATCCATTCCTGACTGAATGCTCGTCAGTCCAACGGTTTCAAACCGTCGAAAAATGTCAGGAATATCCTCAATCCGAACTCCTCTTAACTGAAGGTTCTGTCTTGTGGTAATATCAGAATTGCCGTCATCACCGTAGCGCTGCACGATTTCCCCCAAAACCCGCATCTGCTCACTGGTGATGACCCCATTCGGTAAACGTAACCGGAGCATAAATTTACCCGGAGTCACCGGACGGAAGAACACCCCTAACCATTTCAGGCGGTGGTCTCGGTCGGTTTCGTCCATCGCTTCCCATCCTAAACGGGCAAAGCTTTCGATTTCGTCTTTGACAGCCAAACCGTCTTTTTCCGCTTTGAATTTCTCAAACCTGTTTGTGGCTGTCTTTTGTGGGACTGTGCTGGTCATAGCCGATTCCTCAGTGTTGCTCTGTCTCAAATTTTCAGGCCAATGAGAAATGGATCAAATTTGGCCGAATACTAACAGGTCTATTGAAGGCAAACCGTATCATTTGAGACTCAAATGTAAAAAATTGCTTAATTTTAGGGTGAAGATCCTCCTAAAGTGAGAGAGTTCACCTTTGTTCCCTCAACCGGAACGTTAAGGAATATGAATAAGTTAGACCCCTAAACCCGATATAATCGTAGCTAATGTTACAAAACTTAAAACTTTATGAAGCTTTAGCATGACTAGCATACGTTTTTTGCATAATCATCAATCTTTAGAGAGTTTTTATCTTTGGTGTAGAGAAACGAGTCAGAAACCGGGTTTCTTCTCTGTACTTGCTGAAATCATGTTAAAAAAGTAGAGAAACCCGGTTTCTAGTCCCCTGCTTAGAGTCAGAAACCGGGTTTCTTCTCTGTACTTGCTGAAATCATGTTAAAAAAGTAGAGAAACCCGGTTTCTATCCCCCACTTATGATTCCTAATACCTCTTGTTATTGGTTAAAAAATGTTCGTGTTCCGGTTTGTGTGTTGAAAAATAGGGATGCGGCGATCGCAAATTCAGCAAATAACGATGGTATGGCAGTGGTTGATGTTAAAATTGCATCGGAGATAATAGAGCAAATTGTTGTATCAGGAAGTGTTGAATCAGGTAATATTGCAACGGTAGATTTACAGGGGAGACAGATTTGGCCTTGTTTTGTCGATGTTCATACTCATTTAGATAAAGGTCATATTTGGGAACGTTCACCGAATCTAAATGGAACTTTTGAACAGGCGTTAACAGCAACATTTAAAGATGAAGAAACCTGGACAACCGAAGATATTTATCGACGGATGGAATTTGGTTTAAAGTGTAGTTATGTGCATGGAACAAAAGCGATTCGGACTCATTTAGATTCAGCCGGACGGTTAACGGATCTGAATTGGGATGTATTTAAAACCCTGAGAAAAGAATGGGAAAATCGCTTAATTTTGCAAGCCGTTTCTTTAGCAACTTTGGATTATTATTTAACGCCGGAAGGGGAAAAATTAGTTGATAAAATAGCAGAATCAGGAGGAATTTTAGGGGGAGTTGCCTATATGAATCCTGAGTTAGATCAACAAATAGAACGAGTTTTTCAAATCGCCAAAGATCGGAAATTAAACTTAGATTTTCATGTTGATGAAAATGGAGAAGTAGAATCAATTTGTTTACAGAAAATTGCGGAAGCCGCGTTAAAACATCAATTTGAAGGTCAAATTGTTTGCGGACATTGTTGCAGTTTAGCGGTACAACCCGATGATGTTGTTCAACATACCTTAAATATCGTTAAATCAGCCGGAATTGGGGTTGTGAGTTTACCGATGTGTAATCTCTATTTACAAGATCGTCAATATGATCAATCTCAATCTCCAAAAACCCCTCACTGGCGAGGAACAACCTTAGTCCATGAATTGAAACAAACGGGAGTTCCTGTTGCTTTTGCGAGTGATAATTGTCGTGATCCATTTTATGGATTTGGCGACCATGATGGCTTAGAAGTGTTTAAAATGGCGGTGAGAATTTGTCATTTAGATCGACCTTTTGAAGATTGGTTATGTACGGTAACAAAAACCCCAGCAGATTTGATGGGTTTACCCGATGTCGGACGTATTGGTGTCGGACTTCCGGCAGATTTTATTGTTTTTAAAGGTCGTTATTTGAGTGAAATCTTATCTCGTCAAGAGAGCGAGCGCCTTGTTATTAGAAATGGTATACTCATAACAGAGTCACTCCCGGATTACACGGAGCTAGATTCTTTAATTTGATCCCGCTACCCATCGATTCAACTTGAGGATAACTCCAGAGAGTTTATAACAAGCTCTTCTACTGTGGAAAATTTTCGCAGAATCAATGGAGTGTTTATGAAAACCGATGATAGCCTATCGATTCTTAAAACCTTAACTCTTCAAGTTGTAGCGATCCTAATGTTTACTGAGATCGTTACTGATAATATTCAGAGTGCTGATGCTCAATTGCTCTTGCCAAACCGAAGGTTAACGTCTTCTTCTCCTCAAGTTTCACCCCTAACTCTACCCGTTGAAGCCTATACTTTGGGGACAGGGGATCTCTTGCGAGTTGATGTTTTAGATGTACCCGAATACAGTGGTGAATATTTAGTATTAAGTGATGGTACGATTGGTTTACCCTTAATTGGAAATATTGCTGTTACTGGGTTAACGGTTTTACAACTAGCTGAGATTATTGCTACAAAGTATCAGCCTTATGTTCAACAACCCATTACCACCGTCACCATAATTGCGCCTCGACCGATGACAATTGCTGTTTCCGGGGAAGTTAATCATCCTGGAACCTATACCCTGAGCTTATCCGTTCCCAGTGCTGCGGCTCGTCAATTTCAGTTTTATAAAGTCACCCAACTGTTACAACAAGCGGGAGGAATTACCCAATCTGCCGATATTAGTCGGGTTAAAATTGAACGGAATAATCCTCAAAAACAATCGATTATAGTTAACTTAAGACAATTAATTGAAACCGGTGATCTCAGTCAAGATCTGGTGTTGCGGGATGGAGATCGGATTAATGTTCCTCAAGCTGAAACCCTTGATGCTTTAAATATTCGTCAACTTAATTCTGCCAGTTTTGCTTCGCCAAAAATCGATCCCTTTCCCGTTATTGTGGTCGGAGAAGTGTTTAATCCGGGGACTCATCTTGTGGGAGAAAAAGCAACTGAAACTGGACAACCTCCAACGGTGACAGCGGCGATTAAGTTAGCCGGAGGGATTACTCCCTTAGCTAATATTCGAGAAATTCAACTGCGGCGTCTAACGCAAAGTTCAGAAGAACAAATTGTTAATATTAATTTATGGGAATTGTTACGAACCGGAGATGTAAAACAGGATATGACTTTACAACCGGGAGACTCAATTTTGATCCCCAAAGCCACCGCAATTAATCCCACAGAAGTTGGGGCGTTAGGAAAAGCGAGTTTTTCTCCTCATACCATTAAAGTATCCGTGGTGGGGGAAGTTAAAAATCCAGGGACTTTGGAAATTCCCCTGGATACAACTTTAAACGAGGCGATTTTAGTCGCAGGAGGGTTTAATTTAATTCGTGCTCGTCAAAATCAAGTTAAATTGCTGCGTTTAAATCCTGATGGTACGGTATCCCAACGAAATCTGAAGGTTAATTGGACTGAAGGAGTTAATGAAGCTTTAAATCCAATTTTACAACAAAATGATGTGATTATTGTCGGACGATCTGCGGTCACTCGCACAGGGGATTCTTTGGAAGAAGCCTTTCGACCTTTACAATCCTTCACCGATTTGTTGTCGGTTATGAATACGATTACCCGACTATTTTTGAACGGAAATTAATTGTTTTAAATCTTGAATAGCGATAGGTTAAAGTAATGGTAGACAGAGAATCAATTGATTTGGATTTTAGTCGGTATTTACTGACTTTAAAACAGCGAGGGTTTATTGTGGTCGGGATTTTCCTCTTGTTTTTAGGTTTAGCCTGGTATGGAACTCGGTTTCTCAAGCCAACCTATGAAGCAACGGGAAAGTTATTATTTGAAGTGGATCGAACTTCATCCTTAGCTGGAATTGGTAAAGAATTGGGAGAGTTAAAAGCTTTATTATCTGATCAGACTCCTTTGAGTACGCAAATTGAAATTATGCAATCGAGTCCCTTATTAGAAAAAACGATTAACATCCTTAAATTAACAGATTCTCAGGGGAAATTAATGGAACCCGATTCTTTGAGAAGTAAACTCAAAATTAAGATTCTAGGTGGGACTGATATTGTTGAAATTTCCTGTAGCAGTAAAATAGCTAAAGAAACAGCCGATGTGGTCAATACATTGATGGGAGTTTATATTTCAATTACCGATCAAAATAATCGCAGGGATGCTTCTAAAGCTCGTGATTTTATTGTTCAGCAACTTCCAGTCGTTCAAAAAGAAGTGTTTAGAGTTGAACAAGCTTTAAGAGATTTTAAAGAAGAAAATCAAGTTTTGAATTTAGAACAAGAATTTAGTTCGGCGGTGGAGGGATTATCCGAGTTAAATCGACAAATTACAACCCTAGAATCTCAACTGAATGGCATCAATAGTTTATCAAAATCTTTAGAAACTCAAGTAGGTTTAGATTTGGAAGAAGCGATCGCTTTGAATACCTTAAGCGAATCCCCGTTGATGAAAAGCACATTAGTAGAATTAGAAAAAGTTGAATCGGATTTAACCAATGAAAGAAAACGATTTCGAGATCAGAATCCTAGAATTATTGCTTTAATTGCTAAAAAAGAGGCTCTTACAGCCACATTGCAACAGCAAATTGAGCAAATTTTAGGCAAAAATATTTCACTTCCTAGAGGATTATTAAGTAGTCAAGGAAATAATAACTTACTCCAAGAATATGTTAATACAGAAAGCAAACGTCTGGATTTAACTCAACAGTTAAATTCTCTTTATGAATCTCGTGCAGCTTATCAAAAACGAGCGAGTATTTTACCTAAATTGGAACAACAACAGCAGGAACTAGAACGTAAAGTTCAGGTTGCTAGAGTAACCTATGAAACCTTGTTAAAAAATTTAGAAGAAGTTCAAGTAGCAGAAAATAAAAGAATTGATAATACAAGAATTATTGAAACTGCTATTGTTCCTGAAAAAGGAACAAGTAAAAAATCCCAACTCCTTATTCTAGGAGTAATGTTAGGTTTAGTTTTTGCAACCGCATCGGTTTTATTATTAGATATTTTAGATAAATCCGTTAGAAGCACTCAAGAAATAAAAAATTTATTGGATTATAAGCTTATTGGGATTATTCCGTTTATTCCCAAAAATCGATCTTTTAAATTTAGCCGAATCCGAAAAAATCTGTTTGTTCCTGTGATGGAAGCACCGAATTCTTTAGTGAGTGAACTATATCGGATGATGCAGGCAAATTTAAGGTTAATGACTTCCGATAAAAACCTAAAAGTTATTGTTGTTACCAGTGGCGTGACCCAGGAAGGAAAATCAACAATTTGCGCTAATTTATCGGCGAGTATTGCTCAATTAGGTTATCGAGTTTTATTAATTGATGCCGATATGCGTCAACCCTTTCAGCATCAAATTTGGCGGTTAGTGAATACCCCTGGATTATCTGATATTTTAGCAGAACCCCTAGAATTAAGTTCTGTCATTCGTCAAGGTATGGAACGGTTAGATGTGTTAACAGCAGGTGTCATATCTCCCAACCCATTAAGATTATTAGAGTCTCAAAATATGGCTTTATTAATTCAGAACATTTCTAAACAGTATGATTTTGTAATTATCGATACACCCTCCTTAATTGTGGCAGCAGATGCTTTAATTGTCAGCCAAATGGCGCAGGGAATTTTATTAGTCAGTCGTCCTGGGGTAATTGATCGAGAAACGGCGATCACGGTCAAAGAAATTTTAGACCGTGCTAGTCAACGAGTCTTGGGTTTAGTCATTAATGGCATTAATAAAAAGGAGTTAAATCAGTATTTTTATCATGCTAAACGTTATGCTTCCCACACTTCAAAAAAGTCTAATTTTTTTGATCATCCTTATAAAAAAAATTAAAACAACTAAAAATGCCTAAAAAATCACAATCGTTGTTCCAAAAAATAGAAACCGTTTTTACTATTTTAGCGATTACCCATTATACTGCCGATTGGGTTCCCTTAATTGCATCCGGGGGAGCTAGTGAGGGAGATGGTTCAGTTTATCCCACTAATTTAGCAATGAATACAGCCCTTTATTTTTTAACTTATTTAGGAGCTATTTTCTTCTTGATATTACGCTGGAAAAAAACATTATATTTTATGAGTAAAGATAGAATTATTATTACAATTGTCGGCTTTGCCGTTGCTTCTATAACTTGGTCTGACGAACCCTCAATCACCATCAGAACTGCAATTACCTTAATCGGAACTACCTTTTTTGGACTCTATCTAGGATCTCGATATTCAATTCAGGAACAAGTTAGAATCTTAGGCTGGACATATTTATTTATCTTGATTTTAAGCCTACTATTTATTGGCGGATTACCTCACTATGGAATTATGGGGGCAATTCATAGCGGAGCATTTCGAGGAATTTTTACCCATAAAAATCTTTTTGGAAGATTTCTCGCTCTGAGTATGATTGTGTTCTTAATGTTCAAAACTGTATTACCACAAAAAAAGACTTGGATTGCTCACTGCTGTATAGGATTAGTTCTAATTCTTTTACCCGGTGTTCGCTCAACAACCAGTATGATTAATACAAGCATTTTATTGATGGCATTATTAGCTTATCAGACCTTTAGATTCCGCTATGTATTGATGGTTCCAGCATTTTTAAGCTTAGTTACACTCTCCGGTGTTCTCTATTTTTTATACACAGAGTATTCCAGTTTAGTGTTTGCTTCCTTGGGTAAAGATGCCTCTCTTACAGGTCGGACAGATCTATGGATGTATGCTTGGGATATGATTGAAAAAAAGTTCTGGCTCGGTTATGGCTGGGGGGCGTTTTGGAGAGGGTTAGATGGCCCATCAGGGTACATCATTCGGATTGCCCAATGGCCTGTTCCTAATTCCCACAACGGTTGGATAGATTTGTGGCTGGATTTGGGTTTTGTAGGAGTATTGACTTATGCTTTGGGATTTTTAATTAATTTAATCCGCTCCCTGTGGTTAGCTCGTTCTACTAACGCCCTCTATGGTCTTTGGCCTTTAATTTATTTGACCTATACCTTGATATCAACCTACACCGAAACCGGATTAGTCGCTCGCAATAGTATTTTTTGGCTGTTATATATTGCGATTTCGATTACAATAGCTGAACCTGATATCAAGGAAAATTATCGGGTTCAGCATGAAGTTTTAGAATCTAAACCTTAGCTTGAGTAGAACGTTGAGCGTGAAGATAATCAAACACACTTTTATCCCCAATATCAGCAGGAATTCCTTGGAAGACTTTTCGACCAGCAAAAATGATAAATTGAATCGCCCAAAATGCTAACAAAATTCTTTGAGCCGAAACTGACCAAATTCCTGCAATAAATCCCAATAATAATAAAGGAACAAGAGGCGTTAATAACTTGGTTTCCATGCGGTTAAAACAGAAGGCTTCTTTAAAATAAATCCCCGTTAAAGCAACAAAGGTAAACCCCACCCCAAACAACGTATAAGGATGGTGATAAATTGTTAACGCTAAGGGTTCTTCATCAACCCAAGCAAACACCGCAGCAGCAATTCCCCCAATTAACCAAAAGAGTTGGAGAAGTCGGTGTAACGGAATCAAATAAATATGAATCGTTGATAAACTTACCCCCAACCCTAACCAAAAACAAAAGTAGATGGGGGTTAACGCTTGTAGAACCCTGGGGTTATTCTCCTGAAACAAAATTAATCCCGTTGCCACCGTAAAGCATAAGGCTGCTATGATTAAGCCTGTTCGGTAAATAATCACGCTCCAACGATCATTATCGTTAATCGTGTATTCGCCAAACTGTCCTTGATAAATAACGGGTATAGCGGGTTGTTGTGTTTGTACCATAATTCTCTCCCCTTGAAAATACAAAAAGACCTGTAGCACGATATACTAAATTTTACTCCCTTCCCAATAGAAAAATCTTGAGGTCAAGATTGGTCGAGATGTAACTTAAAACATCTCTACAACTAAAAACCTTAAAAAAGATCAATTAGAAATCATCTAGGGTTGAGACGAAGAACTACTGTGCTTGGTGTAACAGAATGTCTAAACTGTATCAGAACAAAAACAAAAAGAAATTACAACCACCAGGAGTTGATTTGAAACCCCTTCAAATCGATGAGACGATTGTATCGGGTTTATTGAATAAACAAAGAGATGGCTTCAAAGAAGAGTTAATGAGTTCAATGACAAAGCTCATTGAACAAATGGAGTCAATGGGATTAATTAATGCTGAAAGTTTGTTTGAAGATGAAAACTTTAATGTTGAAGAATTTGAGGAGAAAATCAAGAAAATATTGGGAAATGGCTCCCTAGATGTGACTTCTAAAACTTTAAATCGATATCTCAAGTATTTAAAAGAAAAGATTGAAATGCCTTGTTATTTAACGGGAGCAGAGGAATTTCTGTGGGAAGAAGAATATCTCTATGGTGCTGGAAATCCTAAAGATTATGAAAAGCTGAAAAAAACCAATCCTTCTTACACGGATATTTTTTCATTGGAACAGTTTCAGGGTGGAGTTGATGAAATGGATGGAATTATTGTAGATGTTAAACGGGTCAATGATAATCGAAAATTTGCCCTTCCCTTAGCAGAATTAGAAGTATCAGATGAAGATTCTGGAAACTATACTTTGGTAGAAGATTATTTAACCTGGTTTGTGAATTATTTATAAGACGGAATAGGGAACAGGGAACAGGGAACAGGGCAGGGCGGGTTCCGAGACGAGCTTTAATTATTAGTAATTATCTCCNCTAAGAGCTGAAGTCATCTAAAGATGACTCAAAACTTCTCTTTCTTAACCCGTTTTAACGGGTTTGAGCTTTTAGCCCGAAATTTATTTCCGGGCTTTTGGCGTTAAGTTGACTACACGGATTGCTATATATAGCCATTAGAGTTATTGTTATAACAATTGAAAATCAGTAGGGGAGAAACTATCGAGCGGGGACGCTCGCACTCCGTTAATATTCAATTAATCCCTAAACCTTTGGGGTTGTTTAAATTTATATAAATCCTCAATAACTTTTACCCAACTGTTAACTAAAGAAGCTAAAATGCGATCGCCTTTTTCCTTTGTCGCTACCGTTGCATCCCCTAAAACCCCACTTTTGGTTAAATCTTGTGTCACCCAAGCAAAGGGTAATTTTCCCTCCATACTTAATAAACTATTTTCCGGTAAACCTTGGGGATATTCACACACAGCTTTTTCCATTTTAACCTGTTCTGGCAGTAAAGATAACATTAAACTGGTTTCCGCATCTCCGGCATGAATTCCTAACTCTAATTCTTTCGGGGTTAATAATTCCCTAGCAACGTTAGAAACCCGCCAAACAAATAAGGGAAATACAGAAAAATCTTCATATTGTTGATGTAAATCTCGCGCTACCATCTCTAATATTTGCGGTTGTCCGCCATGACCATTAATAAAAGCTAATTTTCTAAATCCAGCCCGATAAAGACTTTCGCCTAATTCCATTAATACAGCAGTTAAGGTTTGGGAACTTAACGTTATTGTACCCGGAAAATGCCAATGCTCGTTAGATTTTCCATAATAAATTGTTGGCAAAGCGTAGGCAGGAATGTTATCATTAAGTTGGGCTAAAGCATGACCTGTTACAGCCGTTGCGATCGCAGCATCAACAATTAACGGTAAATGGGGGCCATGTTGTTCAATCGCTCCAATGGGTTGTAAAATAACCACATTACTTTTATCAGCCATTGATTCAATTTCTGTCCAAGTTAAATAAGGGAAAAACCGTTCAGGGGGGATAAAATTGTGCATCATAGGTTCAAAATTAGGATTCAATAGATTTAACATATACCAATTTCATCATCCCGTAGGGTGCGTAAGCCACGCGCACGCACCATCCCCAACCCCAAGAAACCCGGTTTCTGATTAATCAAAAATTTTTCAGATAAATTGCTCAAAAGATTGTGCGATCGCCAATAATAAATTCAGAGGATAATATCTCTGTGATTGTGATCTAATATTGGTGCGTGCGCGGAGCTTACGCACCCTACTAATTCAGGTTCATTAATAAGGCGTAAAAGTTTAACAGCTTCAATAGTTTCCATTGCAAAAGTATTGCCTTCTTGATCTGTAAAGTCAATTAAAAATGCTTTTTGATCAAAAGACATTAAAACTGTTCCCATTTGCCCTCGATGGAGTAGGATTTGCTGATGGGTGACTTTGTGGATAGCGATCGCATCTTCGGTTAGAGCAACCAGATCGTATTCTTGAATTTCGTTCATAATCAGTTATTTATTCAATAGGATTTAGGGGAATTTATAGGCTACATTAACATTTGTAGCATACTTGATCAGTTGTGAGAGAGAAACCCAGAAACCCGGTTTGCTGAGTTCTATGATTTCAGTTAAAATGTAAATGTGTTGATACAAGGTTCAGGATATGAACGCAATCAAAGAGCTTATTTTAGACAAATTAGAGCATTTAGAAACTTTATCTGAACCTGTTTTGCAAGAGGTTTTAGATTTTGTTAGCTTTTTAGAATGGCGACTCAATACAAATCAGCGACCCCTTCCCAGTTCCAATTTAACAGAAAACCCTTCAGATTCGGCAGAGGATACGAGTGCATTTTTGTTAGAAATTGCTAGTTCTTTTGTTAATAATTTATCGGATGAGGATTTGGATGTTTTGCCAAGGGATGGTGCAGAACATCATGATCGACATAAATATAGTTCTCAGGATGTTTAAGTGATTCTACAGCTTCTTTTAGATGGTGGCGATTAGCTTCTGTAGATAGTAGATAATCTGTTTCATCGGTTTCAGTTGATTTGCCAATTAATAAAATTGCCTCAACAACAGTTCCTTCTGGCAAATCGAGGGAAGGTAAATCGAGTTTACCATTTTTAATAGTTGTCTTGTATTTAAGAGTATTCATAACATCTGATGTTTGAGAGATTTTTTAATTATACTCAATTCAACTGGGTTGGGGTGGGAAATAGAGAAACCCGGTTTCTGGGTTGGGGGAACAATACCCCCTTGGTTTCAACTTAACGCCAAAAGCCCGGAAATAAATTTCGGGCTAAGAGCTAAAGTCATCTAAAGATGACTCAAAACTTCTCTTTCTTAACCCGTTTTAACGGGTTTGAGCTTTGAGCCTGAAATTTATTTCAAGGCTTTTAGCGCCATTGTTAACACGAATAACAATACCCATACCCCCTTAATCATCCTTCTCCCTTCCTTCGTGTCTTCGTGTCTTTGTGGTTCCTTTCCAACTTAAATCTATTATAATCATCAATAACAGCCAGACCCAACCCCAACCCTCCCTCACCATGAACGACGCCTACTTACAACTATTACTCGAAATACTAATAGCAATTGCCAAAAATAAAAAGAATCCTAAAGCGGTCTATCCCTTACTCCTAGAAAATAGCGATAAATTAGATCAAACCTTTATTCTCACCTTGCAAGAATGGGTAACAGAAGAACTGCAAGACGCCGACCCTGACAAATCCAATCTAATTTCATCACTTTTATATTTATTCAATCTTATAATTTCCGAGTTCCCTCTGGGCAACCGCGCCCTGAATATAGAAATTGCGATTAATTGTTTAAAATTAGCCTTAACCGTTTGGACAAGGGAAAGTAACACCGAAAACTGGGCAGCGATTCAAAATGGTTTAGGAGTTAACTACTGGAGTCGCATCCAAGGGGAAAAAGCCGAGAATCTTGAAACTGCCATCGCTTATTACACCCAGGCATTGTCTGTTTTAACTCCCAACACTTTTCCCCAAGATTGGGCGAGGACACAAATGAATCTCGGTAATGCCTACAGCGATCGCATCCAAGGGGAAAAAGCCCAGAATCTTGAAAAAGCGATCGCTTGTTACAAGGATGCTTTGTCTGTTAGAACCCGCAAGGATTTTCCCCAAGATTGGGCGATCACACAAATGAATCTTGGTGCTGCCTATGAGAGTCGCATCCAAGGGGAAACAGCCCAGAATCTTGAAACCGCGATCACTTGTTACAAGGATGCTTTGTCTGTTTTAACTCCCAACGCTTTTCCCCAAGATTGGGCGAGGACACAAATGAATCTCGGTAATGCCTACAGAGGTCGCATCCAAGGGGAAACAGCCCAGAATCTTGAAAAAGCGATCGCTTATTACACCGAGGCATTGTCTGTTTATACCCCCAATGCTTTTCCCCAAGATTGGGCGAGGACACAAATGAATCTCGGTGCTGCCTACTGGCGTCGCAGTCGCATCCAAGGGGAAAAAGCCGAGAATCTTGAAAACGCGATCGCTTGTTACACCCAGGCATTATCTGTTTATACCCGCAACGCTTTTCCCCAAGATTGGGCGAGGACACAAATGAATCTCGGTACTGCCTACAGTGATCGCACCCAAGGGGAAAAAGCCGAGAATCTTGAAACTGCGATCGCTTGTTACAAGGATGCTTTGTCTGTTAGAACCCGCAAGGCTTTTCCCCAAAATCATGCGAAAACCGCCTTTAACTTAGGACGGGTTTATCAAGACAGTCAACAATGGCAGTTAGCTTATGAAACTTTTGCCGATGCCATCAACACGGTAGAAACTCTCCGCAGTCAAATTGTTTCGGGGGAGGAAGCGAAACAGAAATTAGCGGAGGAGTGGAATGAACTTTACCGGAGGATGGTGGAAGTTTGCATCGAACTGAAACACTATAAAAAAGCGATTGAATATGTGGAACGCAGCAAAGCCCAAAATCTGGTTGAAGTTTTAGCGATTCGGGACTTGTATCCCAAGGGCAAAATTCCTGATGATAAGCGTAGGGAATTGGAACGATTACGGCAAGAAATTGATTACGAAGATCGTCGTCAAGCCGCTGCTTCCCAACGGGACGACACCCTAATTGACGAACTGCGTAAACGCTACGATCAACTGTATCCTTTTAAACCGATTCAATATAAAGAAATTCAAGGTTTAATTGACGATCACACAGCCATTCTTCAATGGTATATTTTCGGGGATTGTTTTCGCGCCTTTATCATCACCCGTCACCGTTCCCAACCCCTGATTTATACTTTTACTACCACTGATTTAGAACAATTACAAAATTGGGCAGTTGAATATTTTAAAGCCTATTATGCCTCTGAGCAAGCACAAACCAAATCAGAACAAGAAGCATTACAAGAACAATGGCAAAATAGCCTCCCGTCTCGTCTGCAAGATTTAGCCAAGATTTTACAGATTGATCAAATTTTAGGGAAATTCTCAGAACTTCCTAAATCAATTAATCAATTAATTCTGATTCCCCATCGCTATTTGCATCTGTTCCCCCTCCATACTTTACCTGTCAGCACAGAAACTTGGTTAAAATTCCATCCCCAGGGCAACCCCATTCCCTCCCATCCGACTGTTCTTGATTGTTTTTCCCAAGGAGTTCGCTATACTCCCAGTAACCAACTATTAAAGCAAGTGCAAGAGCAAAACTGCACGGAATTTGATCGCTTATTTGCAGTTCAAACCCCCAACCCAAATTTAAAAGATTTAGATTTAGGTTCAGTAAATGCCATTAAACAACAATTTCTCCAATCGGATATTCTGAAAAACGATAGAGCCAAAAAATCAGATATTTTACACATTGATGCCACTACAAAAAACGGTAGTATCAATGAAAAACTGCGGAATAGTCACTGTGCTTTTTTCTTCTGTCATGGGAAGTTTGATCCCAATAATCCCTTAGATTCAGGTTTGGAATTAGCCGATGAGGTTGTCCTTACCTTAGATGATATTATCCGCTATTTTGAGTTAAAAAACTGTCGCCTCGTCACCCTTTCCGCCTGCGAAACCGGGTTAACAGACTTCAGCAAAAACAGCGATGAGTATATTGGTTTACCCAGTGGCTTTATTTTAGCAGGGGCCACGAATATTGTCAGTAGTTTGTGGTCAGTGAATGCTATTGCTACGGCCATCTTAATGTTAAAATTCTACCAAGAACTTGAAAACCTTGGTAATATAGGATTAGCCCTCAAGACTGCCCAATGTTGGCTCAGGGATACCACCGTTCAGGGGTTTCAAACCTGGCTACCCACCACGCCCCTGCGTGATGCTGAGAAGGCGCAATTAAAGAGACATTTCCAAGAACAGGAAATCGAAAAAGCGGCAACATTTCAACCCTTTGAATCTCCCTGTTATTGGGCTGCGTTTTGTGCAATTGGTAAAGGAGTTTAACCCATGTCAGTTTATCGAAATAGTGTTTTAGTGTTTATTGAATTAATAGAAAAACCCAACTCAATCTCCCTTGCAGATTGGCAAGATTTACAGCATTGGGTTAATAATATTCCTAGCGATGAGGAAGATATTGTTGACAAGATTGAGGCGTGGTTAAAGTTAGAAAGCCATCAGCAGATTCGCCAGGAATACTGTCAGCGACTCGAAGAAACCTCACCCTCACTAAATTTAAACCTAAATCTAGCTATTGGTAATACTAAATATTCAAGTCCGCTAGATTCAGATAGTCCCCCATCTTCCCAACTACTAATTAACTCGATTATTAAACTTTCTATCCCTATTGTTAACCCTGAACCTTCCCCAAAACCCAAAAATCCCCAAGATTCTAACCCCCAACCGTGAACAATTCCCTAAAAAATTTCACCGTAACTCTCTATAGTTTTCATCTTCGTCATACCTTGACCGATGCACCTGATCAAGTTGACAAAGATGCAAATTTATTGTGGGAAAATTTAATCAAGCTGAGTGAGTTTTTACCCTTTTCTGAATTAAAAGAATTACGCACAAAACTGATTTGTTATGACGAAGCGGGGAATTATATCCCCCAAAATGAAAACGGACAACAAACCGAATCTTTAGCAACGTCTGGTATTATTGAGTTTAAACCGATTAAAAATGATCAATTTTCCCTAGTAGGAAATGTTCAACCATTCCGTTTTAACGATACCTACGCCATCGATCTAACGCTGTTTTGTGAACCATTCTCTACCTCCATTGATACTACAGATCTAACCCATTTTGAACTCAATCATTTATTACCAAATTCCATTCAAGGTTCATTAGGACAAACCCTCTGGCTTTATGGAAAAGCGGAAGCAACCGATGATGAATGTAAAGAAATCGCCAAGCTTTGGGCTAATAAGCTGTTAACAAATGAATATAAACTTGTTTTTCGTGATCAAGGAAAACTGTTTAAAAGTCATATATTTCAATATGAATTAATCAATTTAACTGAACCTCAAAATCCATCGAAAAACTGTCAAATTCTGATTTCAATTAATAACCATCAAGCTGATAAAATTGAACTGGAGGAAAAAATTAACGACTGGATAATTGAGTTCCTCTGCTGTCGCCATAAGATTTTATATATCTATCAAAAAGCTGAACAAGCAAACCAAACGGCGCGAAAACAATACGTCCAAATTGAGAAAAAAATAGAGGAATTTTCTCAGGCGATCGCAAAACCAGAAACTCGCCTTGAAACCTTTAAAGAAATGCTCAATTCTATTCCTATTGATTCGCTCAATTATAGCCGTTCTTTACGCGATTTAAAAACCTATTCCACCTCTTTATCTACAAATATCATAAACTATAAAACTTGCCTTAAAAATATTTTGACCCCAGAAGATCAGGTGAAATTTTGGCAAGAGTTTGGCGATCGCACCTGTAAACAATTGTATCAAACCCAAATTGAAATTAATCTCAATTATTTATCCCCCGGTCAAGATTTACTCGAACAACTAATCAATACTATTCGCAGTTTAGTTGAAATTGAACAAGCGGAAATTGATCAAGAAAATGCCAAAACATTAAGCAAAAATGAAAAAGAAGAAGCAAAACGCGATAAATCTTTAGAGCGTACTATTTCAACGTTAGGCGTTGGTTTAGGTGTAGGGGGTATTGCTTCCTCTATTACCTCAGCATACATTGAAAAACCCCGAACCCTATCCTATCTGGAAAAACCCGTTGATCCTTGGATTCTAGCATCTTTATTAAGTTTATTAAGTATTGTAATAGGAGCGATAGCAGGTTTTATTATTTGGCAAATTACAAAACTTATTTCAGAAGAAAAAAATAGAGAAGAAACAAATAGAGAAGAAACCAATAGAGAAAATTCTCCATGTAATAGAGATTAACTCGGATTTAAGTTATTATAACATAAATTTTGTGTTATAATAAAATTAACCCTAATCAATTCCAGATATTATGGAAGAAATATTAACCCTAAAGGAATTATTGTTAAAAGGGGATATTCCGGGTTCCCTTGCTGTTGTTGAAGAATTAGAAGAAATGGGTCGCAAAGATATTGTTAAAACCATTCGTAGCTATGCTATCGTTTTATTAATTCATTTAATTAAACGTCAAGTTGAAAAACGGACAACTCGGTCTTGGGATGTTTCAATTCGCAACTCAATTCGAGAAATTCAACGGGAAAACAAACGCCGAAAATCTGGAGGATATTACCTCAATTATGAAGAGCTAATGGAAACTTTAGAGGATGCTTATCTGAACGCAATTGATCAAGCGTCTTTAGAAGTTTCAGAAGGAATTTATGAGCCTCAAGAATTAGAAAAATTAGTCAATCGTGAAGAACTATTAAATCAAGCTTTTAAGTTAATTACATAAATTATGTTATAATAAAATTAACCCTCATCAATTCCAGATATTATGGAAGAAATCCTAACCCTAAAGGAATTATTGTTAAAAGGGGATATTCCGGGTTCCCTTGCTGTTGTTGAAGAATTAGAAGAAATGGGTCGCAAAGATATTGTTAAAACCATTCGTAGCTATGCTATCGTTTTATTAATTCATTTAATTAAACGTCAAGTTGAAAAACGGACAACTCGGTCTTGGGATGTTTCAATTCAGAATGCTATTTTTGAAATAAAGGATGAAAATAAACGTCCTCGCTCACAAAGTTATTATCTGTCTCCAGAGGAACTTGAGGAAGTTTTAGAAGTTGCTTATAAACAAGCGATTAATAAAGCATCCTTAGAGGTTTCTGAAGGAATTTATGAAGCTAAAGAATTAGAAAAATTAGCCAACAAAGAAGAAATATTAAAGCAAGCGATGGAGTTAATTAAAGATGAATAAATTATCACAGAAATCGGGTTTCTAGCCCTTGTTTATGGGATAAAATCAAGATTTTTGATTCAGAAACCCAATTTCTAGGAGTTGGTAGTTAAAGATGTTTTTCACGTTCTAACCAAGCTCTCATTTTCCCTGGATTTAATAACCCATAAGGGTCTACTTTTTGTTTAAATTGTAACTGTTCTAAATTAATCATTTTCATCCCGCCATCTTCTAAAATATAAGTATGGGGATTGAAAATAACAGCCCCTCGTTCTTCATGATAACGAATAATTTCATTTAACCGTTCTTCTGTGGTAAATCTCACTAATTGTAAAGAGGCGGGGTGCATTTCTCCATGTAGTCTTAAAAACTCTAAATGCTGCATAACTTCATCCCCAAAATGATCATAAAGATGTTCTAATAATTCTAACTTTCGATCCGCAGGTAATAGCGTTTGTAAATAGGTAATTGATGGATCAACACTTCGAGCGTGTAATGTCGTATGATTCCAAGTATATTCTATTATTGTTGTTCCTTTCCCGGTTTCTTGGGATGATTTTTGATAACAAATTGTGCCCTTATATTCTTTAACTAATTCTTGAAACGGTTCTAAACTGGTTTCGGAAATCATTAACAATGCTGCGGGTTTTCCGGCGGGAATTATATCTTTAAATGCAGTAAAATAGGAGGGAATAGGAGATGCACAAATAGAGATTAATTTTTTAATAATCCCATCGGATAAGGCTAAGGCTTGACCAAATCGAGCCGAGGTCATAAAATTATCAAAGGTAACAATAATTTCTGACCAAGGATAGGCAGGAGCTAAGGGAATTTCTAACTCCGTAATTATCCCATTTGTACCATAAGCATGATTGACTTTTTGCACGTCATCCCCTCTTAATTCAATAATCCCAGGTTCATCTTCCATTGTGATAACTCGCGCTGCTTGTAAGTTACCGCGATCGCGTAATTGTCCATAAGTAATCGAACCAATTCCCCCACTTCCCCCCTCAATAAATCCCCCAATAGTTGCTGTTCGATAGGTGGAAGGAATCATGCGTAATTCCCATCCCATTTCCCTCGCTTGTTTATCAAATGCTGCTAATTTAACCCCAGGTTCGACACAAGCTAACCCTGGTTTTATCCATTTAATTTTATTCAATTTAGAAATATCTAAAATTACTCCTCCTGCTAAGGGAATACACTGTCCATAATTTCCCGTTCCCGCACCTCTAACCGTGAGCGGAACTTTATATTTCACACAAACTTTAGCCACTTGTAATATTTCGGCTTCCGTTGTGGGACGTACTACAATATCTCCGGTTTTATTCTGGAGTAACGGTTGCAAAATTGGGCTAAAATGATAATAGTCTTGGGAAAGTTTCATCACTTGGGTTTGATCCCGAATCGTCTCAATCCCCGATAGTTCAGAACAAAAGGTATCCCAGTTAATATCAATCATGGTTATGTTAAGGGTAATCCGTTTTCCGTCTAGGATAACTGATTTTTCGGGGAGGAATTTTTTATACCCATCATGATCTTGCAGATGTCCGATTAGAAATTTTAACCGCCCATTGTGCAATTGTGGGACTACCTACCCCAGATCTACAACAAATTTTCTACAGTTCCACGGCTGAAGATGGTTTACAATACCTGCGGGAATTAGATGCACTCTTGGGGGGAAAATTGGGTAAATCGGGTGTATGGAGCGATCGCAACAGCTATTGATCACCGATCCCAGGCTTATATTTATAGCCAATGCGAAAAAAATGTCAAGGTGGCTTCCCTAATGTTCGACCGGAAGCGTAAAATTATCATTAAAAGTGAAATCGCTGATCCACTTTTAGAGCAAATTTGTTATCAGAAAAATGGGTTTTAAACCCCTAATACCTAGTTAGGCTTTATATTAGGTTTTCAGTTCAAATCTAATTGTGCTACCATTTCCGGTAACAGGAAAGGTGAACAACCTGTCTAAAAACCTAGTCGCCTAACGGCAAAACGCTGAACCTTGACAATTGAATCTATAGGGTTCTACTGCACAGTTCTAGTTTCCCCCAGCAGTGGGTAAAAGATTCGTGGGAGCTAGACAACCAGTTTTTTGAAACAAATTTGTTTCAAGTAAAAAAGAACTCGCAGCAATGCGAATAGGATAGGGCATATCCGAATTTACGCAAGGGCGTGAATCCCACCTCTGGTTAAAGCACTGCAAGGTACTTTGATTAAGTGGTTTCGTTGAACCCAGAATCCCCATGTCTTTAGGCACAGGGAGTGTCAATGTAATCAGAATCACTCTTGAAGGCTGTTGTCAAGATTTGTCCATCGTGACCCATAACTGCTAATTCAGGATCTCTAAACCTGTAATCATAACCTCCTCTATCATTCTCCTCCGTGGGATTAGAGGGGGTCTGAGTTTTATAATTGTTAACCTTTGAATTTCTATCCCTTACACTAAACTCAATATGTCCCCCCAGACTCAAACCCCAACTCAAACCCAAAATACTGATACGACCGTTGAAAAATTGAACCGACAAATGGTCGTTATTCTCGATTTTGGTTCCCAATATTCCGAATTAATCGCCCGCCGCATTCGGGAAACTGAAGTTTATTCTGAAGTAATTTCCTATCGGACAACCGCCGAACAACTCAAAGCACTCAACCCCAAAGGCATTATCCTCTCCGGTGGCCCTAATTCTGTTTATGATGACGCGGCTCCAGAATGTGATCCCAAACTGTGGGAGTTGAACATTCCCATTTTAGGGGTTTGTTATGGAATGCAGTTAATGGTGAAACAGTTAGGCGGTGGCGTAGAACGAGCTAAACGGGCGGAATACGGTAAAGCCTCCTTACAGATTGATGATCCCACCGACTTACTGACCAACGTTGAACAGGGCGCCACCATGTGGATGAGTCACGCCGACTCCTGTACTGCATTACCCCCTGGATTTGAGATTTTAGCCCATACCGATAACACGCCTTGCGCCGCTATTGCTGACCATGAAAAACGATTTTATGGCGTCCAATTCCATCCTGAAGTCGTGCATTCCATTGGCGGTCAAGCCTTAATTCGCAATTTTATTTATCATATTTGTCGCTGTCAACCGACTTGGACAATGGAAGCTTTTGTAGAAGAATCTATTCGAGAGATTCGCGCTAGAGTCGGTGATAAACGGGTTTTATTAGCACTTTCTGGGGGCGTTGATTCTTCAACCTTAGCATTTTTACTGCACCGCGCCATTGGTGATAATTTAACTTGTATGTTTATTGACCAAGGGTTTATGCGGAAATTGGAACCGGAACGATTAGTAAAATTATTTCATGAACAATTTCACATTCCGGTTCAATATGTTAATGCGCGGGAACGGTTCTTAAAACAACTTGAAGGAATTACTGATCCCGAAGAAAAACGGAAACGCATTGGTCGAGAATTTATTCGGGTTTTTGAAGAAGAATCTGTCCGTTTAGGGCCCTTTGATTATTTAGCTCAAGGCACATTATATCCTGATGTGATTGAGTCCGCCGATACGAATGTTGATCCCAAAAGTGGAGAACGAGTTGCGGTTAAAATTAAAAGCCATCACAATGTTGGCGGATTACCCAAAGATTTACGGTTTAAATTAGTTGAACCTCTGCGAAAACTGTTTAAAGATGAAGTCAGAAAAGTCGGGCGTTCGATTGGTTTACCTGAAGAAATTGTCCGCCGCCATCCTTTTCCTGGCCCAGGTTTAGCGATTCGGATATTAGGAGAAGTTACGGCTGAAAAGTTAAATATTCTCCGAGATGCGGATTTAATTGTTCGGGAAGAAATCAATAAACAAGGAGTTTATCACGATTTTTGGCAAGCTTTTGCGGTGTTACTTCCGGTGCGAAGTGTCGGTGTGATGGGAGATCATCGCACTTATGCTTATCCGATTGTCTTGCGATTTGTGAGTAGTGAAGATGGGATGACAGCCGATTGGTCACGGGTTCCCTATGATTTATTAGAATTAATTTCTAATCGGATTGTTAATGAAGTTCGTGGCGTGAATCGAGTAGTTTATGATATTACGTCTAAGCCGCCTGGAACGATTGAATGGGAATAGACTTTTTTAAGTCTAGCAGGGAACAGGGAACAGGGAACAGGGAACAGAAAGAGAAAGAGAAAGATTGCACCTCTAGGTTTGCTGTATTAATCTTTGTCCTAACTGTTAGTCAAGATTGCTCTATCATTCCCAATTAATAACCGTAGAGACGCGCCATGTCGCGTCTCTACAAGAACATTTTTATCTAACCAGAGTTTATATGCAAAAACAAGTTTGTCTAATTACAGGGGGAAGTTCAGGAATTGGTTTAATGACAGCATTAGAACTAGCAAAACAGGGAAATCATGTGTTTATTGCTTGTCGTTCTCAACTCAAAGCCAATCAAGCGATTGATTATATTAAAACCCAAACAAATCAGGGGAAAGTTGAATTTTTACCCCTAGATTTAGCCTCGTTAAAATCAATTCATTCCTGTGTTGATTTATTTGATCAACGTCAACTTCCTTTGAATGTCTTAATTAATAATGCTGGTATTTTCAATCAATCTGGAACCACAAAAGAAGGGTTTGAATTAATTTGGGGAACTAATTATTTAGGACATTTTTTACTCACTTATTTACTCTTAGATAAACTCAAAACATCAGAATCGAGCCAAATTTTATTCATAGCTTCTGATTTGGCTTTATGGTCAAAGAATCTAGCTTGGAAATTATGGGTCAAAAAAACACCTTTAAACTTCCTCAAATTATATGCCGATTCTAAAGTTTGTTTACTGCTGTTAATGCGGGATCTCCTGCAAAATGTATTGAGTCAAACCTCCGTCAGAGTGAATGCCTTGCATCCGGGTTTTGTCCAATCTAATATTACAATTTGGCATCGTTTAAGCCGTTTTTTTAAGATTGGGAATTCTCCTCAAAAAATTAGTCTAAATTTGATTAAATTTTTGACTTATCCCGAATATTGCTTAATTAATGGTCAATTTTTAAATCGAAACTTGCAACCGATGCCTTTAACAGATCTCGCTCAAAATGATCATTTAGGTCGTCAATTATGGGAACAAAGTTTATTTTGGACAGGATTATCTAATCTGAGTTCAAAAGCACCCATTACCTATCATCAAGAAGATGGAATCTGGGGGCCATATTCTTTAAATTTAACCGAAATCGAGATCCAAGAGATTCAAAACCATATCTTTACAACTGTTTTACCCCATTCTCCCAGTCATCTAATTTTTAATAGCTATCAGTTCTTAAAAAAAGCAGATTTTGGATCATTAATGTTACTTCTGATTCAAGGGTATAAACGACAATTTAATATGGAAAGACATTTAGATTCTCCTGTAGTTTTGAAACTCTGTCAAAATCCTAATTTACTCCAAAAAGTTAAGGAATATTTAGGAGAATCACCCTTGCTTTGGCGTTCAGAATTGTGGGTTAATTATCCCGCACAACAATTAATCCCCCTTTGGCATCAAGATCGATATCCTCAGTTATTAACAAAAACTGGAAAAACCCTTCATGTTTATATGGCTTTAACTGAAGTGAATGCTGGAAATGGGTTTCAATATTTACCCAATAAATATAACTCTTTGTGTCCTGTAAAAATGAATGATCCCTTTAGTGGTAATCCTTTTTTTGACGTTAAAGCAGAAATAGAAAAAGCAGCCTTACCTGTGAGTTTAAAACCCGGAGAATTTATCTTTTTTACTGATGATTTAATTCATCGTTCTATTTGTAATATTAGCGGTCAAGTTCGTTTATCTTTAACACTGCGTCTTGCAGAATCAACGGTAAAAGTCTGCGGAAGTTATAGTTCTCACCTACAATCTCCGATTTTATTTCTGTAAATAGGGAATAGCATAAGCTTGAAGATTGCTATAGCAGTCCTAAATGATTTGTGATCAAAACCTGTAGGGGTGGCGTCCCTCCCAACCCAAGCGCAAAGAGGGTTGGGAGGGACGCCACCCCTACGATAAAATGTTACAACCTATTCCCTATTGCTATATTCCCTATTCCCTATTGCTATATTCCCTATTGCTATATTCCCTGTTCCCTGTTCCCTGTTCCCTGTTCCCTGTTCCCTATTCCCTATTCCCTATTGCTATAGAATTTGAGTGGATAAAATTTAACAAATCAATTGCAATGGATTACAAAACAGCCTACAATTTTTTAATTGATCAAGGCATGGCATTAGAAACACAAAAAAACCCCGATGCGTTTTTAATCCGCTTGAAACAGGGTCAACCTCCGATTCCGGGTCAGGTCACGTCTATTTTATTAGCCTTGAAAATTGCTTATGATACCCTAAAAGAAACGTCAACTTTTGAAAAAATCCTTGTATTGGCGTTACATCAATTAGCAATGGAAAGTCATCAACAATTTGCATCCGGTCGCAACCGAGGCGTTGAATGGCCCCCTTTATTACAAGAAGACTTACATCGTATTTCTCTAGCCGTTAAAAGTATTTTTTCCGGTCATTGGTTGGTAGAAAAATAGGAAAAAAGCGATGTTGGCTGTTAACCGTTAATCGGGATCACTGATCTGATTTAGACGGATTTTTCAATTAACAGTCAACAGTCAACACCTCAACAATAAGCTGAAATATCTTCTCCACATTCATCCGCCAAATAACATAACGCCTGAAAGCGCAGAGACACTAATTCCTCATAGAAAGGATTGAGTTTACACAGAGGCGGAATATGGAAGAGGAGATGACCGAATAGTTTAATATCCCGTTCAAACGGACATTGGGAGGGGATGAGTTCACACAAGCGATGAGCGAACTTTGGGTCTTGGATTTTAATGCTTTCTAGCCAATTGCGAATCGGACGTAGAGGTGTAAATCGACGTTTGGAGGGGAAGGGATCGAAGGAACTAGACGGAGAAACTGGAGCAGATGGAACAGGAGTTGTTCCGCGACTAACAAAAGTTAGATAAGACATGGTATTGGAAGGAAAATTCATCGTTCTCATTCGGAGTAAAAACTAAACGTAGGCAGTTATCTATGTAGTGTCTACGAAATATTGTTGTAAGTTTCTGCACAAGGGATAAGAGTCAGTGCAGAAATTAAAGGTTTCAAAACAGAAGCAACGGGATTTCTGGCCAGAGTCGAGTCGGTAAACTGTGTTTGTCCTTCTAGGGGATAATCATGCCCTAAATTTCCAGAGTTTTCCCATAAGTTATATTTAAAATATGAATTTTATTTATAAAGTTTATAAGTAAGTTTAATTAATTATCTATTGACATAATGGTTAAAATGTGAATTACCCACCCCTTCTCAACATTCAGCGTTGAGAGTGGCAGCTGACTAGAAGCCCGGTAGAATTGAAGTATTAGCACTTTAATGGTCAGGAGTCAAATATCCCCCATGTCGGAAGAATTAACCTCCTCCCTGTTTTCTGTGGAATCTCCCCCACAAACTCACCCAGCCTCTGGATTAGGATTTTTAGGTATTTTTAAAGCATGGCCCGAATACAGTCAAGGCAATCGCTTCTATAAATTCGGGCGCTATGAATTTGCTTTTGAACGCTATGATCGGGCTGTTCATTATAAACCCGATTGGTATTCCGCCTGGTTAAGACGGGGAAATAGTTTACGCAAATTAAAACGGTATAAAGATGCGTTAGCTTCTTATGATCGAGCGATTAAAATTAAACCGGAAGATTATTGGGCCTGGACATTTCGAGGCATTGCTTTAGCCAAATTAGAACGATTTGAAGAAGCGGTGGCATCTTTTGATAAAGCCATTACAATTGAACCGGAAAATTTTGAAGCTTGGTATGAACGAGGTTTAGCATTAGAAACATTATTACAATATAAAGCAGCATCGGCATCTTATAAACGAGCAATTGAAATTAAACCGAATGTTTCTGCGATTTGGTATCACCAAGGCAATGCCTTAATGAATGAAGAACGTTATACCGATGCGGTGGCATCTTATGATCGTTCAATTCAATTACAACCTGCCAATTATGAAGCCTGGTTTAATCGGGGTGAAATGTTGTTAAGTCAACAAAAATATGCCGATGCGATCGCATCCTATGATCAAGCGATTCAACTGCAACCCAAGAGTTATCAAGCTTGGTTTAATCGAGGAATTGCCTTACAAAAAATTCGGCGATATACAGAAGCAATTACCTCCTATGATACGGTAATTCAACTGCAACCGCAGGATTATGAAGTCTGGTTTTATAAAGGCATGGCGTTGTTAAATAGTCAACAGCATCAAGAAGCTTTAACCTGCTTAAATCAAGCCTTACAAATGAATCCAGATGTGGCAGCAATTTGGATTAGTCGCGCTCAAACCTTATTAGAGTTAAAACAATATCAAGCCGCGATCGCCTCTTTTGATAAAGCCACCCAATTAAACTCTAATTTTCCTGAAGCTTGGTTAGGTCGAGGTAAAGCCCTATGTGAGTTAGGGCAATATCAAGAAGCGATTATTGCTTATGATAATGCCTTGCAAATTCAACCCGATTTTATGGATGTTTGGAATAGTCGGGGAGAAGCCTTAGAACAATTAGATCGGTTTGAAGAAGCCTTAATTGCCTATGATAAAGTGGTACAAATGACCACAGAAGATACAGCTTTAGCAACAAAAGCCGGATTACAACGGGGAGAAGCTTTAGAAAAATTAGAACGCTATGATGAGGCGATTATTGCTTATAAAAAAGTGATTCGCGTGCAACCGGATAATTTTGAAGCCTGGGTACATTTAGGGAAAACCTTAGAAGCGGTTCAAAAGTATTTAGAAGCAGCAGAAGCCTTTCATCAAGCGGTTAAAATTTGGCCTGATTCCTATTCTACTTGGTTACAGTGGGGATTAGCCTTAGAATCAGCCCAACGCTATCAAGATGCCTTAAACGTTTATGACAAAATTGTTCAACGAAAACCCGACTATTATCAAGCTTGGATTCGTCGAGGAATGACCTTTGAACAGATGAATTGCTATCAGGATGCTAACCGTTCTTATGGTGTAGCATTAGAAATGCAGCCTAATTCTGCCGAAGCCGTTATTCATCGCAATCGAGTCAATTTAAAGTTAAAAAATAATCAGCAATAAGAGTTAAGTTAGGGTAGAGTTGACCCCGTAGTGAGTCCTTCAGGACTCTTAATCATAGCCGTCAAGAGATAGCCCTTCAGGACTCTTAATCATAGCCGTCAAGAGATATAGCCCTACCCATTACGGTTAGGACATTTCTGAATTCTCAAACCCTTTCACTTCTTACTGTTCCCTGTTCCCTGTTCCCTGTTCCCTGTTCCCTGTCCCGTAGTGAGTCCTTCAGGACTCTTAATCATAGGCGTCAAGAGACAGCCCTGAAGGGCTGACTACAGGGACTTTTGAAACATTTACAGCAACTCTTGATTCCAGGGTGGCTTTTTGGCAAAATAGAACATTCGGTAAAACCTCTGCTCAATGCAGTAACACCCTGTTCACCAATGAATCCCCGCGAAAAGGCTCTTTTTTTCTTTCAATTAGCAACCTTGTTGAACTCCGGTTTAACTGTACAGCAGAGCTTAACTTTGGTGGGGAAAGAGAGCTATCCGCAACTCGGACGGTATCTCAACAAAATGATAGCAGCCACCTCACGGGGGGCTGATTTAGCCTCAGCGTTGGCCTTAGCCTCCCGATATTTTGATCGGTGGACAATTGGCCTAATTCAAATGGGAGAATCCCAAGGGATGTTACCTGAAATTTGCTATCGGATTGCTGAGATCGAAGAACAACAGGCTCGCCATCAACAACTTTATCGGTCTGTCACCCTGGCGGCGATTACCACCTTTGTTAGTATTGCTCTGTTAGTGCTGACCTTATGTTATTTATCCGGTTTATCTGGTCAAGGGTGGTTTTGGGTGGTGGGAATTTTGGGGATCATGGGATTTATTATTCCTAAAATTCTGCCTCGTTTACCCCTGGTTAAAAAAATAGCCACCGCCCGGATGATGTTGTATTTGGGAGAATTAAAATTACCCCTGAGTTGCGGGATGTCCTTGTTAGCTGGATTGGAATTAATTCGCGCCCATATTCCCAAATCGGAAATGAAGGCCACGATTACCATTGCATTAGGTCAAATTCCGGCCGAAAAAACCTTGAGTCAAAGCTTAGAAGGTCGTTTACCTGCGGTAGCCTTACAAATGATCCGCACCGGGGAAGCAACTGGACGATTAGATTTAGCCTTACAAAAACTAACAAATTACTACGAAGAGGAACTTGAACAAACCTTACGTCGTCTACAAACCCTTCTCGTTCCTGCCACAATTCTGATTGCGGGTACAGTTGTTCTGTTATTAGCACTACAAGCCCTGAAATCCCTATTAATTCTGTTACCCAGTTAATCTTAGGTAATCTTAGGTATTTACTTTCTTTTGGGCTATACCCCTCACCCCACAAGCGATTCCAGATTTCAAATTCCCGATTCTGAATAAAAAATCGGACTTGGCTCTTGTGAAACTGAGCAACACCCTTTAAGCTGTTAATTCAAAACACAAAAGTAGGCGCAATTGCAACACTGGATTTATCTAGTCATTGTTTTGGGCGCCTAGTGGGATATTTGACTATCCCTTTTAAGCCAGTCTTAAAGAATCTGCGTTTCTTTAGAGCGCGGAGTGTCAAACTGATTTTTTTGCAATTATCAGTTGATAATGAAAATACCAAAACCTCAAAGACTACAACCGAGATGGATTTTGGGGGTACTTGCTGGGGTATTAGTCAGCAACAGTGTTGTCCCGATTCCCCAAGCAAAAGCGCACCATCCTAGCGCTTGCCCTCCATCCCCGGATTACATGAGAGTCCCTTCACCGATTCTCGATTTCCCTAACCCGGATCGCACGGTATTCTGTGGGGAAGATCGTGTAATTCTAACCTACGGCCCTTTCCAAGTCCCGATCTTGGTTAGTGAATTAAAGAATTTTGCCGAAACTGGGACAATGACCAAAACGATTGGCCAAATCGTTAAGGCGTCTAAAATTGAAGCGGATACCCTTCGGGGTCTAATGACCTTAGAAGTCGGCTTTGATCTAGTTCCCTTTGCTTGTATTCTCTATTCCCCAGAAGGCCAGGAATTAACCGATACTATCGGGACAACGGTTAGAACCCATCGGGGAAAACCTGGAATCGCCTACAGCACTGAAGCGGTTAACGGTAAAGCCATCCGTGCGGCTCTAATCAATGCCCTCAGTGAAGATGGGAAGCTTTCCTTCTTGGATATTGTGAGCTACTATCCCGTTCCTGGAATGTACATTGATGTCGCTAATATTCCTGAGACGGTTGATAAAGTTAAAGGTTTAGCAGGGAATCTTGATTCTCTGCTTAAGAAAGCCTCTCAATATGGGAAAGCTGGGTGTTCACTNAATTCTTTATTCCTGATACCGACTCTGACCCCACAACTGTTTGATACTAAGCCAATAAACCCTTATATTTGATATAATAATATTAACCCACATTCAATAATATTAAAGCAATGGATACTGCTAAACTTTTAAAAAATAGCAATGAACAAACTCTAGTCTTACCCGAAGAATATCAATTTTCTGGAGATGAAGTTTATCTCAAAAAAATTGGAAATGTTTTAATTTTAATTCCTAAAGATCATCCTTGGCAATCTTTATTTGAAAGTTTAAATCTATTTTCTGAAAATAGGTGGCATCACTTTGATGCGTGAGAGTAGATTCAAATATGTTCAGTCGTATCCTTATTATTTTCAGAGGATTTCACCACTTCGATATACTGGCTCTCCATTAAAAATGCTCCCTTTTGAAATAAAACCCCCCAATAGCCGCCGGGTCGTCTATCAATCACAACACCGACTTCACCGAGTTTAATCACGCTGGATGGACGTAAAATCGGCATGGGTTCTGCCGTTTTTACATAAGGAGGAATGGCAATTACTTTAACTTTTTGGCGAATTTCAAACTCTTTTTCCATTAGCAAACCCAGAAATGCGTTTCAATTCGTAAGATATCATGAGGCTTTATCGGGATTGGGTCGCCAAAATCAGAAATAACCACGTTAAACTTGAGACAATGGAAGAATAAGACTGTTTGAGGGGGTAGTAATATCATGGCTACAGATCGTCGAGTGTCCCGCGTGGCTTCACAAATTAAACGGGAGGTCAGTCAGATATTAATTGATGGTATTAAAGATGACCGTGTGGGTACGGGGATGGTGAGTATTACGGATGTCAATGTTTCCGGCGACCTACAACACGCCAAAATTTTTGTCAGTATCTATGGGACGGAAGAAGCCAGACGAGAAACAATGGAAGGGTTAAAATCGGCAACAGGTTATATTCGTTCCTACTTAGGTAAGCGCGTCCGTTTGCGTCGAACTCCAGAAGTGGTTTTTTTAGAAGATCGTTCCTTGGAACGCGGAGACAAAATGTTAACCCTATTAAATGAACTAGCCCATAACCGTAAACCTGACGAAGAAGACTTTAACGATTATGGGGAGGAAGAGTAGGAAGCAGGGGGAGAAGGGGAGCAGGGGGAGTAAGAGGAAATTATTAACTTCTGACTTCGCACTCCGCACTCCGCACTCCGCACTCCGCACTCCGTAACAAAACAGTCAACCGTCAACACCCCCAATTATGACTCTTTCTTTAGCTGAACAAGTCGCCCAGATGGTTGTGGTTCGCGCCTCTGGTTTTTTGTTTGATCATCAAATTCGTTATCCCCTTTGGGAACCTCCAGCCTACCGATTAAAACATTGGTTACAAGATCTAGGTGTGGGTGGGGTAATTTTAGTTGATGGCAGTGCGGCGGAATTAACAACTCGCACTCAGTTGTTACAATCTTGGGCAAAATTTCCCCTATTGGTGGCGGCGGATGTGGAAGAAGGGGTAGGTCAGCGATTTGCGGGGGCGACTTGGTTTCCGCCTCTAATGGCAATTGGGGCTTTAGCAAATCAATCCTTAGAACAAGCCGAATTTTATGCAGAAAAAATGGGGGCAATTACCGCCCAAGAAGCTTTAACGGTTGGGTTAAATTGGATATTGGCTCCGGTTGTCGATGTCAATAATAATCCTAAAAATCCGGTGATTAATGTCCGTTCTTTTGGAGAGACTCCAGAACGGGTGAGTCAGTTAGCAACGGCCTTTATCCGGGGATGTCAAGGTTATCCGGTGTTAACGACGGCGAAACATTTCCCCGGTCATGGGGATACGGCGATTGATTCCCATTTAGAATTACCGGTGATCCCCCATTCTGATCAACGTCTCGCTGAGGTGGAATTACCGCCCTTTGCAGCAACAATTGCATCGGGTGTAGATGCGGTGATGATGGCTCATTTGTTAATTCCAGCGTGGGATAGAGAACGTCCAGCTACCTTATCCCCGGTAATTGTTCAGCAGCAGTTAAGACAACGGTTAGGGTTTGAGGGGTTGGTGGTGACGGATGCTTTAGTGATGGGGGCGATCGCTAAACAATATACTCCAGAAGAAGCAGCGATTTTAGCCGTGGAAGCGGGTGCAGATGTTTTATTAATGCCGCTTGATCCCCAAGTCACGATTGAAGCAGTCTGTGCTGCGGTGGCCGAGGGTCGAATTTCGCGTGAACGCATTGAAGCCTCTGTACAGCGAATTTTGCAGGCTAAAGCCAAGGTATTCCCTGACACTCAACTGGATGAATCCTATTCTCTCCCTCGTCGAGATTCTAAAATCTTATTTGATTCTCTGTCCCAACCGATCTCTCAACAGATGGTGAGGACAATTTTGCAAGATTCTCTCCAACAGGGGGGAACGTTACCGTTAATCCTGTCAAAAACTCCCCAAACCGGGCAAAATGTAGTAATTGTGGATGATTTACTCAATTGTTCGATTTTAGGAAATCATACCCCTGCGATCGCTCGTCCGACTGAGTTAGGCTATCGCTTACAACTGGTTGATTGTCACGCGCCAGCTTTTTCTGAGTCTGGGGAAGATTCCTCACTCCCGCTTGATTCGGCTCCGACATTACTCCAAGTTTTTATTCGCGCTAATGCCTTCCGCGATAGTTCGGGATTAACACAAATTGCTCAAGATTGGTTAAACCTGCTGTTAAAACAGAATAGTTTACAAGCACTGGTGATTTACGGTAGTCCCTACACACTCGAACAATTTTTACCCCAAATTCCCCCCACAACTCCTTATGTCTTCTCCTACGGTCAGACTCCGATGGCCCAAGAAATTGCCTTAAAAGTCCTTTGGGGAATTTAAGTAAAATTTAACAATTGTGTCTAATCATCAATTCAAGCCTAAGTTCGGATAATGTGGGGAGGCTTAACCCCCTTCCTGGGAGTATGTCTAGTGACTTTTTAGGTTTTTATCAAAAAAGTAAAGCTATTTGTATTGGCTTATACTGAAAAAAAACCTTTCCTAAAATCAGTTTTTCGATTATATTAATTAATAGTGATGCCAAAAACTTCTCCGGCAACGCCAAGAGGGCGAACTATGACTTACACCACTGTCCAATATTCTTTAGATGTGATCAAAGACGAAGCCCGCCAACTCGTCACCAAGGGAATTGTGAGCCGTCAGCAACCCATCTATACACTTTGCCAATATATTCCGGCGCGGGAATGGGCTTGTGTGGAGTGTGAGTTGGAAGAATGCAATTTCTTGCTTCGAGATCGGATTGGCGACTTGATTGGCCATGAAACCTGGGATAACGACTAAAATCCCCAATGAATTTTAAAACACAAAAGATTTTTCAGACCTTTTAGTTCGCTAAATGTTGGCTCCTGTAGTCTGAAATTGATCGGGCTACTGATTCAGGTTTAGTTAGAAACTCAATTTAGCTAATCTTTCAAACCTCGCTGATCCGTGATGTCTTTAGTCTAAAACATCTTGAATTCGGGATCAATAGGCTGACAAAGGATTACTTCTCGCGGTTTGGAGGAAAGTTGCTCAAAGCCTGAGATTCTGGAACGAATAATAAAGTTAAAATTTAAGCTCGTGCGATTTGATATTGATTGCCATCTGAAAGTGAACAATCTCAGGATAGGTTCTGCAATTAGATATCAAATAATAATAGTTAAAACGATAATCCCGCCCTCCAACCTTAAACCCAATTCGTGTGAATTCTGATCCCAAGAATTGAGTTGTGGAGGCGGGCTTTATCATGATTAGTGAGAAGAATTAGATTCGCGTAGACGTTTTAATTCATCTCTTAACTCAGCAATTTGGGTTGTGAGTTCTTGAATTTCCCGGACAGGTTCGGGGTCTGAGGTTACGGGAGCCGTTGGAGTGGTAACAGGGGAGGTTGTTACCGTTGTTGTGGTGTCTGTATTGACGTTCTGAGGGCGCTGAGAGAGGATCGTATCAACAAAATTGCGCGCTTCCTGCTCAGTCATTTTTCCTTTTTCAGCCCATTCATCAGCTAATTCGCTAAACTGAGACTGAATTTTTCCGAGATTCTCATTGCGCTTGTAAGGATCTTGTAGGATCTCGATCAGGGAAGATGTCGCGCCCAGGGTAACGCGAAATCCTTGGTGGAGTAAGTCGGTTAAGTGTTCAGCATTCATCAGAATCAAACTATTCCTCAATTAGACATTTTGAGTACAATGATTCAAGCTTGGTTGAGTTCGGCTTCGGATAGCTTGGCTGTAAATGAGTAAGCCGAACCTCTAAAGAAGCCCTCTTTGGCTCGTATATTCTAACAGCTTATTTGTTGACTTGATCGAGGTATTGATTGACATCATCAATAAGACGGGTGAGTTCGGCTTCCGTCATCAGTTTAATCCGTTCATCTCGGACTGTAATCAAGACTTTGGCGGCAAAGGGACTGGGCCAAATATTGGGATTGCAGAAGACTTCTAAAAAAACATCCCCAGTATATTGATATTCTATTGGCTTTTGAGGCGTAGGTTTACCCCCACCTGGGGAATTTTTTGCAGCCACAGCTTTGAGTTTTTGCATCAATTCATCTAGCGCCGCTTTTAAATTTTGGGCGGCTTCGGGAGTAAAGCGCAAGGAGACAGAACCCTGAGTTAAATTGAGTGTGAGTGAAGCTACAGACATAGAAGACCTATTCCAAACAGCAATTAAAATCCTTTGATCTGATTTTACTGTTAAGTTAACCGTAATGAGAGTTTATCTTTTTAGCAAAATTTGATTAAGCTCTACTCCTTTATTAAGATAGACGCGAGAAATTAGAAGAGATAGGGAACATTTACAGGGAAAGCTAGAAGTTAGCAATATAGCAACCCTAAATAGGTTGTAACATTTTAATACTGATATGAAACAACCAGAAGTATTACCCCCTGTTCCCAGATCCGATGTTCCCTGTTCCCTGTTCCCTTTTAAGCCTAAATTTTGAACCCCACTCAAATAGGATTGCTATAGAATTTTAATAAAAATTAATCTCAATAGTTAAATTAACTGAATAAAATGATATTGTAAAAATAGCTTTTGATCCCCATAAAAGCTGAAAAGGAGAGATTCTATGATTCAGGATAATCGCTCAAAAGTTCAATTTGTTTTATTACTCACACTGGGTTTAAACCTGATAGTGATGAGCATTAAAGTTATTGTAGGAACTCTAACAGGTTCTTTAAGTTTACTAGCTGATGCCCTACACAGTGTTACCGATAGTGCTAATAATATTTTAGGGTTAGTTACGAATCATTTTGCCTCTCCTCAACCCGACCGGGAACATCCTTATGGACATCAAAAATTCGATGCTTTGGGAGCCTTGGGTGTGGCTGTTTTTTTGGGAATTGCCTGTTTTGAAATTTTGAGTAGCACCGTGGAACGGGTGTTTAGAGAAAGTAAACCTGTCGAAATTTCTCCTAAAGAATTATGGATTTTATTAATTGTTTTAGGGATTAATATTTTTGTCGCTTATTATGAACGCTCTGCTGGAAAGCGTTTAGGAAGTGCGGTTTTAGTGGCAGATGCTAAACATACCATGAGCGATGTTTGGATTACCATTATGGTAATTGGGGGATTAATTGGAATTTGGCAAGGGGAAGTTTGGAATTTGCCAAAATTGCAATATTTAGATGTAATTTTAGCTTTTCCTGTGGCGTTATTAGTCTTTAAAAGTGGTTGGAGTGTATTAAGAGAAAATCTGCCTTGGTTAGTAGATCAAATGGCGATCGCACCGGAAACAATCAAAGAGATATCTATGTCTGTTCCCGGTGTAGTCAACTGTCATAATATTGCGTCTCGTGGCGTAATTGGGCGACAAGTTTTTATTGAAATGCACATGATTGTTGAAGCCACCGATGTCGAAACCGCCCACAGCATTACAGAAGCCGTTGAAGCAGAATTAGGTAATCGCTTTAATCCTGCTAGAATTTTAATTCATGTTGAACCTCCCGAATATCAATCCGAGGAAATTACCTATGACTCCCCATCGGCCAAAATCAAACAGTGAATTTCACTCTGTAGATAGATAAAATTTAAGCTTGAGTTTTTTATGATGATTAAATACCTTTAAAAATTGATCCCAATTGTTAATATTAAGCCGATAACAATGACATCCTTAACTCAACAGACCTGTGAAGCTTGCCATCAAAAATCAACTCCCGTGAGTTTAGAAGAAATTGCCAAGCTCAAACCGGAAATTCCCTATTGGAATTTAATAGAAGTAGAGGGAGAATCCCGGTTAGAAAGAAGTTATTCATTTCCTGATTTTAAAACCGCTTTAGCGTTTACCAATCAAGTCGGAGAAATAGCCGAATTAGAAAATCATCATCCCGCATTATTAACAGAATATGGAAAAGTGACTGTAACCTGGTGGACTCATGCCATTTTTGGGTTACATCGAAATGATTTTATTATGGCAGCAAAAACCGATGATCTGGCTGAAAATTCAGGAATAAAAAACAGAAAATAAAATCGGCTGAATTTCCAAACCTCTGATGTTTTATTATGAAAAGACAAGCTAATTCTTCAAGCCATTCAAAATCTTGGATTCTTGAGTTCCAAGAACTGGTGCGAGGAATTTCTGGGGGGTTTTTGTTTGGAATTCCCCTGTTATATACAATGGAAGTTTGGCAAATTGGTTCCTTTACAGAACCTCCTTTAATGCTAACTCTTTTGGGAATTACCTATTTTGTTGTATTTCTTTTAATTCGAGTTTCTGGATTCCGTCGTCATCAACACAAGACCCTAAAAAATACCCTGTTAGAAAGTGTAGAAGCCTTAGCCATTGGATTAGTTTGTACAACCTTTATTTTAATTTTATTACGACAAATTAATCAAGAAACTCCCCTAGATGAAGCCTTGGGAAAAATAATTTTAGAGAGTATTCCCTTTGCGATGGGTGCTGCTTTAGCGGAATTAATGTTAAGTGATGAATCGTCTAACTCATCCTCATCATCTCAGGATAAAAAACCGATAAAATCTAATTTTTTAAAAGCCAATAAAATCAATTTACAGGATACTCTGGATGATATTAGTGCTACCTTTATTGGAGCCCTGTTTATCGCCTTTAGTATTGCGCCTACCGATGAAGTTCGTATTCTAGCAGGTGCAACTTCTCCACCTTGGTTAATTGCGATTATGATCGCATCTTTAATTATTTCCTATTGTATTGTTTTTGCGGCGGGTTTTAGAAATCAACAAAAGCGTCATCGTCAGCAAGGATTATTTCAATCTCCCCACACAGAAACGATTGTTTCTTACTTAATTTCTTTAATTACTTCAGTCTTAATGCTGTGGTTTTTTCAGAAATTGAGCTTTAGTGAGCCGGGGATATTAGGGCTAAACTCGACTTTAATTTTAGGACTTCCCGCAACTATTGGGGGAGCAGCAGGACGTTTAGCAATATGATCAAAAATCAGATTTCTGAGCAAAATTCATCGAAACCGAGCCGTTCAATCGCTGAAAAATTCAGCTTGAGTATTTCCATTTTTATTCTCGTTCTTTTACTGGGATTAGTGGTTTATAGCTGGCGAATTCAAAAGCATAAACCTCCGGTTTTAACCCTCACCCAACCCGAAGCTATTCGCCAAGAGCAGGAACAATTTTATGTAACCTTTACGGTAATTAATGAAGGGGGAGAAACCGCACAATCTGTACAAGTGATTGGAGAATTTTACTCGAAGGGAGAAGTCATTGAACAGGGAGAACAACAAATTGATTATCTTTCCGGGGGAGAATCAGCATCTGGTGCGTTTATTTTTAGTGGAAATCCCCAGGACGGAGAAGTTAAAATTCGAGTGGGAAGTTATAAGTTACCGTGAGGCTAATTAATCCGATTAGAACAATTTCCTCCCCTGAATAATTGGAGAGGAAATCATCTCGAATCTGTGAAAATCAGTTCCCTTATTTGGGAGAAGCCGCCGGAGTAGGAGAAGCCGCTGGAGCCGGAGAAGTCGCCGGAGTGGGAGAAGCCGCCGGAGCGGTTGTGGCTTCAGGGGTGGGAGTCCCGCCACAAGAAGTTAATAAACAAGAAGAAGCTATTGCTAAACCCGTGAATACTACAGCAAACTTTTTCATAGGATGTCTCAAGAAAAGGGAAAATAAGTGAGTGACAAGATTGAGAAAAAACACACCTTAATTTGAGGGATGTTTCTGAATAGTCAGTTGGAAATTAAACCTGGATTGAGATTTAACCCGCCTGGATTTTAGGGTAATATTTGGAAGCGACTTTCAGCTATTCAATTGAGGACTCTTGATTCCTAAAAATCCTGAATTGATCCTGATTAAAGTCACTTTTTATATTCCCCTGACGTCTATAGAACCCGATTCAAAGTGTTTTCTCCCAGTTCCTGAACTTCAAGCTAGAAATTAGGAAAGATTGGGAATAAAAACACCCTACTCATCAAAGCCCTTTTTAACTCAAGCAAAACCCTTTTGTCAATCAGACAAAAGGAATTTCCTGGATTATTCTGACCTACCATTCAGAAAACACAACTTTCCTCAGTTTTTAAGGAAGTTGTAAGATTTCTCCTTGTTTACCTTACATATAATACAGGTTTTTATTCAAAATGGAAGAGACTCTACGGTAAATTACTTAGACCTGCTATGACCGGGGATCAAATCCCTGTAAATTCACTGATTTTGAGGATTTTAATTCTTACAGGCCGATGTCTATTAACACCTATTTTGTTGTGCCAAGTGAGAAAAACACTATAAATTAGAGTCATACCCCAGGGATTGTGCCAGTTTGAGAAATTGTCCCCAGGAGTTGGGCGGTTAAGACCAATTGACCGGGGCTGAAACGTTGGGTGTAGAATTGTTGCGGGATCACATCGCAAACTAGCACAAGGATGAGTGGAAATTCAGACAATTTGCTGTTTACTTTGTACAGGTAAACATCATCAATTTGTGAGAATCTGACTATGGAATTCTTGTTCTGCTACGGTTCTACTTCTACGGTTGCTGGTGTATTCTATTCCCAGCATAACTCTAAAAAAGCTCAGGAGCTTTGGTCTTCAATTCAAAAGCTGATTCCTCCCTCAGTATTAGAAAATCTTGAACACACAATCACCCAAGAATTAGAAGCATTAATGAGGATTGGATAACCCTTGAATACCCGATTTTTAGATGGATTGAGATTAACGCAGGAGAAAAAGAATTAGGGATTTTAATCCGTCTGAACTTCATCGGATAAAATTTGGGGTTTCGGTTGATAATAACTGGCAATTAACGCAATCATTAACCACCATAAAGTATTGACTTGAGGACGATACCAAACCGTATCAACCAACCCATGACCCAACATTCCCACTAATGTAGAAATAGCAGCCATTAACCAAAATCCTTGGGAATTTCCTAACTCTCGAAGTCGTTTTAATTGCACCCATCCTTGATTAAAGGTAACGGTTAATAACCAGAGAAAACAACTTAAACCAATAATTCCAGTTTCAACAGTAATTTCTAAAATTACTGAATAGGCACTTAAAGCGGTGTAACGAGGCTGCATATAAAGGGGATAAATCTTATTAAAGGCAACATTTCCAGGGCCTATTCCTAATATTGGACGATCTTTAATCATCTCAATTACTGACATCCAAACATTAATTCTAAAGTTATTACTACTATCTCCCCGTCCGGCAAAAATACTCGCTACCCGATCTCGAACTGGGGGAACAAATAGCACTGCAAATAATAGAAAAACGGTTAATCCCGTTAAACCCAGGGGTAAAGCCCATTGTCGCCAAAAGGGAGAAAACTGAATACTTAACCAGTATAATAATAGAATGGCAAAGGCAAATATTAATAGGACTAATCCAATCCATCCTCCTCGGCTAAAAGTTAAGACTAAACAGGAGGAATTAACAACAATCATTGTTAATGCTAATGCTTTGGGTAAAATTCCCCTCCAAACAAAAAATGATGCTAAACTTAAACCCACTGCGGGTAATAGATATCCAGCTAATAAATTGGGGTTATCTAAATAACTATAAACCCGTGTTAACTTGGATTGGGGAGAGGTGGGATCAACCCAAGTCGCTAAGGCTTCTACCCCAGAAAACCATTGTCTTAAACCATAAACACTGACAATTAAAGCCGTTAGTAAAAAGATAGTAATAAAAATTGAACGAATTTTAGGCGATCGCAATATCCTTGACATTAAAGCGAATAAAATTAGATAAAGAGTTAATTTAATCCACCCACTCAATGCCGCCATTTTAACCGGAGATAAAGCCGTTGCAATGGTAGCAATTCCCCAATATAATAAAACAATTAAATGAATCGGAGTAAAGGCTGTTTGTGAAGGTTCATCGGTAAGAGTTAATAATAGCCACCAGGCGGCGCAAGCGATTAATAAAACCCCTATTAATGCAGTTCCCACAAAAGGAGCTAAACCGAATACAATAGTGATTAATAATGCCCCCAAGGGTTCACCCCACTGCAATAACCAACTTCCCTGTCGCCATTGGTGTAAAACTCCCGTTAAGCGATAGAGAATACTGGTATTCCGCCATTGGTAGATGAGTAAGTTTTGTAGGGTAAATTGTTGCCAAACAGTATTTAAGGTGGTCATGCCATGCAATAGGTTTTGAGATTATAGGGGAGGAAATTCAGACATTAGTATACCTTAATTTACCTGTTGTCAACAAAATTCTTTATTCCTGATACCGACTCTGACCCCACAACTGTTTGATACTAAGCCAATAAACCCTTATATTTGATATAATAATATTAACCCACATTCAATAATATTAAAGCAATGGATACTGCTAAACTTTTAAAAAATAGCAATGAACAAACTCTAGTCTTACCCGAAGAATATCAATTTTCTGGAGATGAAGTTTATCTCAAAAAAATTGGAAATGTTTTAATTTTAATTCCTAAAGATCATCCTTGGCAATCTTTATTTGAAAGTTTAAATCTATTTTCTGAAGATTTTATGGAATCGAGAGAACAACCTCCCCTTGAAATCAGAGAGGAATTCTAGGTAGAATTTTAAAAAATAGGGAGTTAGAAGCCAAGATCAAACAAATACTAAAGGTTTATCTTTTAAGGGTGCAAAAGCTTCCGCATCAAATCGATATAAACTTGCAGGTCTACCCGCTCCCCGTGATGTTTTTACTCCCGTATCCGAAAGAAATCCTAACTTCAGTAACCGGGTTCTAAAATTAGAATAATCGGAAAAACCTTCGCCTAAAATTGTTGTATAAAATTGATATAAATCCCCTAATGTAAATAATTCTGGTAACACATCAAAAGCAACCGGACTATATTCTAATTTATTTTGTAATCGACGATAACCATATTCTAAAATTTGATTGTGATCAAAAGCTAACTGGGGAATTTTGTCAATAGGATACCAAGCAATTCCTGTGACTTTATCCGCAATTAATTCGGCTTCTTCAAACCGAACTAAAGCAAAATAACTCACGGATAAATAACGAATATTATAACTATCTGGGGCTTCTCTGGGATCACGATTTGGCCCGCCAAAGGTATATAATTGTTCTAAATATAAATTTTCGACCCGAATTTTTTCGGCTAAAATTCGATAGGCTGCATCTTCTAAAGATTCCCCTTGTTGAACTAAAGTTCCCGGTAAACTCCAAGTATTAATAAAGGGTTCTTCTTGTCGCATTACCAATAAAACCAAGAGACGATTTTGCCCAGTATCAACGGAAAAAATTACATTATCAACTCCAACCTTAAAATTTTCTAATGGGGACGATAATACTTTTTTTTGAGTTTTTCCAACCATTTATATCTCCCAAGAATAAGTTTTTACTTTGAAAAATTTTGCCGTCTGGGTATAATCTTTTCATGACTTAAATTAAAATAATAATCAATAAAAAATTATGGTCAGATTAATTTTAGTTTCCAGATTCATCTTAAAATTTTAACGGGTATACTCATACAACTGTTCTTGGTTAATATAGGCTTGTACAGGAGAAGGTAAGACATCAATATCCCCGGTCTGGCGATAGTTTGTTGAGGAAACGGGTAAACCTGTCAGGGTGGCAATTTTAACTTTTTTTCCTAAGCTTTGCAGAGGCTCTAAATCTGTTTCTTCTACCTGATAACCGGGTCGAGGAATCACTAATAATTGTACCTGTTTTAACAGGGTTTCTATTTGATACCAATGGGGAATTTGTTGTACTAAGTCTGAACCCACAACTAAGGTATATTCTGCATCAGGCCAATAGTTTTTAGCTCCTTTTAAGGTTTCTAAGGTTCGGCGATGACTCAATTCAGGATGCAGAGCAATATTTTGCTTAGAGGTGTTAATTTCCTCAATTAATAATGATAACATTGCCATGCGATGTTTTAATGATGTTTGGTGAGTTTTAAAGGGATTATCCGATGCCCAAACCACAACTTTATCAAACCGTTGAGACAGCCAAAATAGAATGGCTTGATGTCCTGCGGTTGGAGGGTCTGCACTGGTTCCAAATAGGGCAATTTTAGTCATTTTTGGGTTTGAATTTAACTCACCTTTCTTAACAAAATCAGGACTCAGTTGTTGAGAAAATCGCTTGTTCTAACCGATCAGCTAAAGCAATAATATCATCTTTGCGAGCAATTTGTTCCACCCATTCTGAGGGAATATTTTCCCACCCATAATAGAGTCCTGCTAAACCTCCGGTTACGGCTGCGGTCGTGTCGGTATCTTCTCCTAAATTAACGGCTTTGAGAACGGCTTCAGCGTAAGAAGATGTCGTTAATAAACACCATAAAGACGCTTCTAAGGTATGAATCACATAGCCACTGGATTCAATTTGACCCATTGATAACTGATCAATTTTGCCTGTTAAAACCCGTTCAAACCGAGAAGTTTCTACAGTTAAACTGGGATGATAATAAATCGGTTTTACGGCTTCTATTCCTTCAAGGTAAGCCGATTTTAGATCTAAACCTTGGAGTAACTTAACCGCAATACTAATATAAATCCCGCAACCAATTTGAGATCGGACATGAGCATGGGTTAAACAGGAACATTCATGAACCCACTGGATTAATTGATAGAAAGAAACGGTGGAAGCTAAATACACCATCGGTAAAATTCGCATCAATGAACCATTTCCATTACTGCGTTCATGGGTTTCTCCCGCTTCCACAGGATTAACCCCATTTAAGATATTTCTAATGGCTTGATTTGTTGTTCCGCCAATATCAAATACCACGCCATGAGGTGTCCATTCTTGCTGATAGCGCCAACGACTAAAAGAATCGGCGATCGTTTTTAAATTATATCCCTGACAGAGACTATCTGCTAAACATAATGTTAACGAACTATCATCCGACCAAGTGCCCGGAGGTTGTCGATAGGTTCCCTGTCCCGTCATAGTTGTGATCGGATTTTGAAGACGTTCTTGGCGGCTAGAAAATTCTACGGGAACGCCTAGAGCATCACCGACACAAACCCCCATTAAACCGGATAAAATAGCTGATTTTTTCATATTTAAAATTGATTCCTCCCTATCATCATTTATCCATCCCTTCCCATTTGTAGGACGCTTGACACTCTCACCCCCATCTGATATCAATTATCGGTTTCAATAGGTAGCAGTTTCCTGTGGATTGTTCCCATTCTACAACAATTAATGACGGGTGGTTTCTGTTAATTTTTGTAACGCTGGAGAAATTTGAATCGTCGGGGAAACCGGATGATTTAAACATCGGGTTTCTGAGGGTAAACTGGCAACGGATTTTGCCGTGCGTTCAGCAATTTCTGTTAACGATTCTGTGGAATAAAGTCGTTTTCCTTGCTTCATCACTAACCGCATTAACGGTATCCGTGACGGAAATATTGATTGCACATTAGAATAATGCCAAGATTCAGCTTTTATTGGTTCTGTAATTAACCCAATTTCATCAGCGATAAATTGACCCTGTTTTAAGGTTCTAAAAATTTGCTTTTTCCCTGGATAAGTCACCTTTCCCGTAGCTTCCTTCATCACGGGTTTTCCCTGAATTTCAACTAACTTATAAACCCCATTTACTGGAATTCCCGTTACTAATTTTGTCCCCAAACCATAACCATCAATAATCGCCCCAGCTGCTTGTAAACGGGCGATTTCATACTCATCTAAATCGCCACTGGCAAAAATCGGAATATTCGGTAAAAGCGATCGCACTTCCTGTGATAAACTAACTAAATCCCCCGAATCTAAACGCACCCCTTTTAACTCAATTTCCCCCCGTTTTACCTGTTCTGAAAGTTTCCGGGCGGCATCAATTGTATTATAGGTATCGATTAATAAAGGCGCCCCTGGAAAATAGCGATGAAAAGCCGTAAACGCTTGAGTTTCTGACCCTTCTAAAGCCGAAATTGCCATCACCAACGCATGGGCCATCGTTCCCGTCGGTTTCCGGCCCAATTTCAACGCCGCTAAAACGTTAGAGGTCGCATCCAACCCTCCAGCTAAAGCCGCCCTCGCCGCCCACAAAGACGCCTGGGGACTAAAAGCCCGCCTAGTGCCAAATTCTAATAACGTCGCTTTTGGCCCCGCCACATCCCGCAACCTCGCTGCCCGGGTAGCAATTAAGGTTTGATAATTAATCGTATTTAATAGATAAGTTTCAATTAACTGAGCTTGCCACAGGGGAGCTTCTATTCTCAAAAAGGGTTGGTTCGCAAAAATAGCCGTCCCTTCCGACACCGCCCACACATCCCCAGTAAAGCGTCCGGTAGCCAGCAGTGACCAAAACTCCTGGGGAGCGTGGGTAAACAGTCCCGTAGACTGGAGGGCGTGAAGTTGGGCTTCAGTGAAACGGAATTTCTCTAAATATTCGAGAGCTTGGGCCAGTCCCATCGCAATTAAATAGCCAAACCCCTCTGGCAATTTTCGCGTAAATAGTTCAAAACTGGCCTGTCGTTGGTCGAGTCCTTCCCCGGTGTAACAGGCAATCATCGTCAGTTGGTAGAGGTCGGTCAATAGACTATAATCATCAGGGGTAAGATTCAGGTCGGGGTCTTCCCAGGTTTCCTGAACGTTAAGAGCAGACAGGACGGTACTCATAGCGTCGCCTCCTTGGTGAGTGTTGTCCCTTTAATTATAGTAGATTTCACCAAATTTATCTAGGGTAACACTGGATACCGTTTCAGAAAAATCCTGTTTTTTCGGGGTTTGAGGCAGTTTTTAGGGGATTTTTACATTTATTTATGGTGGATTTAAGTAAAATGCACCGGAGAGTTTTCTGATCCCCAGTTCCGCCACCGATATTACTATTTAATAGTAATGACAAAAAAATAATAAGTATTGAAGTATTAGTTTAGTGGAGAATGTCAATTTCGGCGTTCTTCTAACTTTTGGTAAACGTCTCTTAAATCAACATGGTGGTAGGCTAAAGCCACTAAAGTATGATAAAATAAATCCGCAACTTCTGAGGCGATCGCATCTTTATCTTTGTCCTTACAAGCCATCACCACCTCAGCAGATTCTTCCCCAATTTTTTTGAGGATTTTATTATCTCCTCCGGCTAATAATTTACAAGTGTAAGATTCTAATTGTGGATAGTCTCGACGTTCGCAAATCACATCAAATAATCCCGATAACGTATTTCCTGATAACTCCTGATGCTGTGCTTCAACCCCAATAATTATCATCGGGTTCTCATCAATGTAGCGAATTTCGTTGACAAAAATTTCCGAATTCCAGAGCAGAATTTCTGGATCTTGACAATACCAAACTTGCTGAGAGGTTAAAGTTTTTTCTAAGGTTTCTGCATTCATCCAAACCCAAGTAAACACCGTTCCTTCTAAACAATCTTGGATAACGGCTAGAATCAATCCTTTTTCGTTGTAACGAATTGTATCAATCCCACTCAACAGGCTTAACTCTAGGGGTTTTAACCGTGACATAAATTTACCCAATACAACCAGATCCCTAACTTGACTACAATATCATCTTGTTGGTTTGGCTATACCTAGTAAAAGCCATATTCTGATCGTTTTTAACGCATCCACCCAAACAATAGACCTTTAAGGAGATTATCTCAGAGTGACCATACCCTTAACAACCACAAAATCAGAAGAAATCTTTGCCGCCGCCCAAAAAATTATGCCGGGAGGTGTAAACTCTCCTGTGCGGGCGTTTAAGTCGGTCGGCGGACAACCCATTGTCTTTGAGCGAGTCAAAGGCGCTTATGCTTGGGATGTTGACGGGAATCAATATATTGATTATGTTGGCTCCTGGGGGCCTGCCATTTGCGGTCATACCCATCCCGATGTGATCAACGCCTTGAAAGAAGCCTTAGAAAAAGGTACCAGTTTCGGGGCTCCTTGCGTATTAGAGAATATTTTAGCTGAAATGGTGATTGATGCCGTTCCTAGCGTGGAAATGGTACGATTTGTCAATTCGGGAACGGAAGCCTGTTTGTCGGTCTTGCGTTTGATGCGAGCCTTCACCGGACGGGATAAGCTGATTAAATTTGAAGGCTGCTATCACGGACATGGAGATATGTTCTTAGTGAAAGCGGGTTCCGGGGTCGCTACCTTAGGTTTACCCGACTCTCCTGGAGTTCCTAAAGCCGTTACCATTAGTACCCTCACCGCCCCTTACAATGACCTAGAAGCGGTCAAAGAGCTATTTAATGAAAATCCGGGCGAAATTGCGGGAGTCATCCTAGAACCGATTGTAGGCAATGCTGGTTTTATTCCTCCTGATGCCGGATTTTTGGAAGGTCTACGAGTTCTGACCAAGGAAAATGGGGCTTTATTGGTGTTTGATGAGGTGATGACCGGGTTTCGCATTGCTTATGGCGGGGTTCAGGAGAAATTTGGGGTGACACCAGATTTAACCACATTGGGGAAAGTCATTGGCGGCGGTTTACCTGTGGGGGCCTATGGCGGACGTCGGGATATTATGTCAATGGTGGCTCCGGCTGGCCCGATGTATCAAGCGGGAACCTTATCAGGAAATCCGTTGGCGATGACAGCAGGGATAAAAACCCTAGAGTTATTGCAAAAACCTGGAACTTATGAATATTTGGATAAAATCACCAAAAAATTAAGTGCGGGGTTGTTAAAAATAGCCAAAGAAACAGGTCATGCGGCTTGTGGCGGACAAATTAGTGGAATGTTTGGCTTGTTCTTTACTGAAGGGCCAATCCATAATTATGAGGATGCGAAAAAATCCGATTTAGCTAAATTTAGTCGTTTCCATCGGGGAATGTTAGAACGGGGAATTTATTTAGCTCCTTCTCAATTTGAAGCCGGGTTTACGTCTTTAGCTCATACGGATGAAGATATTGATAAAACTTTAGCAGCCGCTAGAGAAGTGATGTCTAGTTTGTAAGTTTTGGGGTGGGGTGAGTTAGAAGGAATTCACTGACTCACCCCACTGTAACTAGAGATTTAATAACTAATATCTTGCCATTCTTGAGCATTGGAAAACAACCCTAAATGCTTGATATTGGTTGTACTAATAACGACGTAACGACCGGGAAACTCCTCTTCTAAATGGAAAAGTTCTGTAGGGGTAATGTCCTTCCAAACCCTCTTTGCGCCTGGGTTTGGAAACCAAACCCCTACGATAAAATATTACAACCTATTTGGGATTGCTATAGATTATGAAAATAACTTGCGACTACGATTTTCATCAATTATTGTTTCTATCGACTTCCAATTTATTTGTGAGGCTTCCAATTAATCAAAATTATAACCTATAATTCCCCTAAAATAATGTGTTAATATTATTCCCCCATAATATGTACGACTAATTCCCGGTTATGACGATGGCGACGATGTTCCCAGACATAGATTCCTTGCCAAGTTCCTAATAATAATCGTCCTTGAGCAATGGGGATTTGTTCAGAAGTATGGGTGAGAACTGTTCTAATATGGGCAGGCATATCATCTAAACCTTCCGCATCATGAATATAATAATTACCTTCAGGAACTAATTTTGATAAAAAGTTCTCTAAATCTCTTAAAACATCAGGATCAGCATTTTCTTGAATAATTAAACTCGCGGAAGTATGGCGTAAAAATAAATGACAGATTCCAATTTTTAGCCCAGAATTTTTAACAACTTCCTGCACATAATGGGTAATATTAGAAAATGATTTACCACTGGTTTGAATATCCAAAATTTCTTGATAATGAGTCATAATTAAAACCCGTAGTAAGCCCTTCAGGGCTTTATTCCCCTTAAATTTTAAAGTGAATTCAAAAGATAGTCAACCACCCCTTGAGCGATGGCTTCATTGCCATTTTTATCTAATTCTTGAGATAAGCGAGGTTTTTGTACAGGTTGATGCAGAAAATCCCAATCTTTTTCAAAGAATTCCGTCGCCGTTATAATTTGATGAGTCCCATAATTTTGCAACCAGTCTAATAAAACAGGGGCTTCAGCAAATCCATCTCTGGTCAGAGAAACGATGGGAATATCTAAGCGTAATGCTTCCGCAAAGGTACTATATCCTGGTTTAGAAATAACTCGTCCACATAGAGGCATTAAATCTACCGGACGCAAGCGAAACAGATGGGAATGAATATCGGGTAATTCTAGAAAGTTACTGACTTGAATTAAATTCGGAAACCGAGGTAAATTAGGATCAAAACTAATAAATGTATAATCAGAGAACCGTTCAATATTATAATAAGGGAGAGCCGTTAATCCCAAACCTCCAAAGGTTAATAATATTGTTTTTTCCGGGGGAGTAGTAATAGCTAATTTTTCTCGTAAATCATCTAAATTAAACCGAGAATTTCCTCCGGTTAAACCGACATCAATTTGATGGGGAAAAGCCGTCATGGATTCATGGAGGGGAAAGCGAAATAAGCGATCGCACTGACTAAAACAACTGACAATCCAATCCGCTAATTCTATAAACTCTTCCCCCCAATCTCGATAGATAAAATCCCAGCCAAAATTACCCATCATCCAACAAGGAATTCCGGCAGCTTGAGCAATTTGGGTAGCGAGGGGGGGAATATCGGCTAAAATTAAATTAACTTGATTTTGTTTAATAAAACCAACTTCCCCGGCAATAATTGAACGTTCTTGTTGACGAATTTGTTGCCATTGCTGTAGGGTTGCGGCTTGATCCATTGTTAAACTATCAGACTGCACCACCCCCACATCCAAAGCACGGGGACGGACAATAAAATCCCCCTCAATATAAGACTCTAATAACCATCGAGGGGCTGTTGTCACTAAAATTAATAACACATCAGGACAACGCTTTTGAATTTCATTGGCGACAGCAGCAGATCGCACAGCATGACCAAATCCATGATTGGTAATCGCTAAATAGACAGTTGGTCTTGACATCGTAGAAAAAATTAGGTTGAGATCAAAACAATTTTAGATAACCTACAAAGGTAGGCAGGAATCTCAAGGCTGCAACATTTTTAAAGCAGATTCCAAGGCTTGTAAACGGTTTTCTAACTGATTAATTTGGCTAGAGCGGGTTGAGGATGAGTCTCCCAATGTCTGATCACAAGTACAGAAGCGTTGCAAATCCAGTTTTTCCACTCGCTGTTTCACCTGTCCAGGGATAACAACAATCCAGACATGGCGATGATGGTTGATCTCGTCCTGTACAATCGATTCAATCGCCAGTGCCGATGTAATTCCAATAGTCGGAACTTTGCTCAAATCTAAGACCAGGGCTTCATAGTTTTTAACCATAGACATCCGCCGCGAGATACTTTTCGCCGCCCCAAAACTCATCGGCCCCCCCAACTGAAACAGCAAGATCTTCCCATTGGCTTGGGTGAGGATTTCTTGTTCGGCGAGGGTCAAGTTATGGGAATCCGTCGGGTCAGTAATGGCTTGAATATTATCACTTTGGAGATCGCTCAACCGTTTAATCGTTAACACATTGGCAATAAATGCCCCCACCAATACCGCCGTAATCAAATCAACAAATACCGTTAAAAACAGCACCAGATACATCAATCCCGTGCCTTTTAAGGAAATACGCGGAGCCCGCTTGATAAAGCCCCAATCGAGAATATCAATCCCCACCTTCAGCAGTAACCCCGCCAGCACCGCATTAGGAATTTGAGCCGTTAAGGGGCCAGCCTGAAACACAACGACCAACAGCACTACAGCATGAATCATTCCCGATAGGGGGGTTTTACCTCCCGCTTGGACATTCACTACAGTCCGCATGGTTGCCCCCGCACCAGGTAAGCCTCCAAATAATCCAGCTAAGAAGTTGCCAATCCCTTGACCAATCAACTCCTGATCCGAGTCATGTTGAGTCCGAGAAATGCTATCCGCAACCAAGGAGGTTAATAAGGAGTCAATCGATCCTAAAACCCCTAACATCAAGCCATAGCGCAGCATATCTGCCAACTCTGGGACACTGAAGGTCGGCATTCGCAGGGTCGGTAATCCCTTGGGAATCTCGCCAATCCGCTCCAAATTGGCATTGCCAAACACAACCACCGAGATCAGGGTAACAGTTACTAAAGCCAACAGGGGCGAGGGCACAATCCGATTGAATTTGGGAGGGACAAAAAAGACAATCAGCAAAGTCAGTAGTCCTAACCCCAGGGCGACGAAGTTGGGCTGACTCAGATACAGGGGTAGTTGTTGTAGGATGGGAATCACCCCACCCGGTGCTGTATGTCCCAACAAGGGCGGCAATTGTAGCAAAATGATAATCACCCCAATTCCAGACATAAAGCCGGAAATGACCGTGTAGGGCATCAGGGTGATGTATTGTCCCAGACGCATCACCCCAAACAGGATTTGCAGCAGTCCCCCTAACATCACAACGGTAAAGGCCATTGCTAGTCCCGTGTCCGGGTGACGGGCGACCAAGGCAGCAATCACCGTCGTCATCACCACGGTCATTGGCCCTGTGGGGCCGGAAACTTGGGCGGGAGTACCCCCAAACAGGGCAGCAAAGAAGCCGACGATAATTGACCCATAGAGGCCAGTGATCGCCCCCGCACCGGAGGCTACCCCAAAGGCTAGGGCTAAGGGTAGGGCAACAATGGCGGCGGTTAATCCCCCAAATAGGTCGCCGCGCCAATTGCGAAAGTGAATTTTGTTGCTTAGGTTGATAGACACGTTTATGAGGAATTTTAATCAGTGATTGAAGAAATTTAGCCAAAAATTGGGTCTGAACTGCATCCCCTAACTTGTACTTGAGATTTTTATTATCCAGAGATTGAATATACTATTAATTTAGGCAAATAAATACGCCGAATCATTCAGTAAGCTGGGTGCAGACGCGCTATCATTGTACGTCTTTAGGGAATTAACTCCTGGGGAATGTTCTTCGCCGTCGAGCTTGGTAGAAGCCCGAAGCAAACAGCAAAATCCTCGCTTGCTTAACCATTGAGAGATTTATGAGTTTTGTCTTGTACTTTAAAAATTTCAGTTGTGACAGGTGATCAAGGGCCAATTGAATGAAATTCTGGACAAAAAGCCTGATGTCCAGGCTTGTGGTCTATTTTTTACTGTTATCTGTACTAACCGTCTTCTTTATGGGGGCGATTGCGTTTCAAAGTGCTAAAACCTCCATTCAACAACTGGTGTTTGACCGATTGGAAGTGACGGCTACCCTAAAAGAAGAAGCTTTAAATCTCTGGGTGGAGAACCAAAAAAATGCTACTGTCTCTCTGGCACAATTACCCGATCTCCAAACAGCCGCAGAAATTCTATTGACGGCTAATTCTAGCTCTCAAGAATGGAGGGATGCCTATACTCAAATCAAGCAATATATGGCTTCCGCACTAGCAGCCAAGCCGGAATTGCTGGAAGTTCAGCTTTTGACGGCCACTGGAGGGCAAATTATTTTTTCGACTGATCCCCAGTCTGAACGTCAATATCGATTTAAAGAAAAATATTTCCAAGAAGGTCGGTATCATACTTTTGTACAAAATGTTTATTTTTCATCGCACACCAATAAACCGACTTTAACGATTTCGACACCGCTAAAGGGAAGTGATCAGGATATATTTGGGGTATTGGTGGCCCATCTCAACCTGAAAAAAATGGAAGAAATTGTTTTTGATAAAACAGGTTTAGGAAAGAGTGGAGAAACCTATTTAGTGGATCGATCTCAGATGTTTGTCACCGCCGAACGCTTTGGTCGAAATGACTTTCCGATCAGAGTGAATAGCTTAGGAATTGAAGCCGCTTTAGCTGGAAAAGACGGCCATAAAATGTATTTAAACTATGCCGGAATTCCGGTGATTGGAGTCTATCGGTGGTTGGATCAGCAGCAATTGGCTTTATTAGTAGAAATGCACCAATCCGAAGCCGATGCTCCGGCTCATCGCTTGGCTTGGATTATTTTATCGGTGGGATTAACTTCGGCGGTGCTGTTAGCGATTGGCGTTTATATTCTCGCTCGACAAATTACTCGCCCCATTCTAGCCATTACTGAAACAGCAATTCAAGTATCCGATGGGGATTTTACCTTAGTTGCTCCGGTGATTACTGATGATGAAATTGGACAGTTAGCGATCGCCTTTAACCGCATGACCCGACAATTACGCCGTCTCTATGCAGGTTTGGAAGAAAAACTTGCCTTGCTTCAACACAAAGAAATGCAATTAAAAGACAGTTTAAATCAACTAAAAACCGAAAAGAAAATTAGTGAACTTCAGAAAAATCAATTAACTCAAGCTTATCGAGAAATTACCTTACTCAACCAACGGCTCAAAACAGAAAATTTAGATTTAATGGCAGAATTGCGGGTACAAAATCAACGACTGTATCAACTTTTAGAAGCCATCCCATTAGGGGTTATTGTTCTGGATGCTACGGGAAAATTATATTATACAAATCAAGTCGTTCAAGAGTTATTGGGAGCCGAAATTTTATTTAGTGATCCGCCTTTACAATTGAATGTTTATTCTAATTCGCCCTCAGAAACAAAAAACCCCTATGTTTTGGAGAATTTACCAATTTTCAAAGCGTTGCATGAGGGAATAGGCAGCATTGATAAATTAGAAGTTGAACACTTAGACCGAATTGTTCCATTACAAACCTGGGGAACCCCGATTTATGATGAATCAGGACAAATTGTTTATGCGATTGGAGTGTTTCAAGATATTACGGAACGCCGCCGTGCGGAGGAAGAACGACAACAGTTTATTGAAGAAATGTTTGAGATTAATTGTAACTTAGAACTCGCTTTAGATGAAGAAGAACAATTGACGGATGCGGCGGGACGATTTGTGCCGAATCAATTTTTATCGTTTTTAGGATATGAAAGTTTAGTTGATGTTAAATCGGGGGATGCTGTTCAAAAAGAAATGTCGATTTTATTCTCAGATATTCGCAGTTTTACCCAAATGTCTGAACAAATGACTCCTGAAGATAATTTTAAATTTATTAATGCCTATTTATCTCGCATGGAACCTGCCATTACGGAAAATCGAGGATTTATTGATAAATATATCGGTGATGCCATTATGGCATTATTTGGAGGGAGTGCTGATGATGCCGTAAAAGCGGGGATTTCAATGTTACAACGGTTAACGGAATATAACCTAACTCGTCAACGTCCTGAGCGTCCTCCTATTTCTATTGGGATTGGCATTAATACAGGGGATTTAATGCTGGGGATCGTCGGTGGACAACATAGAATGGATAGTACCGTGATTAGTGATGCTGTAAATTTAGGATCTCGATTAGAGGAATTAAGTAAACGGTATGGGATTCCTTTATTAATTAGTGAACATACATTTTTACGTCTTGAAGATCCCAATGTTTATTGCTTCCGAGTGATTGATAAAGTTAGAGTTAAAGGCAAATCAGAAATGGTATCAGTTTTTGAGATTTTTGATGCTGATCCCCCAATTTTATATCAAAAAAAAGTGGCAACTAAGACCTTATTTGAGCAGGCGTTAACGCTATATCATCTGGAAGCATTTCCTGAGTCTGCTCAATGTTTTGAAGCCTGTCTGCGGGAGAATCCATCGGATCAAGTAGCTCAAATTTACTTACAGCGTGTGATTCAATCGTTATCAATGTAGTCAGCATTGATCTCTAACCTCACCCAATTAAAGTTTAAATAAATAAAAAATTTGGGAGTTTTTTTGAAGATGTAAACTGTTTCTTGACAGCTTGTATAGAAGTTCAGTAATCTAAGTCAAGAAGAGTAGGGATTAAATTTTCATTTAATCTATCAAAATTTGATAAATACCTTTTAACATTCTATGATACAATGAACTGCCACAGTTTTTTAGCAAAAGTTTCAAGGAGGGAAGTTTACAAAAGTTCTCTAGGTCTGATCGGGTTAGATTTTTTACACTTACTCTAACCCAGTTGAACCGTTAAGCTGTACTTTCCAGTTGTTTTCGTGCCTTTCCTCGATTTTACCCTCGTCTATTTTTTGTAAAAAAAAAGCACGCTAGTGCTGTAGCTTTTTGTCTGTTGTCACCCAAACGATTTATGACCCAAATTTTTGGCGACTTCATAGAAGTTCCACCTCTGAGTAACGAATTTCTTGTTATTGGTTTCTCTCCAAGTTCCATACCACTCAAACAACGTTGGCGGAATAATGGATTGTCAGCTAATTTTCTGGCAGATTATGTAACAACATTTTTCCCAAAAAGCGAATATGATTCAACGGCTTTTTATCGACAAACTGAAATTAAAAGTGCTGTCAGTTTTATTGCTAATGAATTATTAGAGAATGCCATGAAATTTAGTGATGATACACTCAATCAACCGATTAGCATTCAACTCTATTTAAAAACAGATAGATTAATCTTTGTTGTTGTGAATAGTATTACTCATAATGCTGTTCAACCTTTTCAAGTGTTTATTGAAAAACTGATTAATTCTGATACCCAAGAATTGTATATTCAGCAAATAGAACAGAATTTAGAGAGTGATACCATGTCTGGTTTAGGATATTTAACCATGATCAATGATTACTTAGCTCGATTAGGCTGGAAATTTGAAACGATTCAAACAGAACCCGATATTGTGACTGTTGCAACAATGGTTCAACTTTTCATTTAAAATTAAATTAAATTAAAGAAAATATTAGGATTTTAACAATGGTGATCAAAGAATTTAAAACAGAAGATTATGAAGTTACTTATGAGAGTAACACCAGTACAATCATCCTATCGGGATCGTTGCGTTTGAGTGGACTTGAAGACACCAACCCGGTGATTAAATTACTCAATGATATTTTGGTAGAAGAAGCTTTACAGATTACCATTAATCTTCAAGAGTTAGAGTTTTTGAATAGCTCTGGCATTAATATGCTCTCTAAATTTGTGATCAAAGTTCGCCAGAAAAAGGATATGAAGTTAATAATTTTAGGCTCTAGTAAAGTTCCTTGGCAGGGAAAATCGCTGAAAAATTTACAACGATTAATGCCGACTTTAGAACTGAAAATCGAATAATTAATTTGATCTACTATTTTCAGTTAAAACTTAAAACTAGACAGGAGAATTTGTATACCCAAGGAAAACTTTAAAGATGCAGCAAGAACCCCAAGCCTTGAGTGCTGAACTCTTATTGCAAATCGAAACACTCCATCAAGAGTTAGAACTCTTGAAACGGGAAAAGTTAGATTTAGAAATTTTACTGGAAACCACCACCGTTCATGCTGATTTAGTTGAAGCTCAATTACACGAATCTAACCAACAACTTCAATTAGAAGTTCGAGAGCGAAAAGCGGCTGAAGCCAAATTAAAAGCTTCAGAAATTCAACTTAAAGCGTTACTAAAAACAGTGAGTCAAGCCAATCATGATCTGAAAATTATCTTAGAAACCACAACAACTCATGGCGATTTTATCGAAGAATATACCCACAATCTTAGCATTCGAGATCCATTGACGGGTTTATTTAATCGCCGTTATCAAGAAAAATCTTTAGAACGTCATCTCAAATATGCACAGGAACATCAACAAGCCCTGAGTATTATTATGAGTGATATTGATTATTTTAAAAATTATAATGATAATTGGGGACATCAAGCTGGAGATGTTATTCTGCAAGAAATCAGCAAATTTTTGATGCAAAATATTCGTCAATCGGATGTTGCTTGTCGTTATGGAGGTGAGGAGATCATGTTAATTTTACCCGGAGCTTCCCTAGAAGAAGCCAAAGGTTTAGGAGAGAAACTCCGTTTAGGAATTCAAAAGTTGAGCTTAGAAAAAACCGACCAATTTTTGCAAAAAATCACCCTTTCTTTAGGAATTGCGAGTTTTCCTGAACATGGATTATCGAGTCTGGAAATCACTCAATCGGCTGATACAGCATTATATCGCGCTAAAGCCAAAGGACGAAACTGTACGATTACTGCGAGTGAACTCCTGCTCTAGGTAACACATTTTTTCTAAACTGAATCAATTTTAAATTAATATTAAATCACTCGCTCTTGTGAATATCATTTTATCTTTTAAGGTAAGTATAAGTTAATGGAAAATGATCACCTTTCTCAACAACAACTGCTGGATTATATCAACCAACTTCGCCAAAATATTGAAATGCTTAGACAGGAAAAAGCAGATCTAGAAATTTTATTAGAAATTACAACGGCTCATGGGGATTTAGTAGAAGCTGAGTTACAGAAATCCCATGAAAAACTACAAGCAGAAATCCAAGAACGTTATTTAGCACAACTGAAGTTACAAGCCTCTCAAGAACACCTTCAGTCTTTAGTTAGTATATTACGCCAAGAAAAAAACGATTTAGAACTGATTTTAGAAACAACGATTGAACATAGTAACATTGTTGAAGAAAGCTTACATTATGATAGTATTCATGATGGCTTAACAGGGTTATTTAATCGTCGGTATTTAGACACAGTATTTCCCCAGGTACTACATTCTGCCCAAAAGACTCAAGAATCTTTAAGTATTTTAATTGCAGATATCGATTATTTTAAACGATTTAATGATAAGTTTGGGCACAAAGCGGGAGACATTGTTCTTAAATTAGTCAGTCAATCAGTACAAGATGTTCTCCGTAGTTCTGATATGGCTTATCGTTATGGAGGAGAAGAATTAGTCTTCCTTTTACCGAATACGAATATTAAAATGGCTCAAACCATTGCAGAGGAAATCCGTCTCAAGATTAAGAATTTAGAACAGGAATATTCCTATCATTTCTTAGAAGGAATTACCCTATCAATTGGAGTGTCAAATTTTCCCGAACATGGGAACTCCTGTGATAATTTATTACAACTCGCAGATGCCGCCTTATATCAAGCCAAAGAACAGGGACGCGATCGCGTTGTTATCATTGATCCCAAGTCTGCTTCCCTATTCTAAATTGTTGTTTCCACTCTAATAAAATTCCTCGACACTGAAGACAAACTAAATCCTGGAGTAACTCTTCAATTCCCTGATTTGTGATCGGATAGGTTGCACCAATTTGTTCAGGATTCACAACAGCATCCGGTAATATTTCCGCTACAAATCCATACAAGTTTTGATTAGAAAAAGAACTATTAATCGCCCAACCTTCTGAATTTAATGCTATAATTGTAGCAATATCAGACGGTTGAATTCCTAACTCTTTATTGAGAATATTAGGAACGGTTTCTAAAGGGGTTTGTTCAGAGGGAACTCGCCCCCCCGGAAAATCAAGGGTTGTTTTTCCTACCCCTGGACGATACATCGGTCTAGGCAAAAGAAGAGTCTGATTTTGAAGGGTTAAAATCACAACTGAATCGGCTTTTTCAACCCGCCAATATTCTAAAATTTTGCCTTGATCATCTTGTAATTGTTCTGCAATCACTGTTACCCAAGGAGAAAGAATCTCCACCAACGGTTGCACAACTTTCCAAGGGTGAGAGGGTTGATGATTTTTGATCATTTCATCCTAATTTCATTATTTAATGTCAAACTGAAAATTAAGGAGTTCACCTTTGGGATCAACTCCCCTTTAATCTTAACAGATTAACGCTTCTGTTTTTAATTCTGACATCACAACCATGAAATTCACCCCTAATTTTTTATTTCCTATTCTCGGAATTTCCCTAACCTTAAGTTTGGGTTCTTGTACAACAGTTCAATCCTCTTCTCAACCCCTTAATTCCCTAACAACAACTCCCGTGAGTTCTGAAACAATCCTGACTCAAAATAACGGGATGATGTCAGAAAATCATCAGATGATCATGGATTTAGGGCCAGCCGATATTGAGTATGATTTACGCTTTATTGATGCCATGATCCCGCACCATCAAGGAGCAATTGCTATGGCTCAACAGGTACTTCAAAAATCGACTCATCCTGAACTCAAAAAATTAGCCGAAGAGATCATTAAAGCCCAAGAAAAAGAAATTGCTCAGATGCAGCAATGGCGCAAAACATGGTATCCTGAAGCTAAGGATGCTATTGCTTATCATGCGGCAATGGGTCATAGTATGCCCATGTCTTCTCAACAGATGGATTCGATGATGATGATGGCTGATTTAGGCCCAGATGATTCGAGTTTTGATCAACGATTTATGACTGCGATGATTCCCCATCATCAAGGCGCATTAGTGATGGCAAAAGATGCTCAACTCAAATCAAAACGTCCTGAAATGCAGCAACTCGCGCAAGCTATTTTAACGTCCCAAGAAGCGGAAATTCAGCTAATGCAGCAATGGCTAAAAACAGGATTTAATTAATAAAAAATCCCTCCATTAACCATCATCCTTGAGATCCCAAAGATTCAGGGATGATGGTTAGGATAATTATTTGTGAAGAATTAAAAATTATTGATAAAGCTAAAAAGCTGAACGTAAAGATTTGATTAAATCTAATTTAAACCGTAGTAAATCCCTTAAAATATCTAAAGTATAGCACTACGCATTATAGTTATAACTCTTCTAAATCCTGAAACTCATTCCCTGTTCCCTGTTCCCTGTTCCCTGTTCCCTTGCGCGTAGCGCTATAGACAAAATGAAAGCCAATCCATTAACAGCAAGATTGATCACACTGTTGGTTTTAAACAGTCTAACCCTTCCTGCGGTAGCTCAAATTCCTGTGACTCCTTCTGGTACTGTTCCTCAACCCGTAGAACCCCATGGGCATACTGTCTCTCCTGGGAGACAATCCCATCTAAATTCCGCACTTTTTTTTCCGGCTGTTCCCGTTAATAATTCCCCGGTTTTAAGCCCTGGCTCTTCCTCTGCTATGCCGGGGAATTTTATGCAGCTTCAAAATCAACCGATGGACGGAAATAATATTTTTTCGCCCCCTAATTCTCACCCAACATTTTTAACAAATCCCACATCACCTTCTCCCCATTCAATACCCGGAAATTCCGCACCCCAACCCACCCCCGTTGGTAATGGCAATTTTGTCCAATTATCAGGAATGGGGCAAATGCTGAATTTAGAAGTGCCTGTAACCGCCACCGTCGGCAATGTGCCGATGAATCCTTTGGCCTTACCCCAATTGCTGACGGGTTCTTCCTTCAATAGTCCTGCTAACCATGTCAGCGTTAATGCTCAAGGTCAAACGGTGTTAAGTAGTACGTCCCCATCGGCTGTGGGTATGACTCCGGGGTCGTTTTCTCCTGCCTCTCCTACAATTCTACAACTTGATCCCCGGTTAATTCCAGGGAATGGCGGGCCGGGGATGGGGACACCTGCGATGATGGGTTTTCCTGGGTTAAAACCGCCTAATTCCCAACAAAAATTAGATCTGCCGATGAATGAAATTAATAATTTGTCATTAACTCCCAACCAGACACAATTAAATGATAGAAATTGGGGAGGAATAACGGGATTAGAGGAATTACGTCGAGATGAATTTGCCGAATATTTAGGACAAGAAGCGGTTGGTTTTTCATTAACAACGGCTGATGCTGCATCGGTTTTGCAACGCATTTATCGAGAAACCGGAACCCATGCGGCGGTGGTTTATGTGATGTCGAGGAAAGAGGATTTAGACTTAGTAGTTCTGACTCAGAAGGGTGAACTCAAACTGCAACGAGTTGAAGTTTCCCATGCAGAATTAATGGCGAAAGTTCAGGAGTTTAGAGCCGCAATTACCAATGGACGAGAACGCAATTCTGATCGATATTTGGCTTCATCTCAACAGCTTTATCGGTGGTTAATTGCCCCGATTGAATCTCAATTAAAAGATGGAGATATTGAAACATTATTGTTAAGTTTAGATTCGGGATTACGCAGTTTACCGATGGCAGCCCTGCATGATGGGCAACAATTTTTAATCGAAAAATATAGTTTGAGTTTAATTCCTAGTCTGAGTTTATTAGACACTCGTTATAAGTCTCTAAAAGATACGAAAGTTTTAGCCATGGGAGCGAATCAATTTGTAGATTTACAACCGTTACCTGCGGTAGAAACGGAGTTAAATTTAATTACTCATACCCTGTGGTCGGGTCAGTTATTTATTAATCAGGAGTTTACGATTAATAATTTAATTCGTCAACGGCGAGATTATCCCTATCAAATTATTCATTTAGCAACCCATAGTGAATTTAACCCCGGAAGTCCTGAAAATTCCTATATTCAATTATGGCAAACGGAACGATTAGGTTTAAATCAATTACGACAATTAGGATGGAATAAACCCGCCGTTGAATTGTTAGTATTGTCGTCCTGTCGCACGGCTTTGGGGGATGAACGGGCAGAATTAGGGTTTGCGGGGTTAGCGGTGCAAGCGGGAGTAAAATCGGCTTTAGCGAGTTTATGGTATGTCAGTGATGAGGGAACTTTGGGGTTAATGACGGCGTTTTATGGGCAATTACAGGAGTCTAAAATTAAAGCTGAGGCTTTAAGAAAGGCTCAAATTAAACTATTAAAAGGGGAGGTCAAATTAGAAAAAGGTTACTTACAACTGGATGAAAAACAAGCCATTCTTCTCCCACCAGAACTGGGAAATTTATCGGCTAAAACTCTGAACCATCCTTATTATTGGTCTGGGTTTACCTTAATTGGCAGTCCTTGGTAAATTGGGATATAATACAGGATGTATAATTCAAACTTTACCTTGAATTAAAATCTATAGGAAATAGATTACCAACCCGAAATTATGAGCGAAGATAAAACAGCACAACCCATCTTCTCAGAAGAAGTCACGACGCGCACACCGCCTTGGGGTGAGGTAAACTTACTCGAAGAAGGCGATCGCTACCGAATTAATCGAATTATTGTCAATCCGGGTTATCATATTAGTACCCAAATGCACTATCATCGCAGTGAACACTGGATTGTTGTCGCAGGTACAGCAAAGGTCATCTGTGGGGGAGAAGAAACTTTACTGCTGCCCAAACAGTCTACCTATGTTCCGATGAATACCCCCCACCGCGTGGAAAATCCTGGGGTGATTCCTTTGGTGATGATTGAAGTGCAAAATGGCGAATATTTAGGAAATGATGATATTATTCGTTTTCCTGAAGAAGATGCTAAACGCAACGCTAAAAAATAACTCGACAGAACGCACAAAATGAGAGACAATTTTCTTGAGTCTATTTAATCTTCTCGTTTGTTAAAATACTCATGGATTTAAAGTCTCTCATTCGCAATATTCCCGATTTTCCTAAACCTGGAATTTTATTTCGAGATATTACTACCCTGTTACAAGATCCCCAAGGACTTCGGTATACAATTGATTGTTTAACCGAAAAATGTCGTCCTTTGTCTCCTGACTATATTCTGGGAATGGAGTCGAGGGGATTTTTATTTGGAATGCCTTTAGCTTATCAATTAGAAGTGGGGTTTATTCCCATTCGTAAACCCAAAAAATTACCCGCCGCCGTCTACCGGGCGGAATATGAATTAGAGTATGGCACAGATTGTTTGGAAATGCACCAAGATGCGATTTCATCAGGGCATCGGGTGTTAATTGTTGATGATTTAATCGCTACGGGAGGGACAGCAAAAGCAACGGCTGAATTAGTTCAACAAGCGGGAGCTACGGTGGCTGGATTTTGTTTTGTAGTGGAACTCACGGGGTTAAAGGGTCGCAAACAATTGCCCGATGTTCCGGTGATTAGTTTGTTACAATACGATTAATAATTATAGGTTTTCCGTGATGGTATTTGTAGGTTATAAAAGGGGAAAATCAAGATGACGAGTGAAACATTAGTCTATATTGGCAAGCGATTATTACAAGCGCTGTTAACTCTATTTTTAGCATCGGCTTTATGTTTTACCATTACTCAGCTTGCCCCCGGAGACTATTTAGATAACCTCTCAAATAATCCTCAAATTTCACCGGAAACCTTAGACCAACTCCGACAAAAATATCACCTCGATAAATCCGCTTGGGAACAATATTGGTATTGGTTAGGGCAAATTGTTGGTTACGGTAATTTTGGCTATAGTTTCGCTAATCAACGCTCTGTCACTTCCTTGCTAATCGAACGAGTTCCCGCTACCTTATTATTAGCGATTTTATCGTTAATTATAACTTGGGCAATTGGAATTCCATTAGGGATTATTGGGGCTGTTCATCAAAATCGTTTCATTGACCGATTTTTACAAGTCATTAGTTACACCGGACAAGGTTTTCCCAGTTTCATCACCGCTTTATTATTATTGTTTTTAGCTCAAAAAACCTCCCCCTTATTTCCTGTTGGTGGGATGACCAGTATTAACTACCCAGATTTATCACCTTTGGGAAAAATAGCGGATATTGCTTGGCATAGTATTTTACCAACGTTAGCTTTAAGTATTACCAGCTTTGCCGGGTTACAACGGTTAATGCGAGGGCAATTATTAGATGTCTTACGTCAGGATTATATTCAAACGGCTAGGGCAAAAGGACTGCCCGAAAACCGGGTAATTTATATTCATGCCCTTCGCAATGCTATTAACCCTTTAATTACATTAGTCGGCTTTGAATTTGCTAGTTTATTAGGAGGAGCGTTTATTGCAGAAACCTTTTTTAATTGGCCGGGATTAGGTAAATTAATCTTACAAGCAGTACAACAACAAGATTTATATTTAGTCATGGCGAGTTTAATGATGGGGGCGGTGATGTTAATTATCGGTAATTTATTAGCAGATTTACTCTTAAAAGCCGTTGACCCTCGGATTAAATTAGAAGATTTACGCTAGAATTTGACTAGGATAAATGGGTTTAAATTTTGTTTTAAAAGCTCAGGATTGTGTTAAAATGTTTTCAGAAGTTTATTATATTCTTAGAGCGAGAGCCGATGGCCGTTATGTAACCGCCCGTCCTGACCCGGATAGTCCATCGGGTTATTTGTTATTATTTTCAGAACAATTTGATGCTCTCGGTTATTTAAACAAACACGCTGGGGATTTGAAAGATCGGTTTGCGGTAGAATCGATTACGGGTTCGCAAATTAAACCGATTTTACAGCGCTGGGGTTTTGTGGGTATTGGTAAGGTTAAGGATGTCCTCTTACCTGAAGTGGATTTTATTCTCGTCAGTCCCCATTCATAATTTGAGGGGAAGTTCTAAATTTGGCCCTATCCCCTGAATTGCGCTAACCTATAGCTGTTTGAATTCCCAGGGGTGAAATTCGGGTCTGAAACCTTTATCTATTCTGGGTTTGAAGCCCCTCAGTATGATTAAGAGGTTAGCGCAACTCTTGAAAACCTTATCTGAATAGGGTTTTAGCGTTTTTTTATTTTTACCCCTTGCTAAGTTGATGGCTGAAATGGTATTCTTAGATCAGGTTAGCGCGATCGCACCTTGAAAACTAAATATATCAAGGGTTCCAGAAGCCTGCGGTTGAAATCAGCTATAATCCCTATCAGGGATTGAAACGCCTAATGTGAATTGTTGTAATAGTTGTGATAACGATTATCAATCGTTGAAATCAGCTATAATCCCTATCAGGGATTGAAACCAGTCTGAAATCTCGCACGATGGTGATTTAGATAAATTTCAAGTTGAAATCAGCTATAATCCCTATCAGGGATTGAAACAAAAATATTCTGGATTTATGCCATTAGTCCAACGTTGAAATCAGCTATAATCCCTATCAGGGATTGAAACTTCTATTCGATGCCAAAATGATTAGAGCTAAAAAATCAGTTGAAATCAGCTATAATCCCTATCAGGGATTGAAACCCAAACGAAATTTTTCCCACAATTTACTGGGGGTGTTTCGTTGAAATCAGCTATAATCCCTATCAGGGATTGAAACATCGAAGAAAAACCTAAGAAGAATCTGGGCGGAAAACGGTTGAAATCAGCTATAATCCCTATCAGGGATTGAAACCTTTTTAACATTTTCACTGCACAATTCTTAATCGTTAAAGGTTGAAATCAGCTATAATCCCTATCAGGGATTGAAACTTAAAGAAGTTTTAAACAGTTCAAAATCATGAGTTGAAATCAGCTATAATCCCTATCAGGGATTGAAACCTCGAAGGCTCGACCGCTTATTTCATTAAAGGAGGTTGAAATCAGCTATAATCCCTATCAGGGATTGAAACTATATAAAAACTAAGTAAGTATCAATTAATTCGGGTTGAAATCAGCTATAATCCCTATCAGGGATTGAAACACTAATTCCTAACGTTAAGGGTAAACAAGGATTATGGAGTTGAAATCAGCTATAATCCCTATCAGGGATTGAAACAATTTCAACCCCTAGACCTGGAATTTTCAGTCCTACTCGTTGAAATCAGCTATAATCCCTATCAGGGATTGAAACCAGTAACTTGAACAATCTGGCTTGGCTTCCAACCGTTGAAATCAGCTATAATCCCTATCAGGGATTGAAACGTAAAAATGATATTGCTACCGCTATTAAAGGGGGTTGAAATCAGCTATAATCCCTATCAGGGATTGAAACCCCTTCTTGCTTTAATTCGGGCGAATCTATTCCGCAGTTGAAATCAGCTATAATCCCTATCAGGGATTGAAACATCTAAAGAATTTCGTAATTTTGATAAATTGTCTCAATCTGGTTGAAATCAGCTATAATCCCTATCAGGGATTGAAACTTATAGCTGCGATACTCTCTGGATTTCCCTTCTAAGTTGAAATCAGCTATAATCCCTATCAGGGATTGAAACATTTTGATGCTGTACAAGCAATCCGATTATTTTATCGTTGAAATCAGCTATAATCCCTATCAGGGATTGAAACAAGATTTTGAATTTAACTTCATCAGAAATTTTTGCATGTTGAAATCAGCTATAATCCCTATCAGGGATTGAAACGAGAGATATTTTCCCAACATTAGAGGTAACGGTTGTTGAAATCAGCTATAATCCCTATCAGGGATTGAAACCTGCTATCCTTCTGGCTTATGCTGAATTTGTATGCGTTGAAATCAGCTATAATCCCTATCAGGGATTGAAACTCCTCTTTAAATGTCTTAGGGTTAACTCCCTCTGTTGAAATCAGCTATAATCCCTATCAGGGATTGAAACATGCCAGTGAGGAACATCCTTAGATCTATTTGTGAAGGTTGAAATCAGCTATAATCCCTATCAGGGATTGAAACACAAAAATAGTTTTCACCTGAGAGAATTTTAAAAAAGCTAGTTGAAATCAGCTATAATCCCTATCAGGGATTGAAACCCTCTAACTCTGGGGGATTGCACGCTTATATCCCATGTTGAAATCAGCTATAATCCCTATCAGGGATTGAAACATTTTTATGGCTCCAACACTTATTTTAAAAGCCCCCAGGTTGAAATCAGCTATAATCCCTATCAGGGATTGAAACTTTCGGATAAGATTTTTAGAATCTTATCGAAATTTCTTGTTGAAATCAGCTATAATCCCTATCAGGGATTGAAACAGATGAATTTCAACAAAAATACATCATCCTTAAGAATTCAGTTGAAATCAGCTATAATCCCTATCAGGGATTGAAACCACACGCCACAAAAACCTAACAAAAAACCTAAAAAAAGTTGAAATCAGCTATAATCCCTATCAGGGATTGAAACTACTACAAAATTACTAACCATGAGAAAAAAAGAAAGTTGAAATCAGCTATAATCCCTATCAGGGATTGAAACCAAAAAATTCGGAGTTCGTTTTTTCATCGGTAAAAGTTGAAATCAGCTATAATCCCTATCAGGGATTGAAACGATCGCATCCTTTCCAGCGAGGCAAAAATTCCCGGGTTGAAATCAGCTATAATCCCTATCAGGGATTGAAACCCTGATGGTTTAAGGCATAAATATGAGAGGAATTAAAGGTTGAAATCAGCTATAATCCCTATCAGGGATTGAAACTCCTACCCCTCTCTGGTTTGGCAAATCCAAATTCGTTGAAATCAGCTATAATCCCTATCAGGGATTGAAACTTCTGAAAATTCGTCACACATTAAACAACGGTGGGGTTGAAATCAGCTATAATCCCTATCAGGGATTGAAATGGAAGAAGGGAGTCCTAAAGAACTCACTACAAAATAGTTGAGATCAGCTATAATCTCTATCAAGAATTGAAACCGGAATCAATTTCGTAATTCGTAATTCGTAATTCGTAATTCGTAATTCGCAATTCGTAATTCGTAATTCGTAATTCGTAATTAATTACAATCTAGGGAGAGTATTGAACCCGATAAATACGGCCATTACTTTCCTCAGTAAAAATCAAACTCCCATCGGGTAAAACCAACAACCCCACCGGACGACCCCAAGTTTCAGGGATAGAAGCATCCACTAAAAAACCCGTTAAAAAATCTTGATAATAGCCTTGAGGACGACCTTGATTAAAAGGAATAAAAATTAATTTATAACCCGTCCCTTGGTTGCGGTTCCAACTTCCTCGAAAAGCAGCAAACGCCCCATTTTTATAGTTGTCAGGAAAAGTATTTCCATCATAAAATTGTAACCCTAAAGCCGCCGAATGGGCTTGAAACAAAACATCAGGTTTTAAGGTTTTCTGGACTAAATCAGGACGAACACTCTCACCATTTTTAACATGACGCGGATCAAGATTATTCGGTGTAAAATAACTATAGGGCCATCCATAGAATTCCCCTGGACGAATGCGAGTAAAATAATCAGGAACTAAATCATCTCCTAACCCATCCCGTTCATTAACTGTTGTATAGAGTTCTTGCGTTTGGGGATGAAAATCTAACCCGATAGGATTTCTGAGTCCAGAAGCAAAAGTTTGTTGATTAGAACCTTCTAAACTCATCACTTGAACAGATGCACGGGGAAGATTTTCTTCACTTACATTAGTTTCTGAACCAATTGAAACATACAGTTTTTGATGATCAGGAGAAACCACAACATTTCGCGTCCAATGTTGGTTATATCCTCCTCCCGGTAAACTGGCTATTTTCTCCCCAGTTCCCGTAAGTTGGTCTTGATTATTATAGGAATAACGTCTAACTTCGTTAGTATTTCCCAGGAAAAAATAACCAGGGGAAAATGCCATTCCAAAGGGAATATTTAACTTATTTTCGCTATTTGCAAAGGTTTTAATCTCATCCGCTACCCCATCTTGATTTGTATCTTTTAATAATCGAATTCGGTTTTGTTTGGTTTCCGTTACTAATACATCGCCATTGGGAGTTAACGCTAACCAACGGGGTTGATCTAAATTATCGGCAAATATATTAACTTTAAATCCCACCGGAACATTTAAAATCGGGTTTTCAGGAATGGGAATAACTTGAGGAGGGTTAGAAGCACTATTACTATGAAAAGGTTGGGGTAAACTCTCTAAATTAATCCGAATCGGTTGGGAAGATAGAGGTTTTGTTTCAATGGTTTTTGGAGGTGCAATTGTAGCTGAAATAGCAGTTGATTGAGGGTTGGAAATGGGGGGATTTGCGGGAGCGCGATCGCTAATTTTTTGACAAGCAATTAATAACCCTAAAACGAATAAAGGAAAATAACGCAACTTAGACATAATCACCGTCCTAGTATTAACAACAAAAACAAGGATAAGAGACTGGGTTGCTGAATCGGCCCAAATTGCCGAGCAAGATGTTCAATTAGAAATCCGGTTTCTGGGTAATATTGTTAATTATTTTAACAGTTTAGGGCGCTATTTTGAGATAAACTATAATTGTTGAGATTAAATTAAATTTGAGTTGTGCCATGAAAGTGATCGCTTTCGTGATTAAAATTGGGTTAATCCTGAGTTTGATGTTAGGTTGGGCTGTTTCCTCTCCGGCGGCCAATCTAAAAACGATAGAACAATTAACTGAACATAAAATTTGTCCTTCTTTTCTGTGGAAACCTTGTAACTTAGAAGGAGCAAATTTACAAGAATTTGATTTATCGAAAGTTAACTTATCAGGAGCTAATTTAAGACAAGCTAACTTAAAAAATGCCACTTTAAAATATGCTAATTTATCCAGAGCAGATTTAAGAGAAGCTCACTTAGAAAATACCAACTTATTAGGAGCAAATCTGAGTCATGCTCAATTATCTGATGCCAACTTAACACAATCTAGTTTATTAGAAGTCAATTTAACTTTAGCCAACTTAAGCCATGCTAACTTAGAAAAAGCCAAGCTGTTAGGATCAAGATTATGGGGAACAAATTTAACCCAAGCTAATTTAACTTCTACCAGCTTACGAGGGACTAATTTACAATACGCTAACCTAGAAAACAGTAATTTGAGTTTTGCAGATTTAGATAGTCTATTATTTCGAGATGCGACTCAATTTACCAATCTCAGCAATGCTAATTTAGAAGGTGCAAACCTGGAAGGAGTTAATTTAGAAACGGTAATTTTACAAGGTGCTGTCATGCCAGATGGTTCAATTCATGAATAATCATTCAGGGTTAAAATAGGTTATAATTCCAAAGGAAACTAATTGTTCACCTCATCCCATGCTAGAAACCCTACAAACAAAATTGTATGAACTGGCGCAACTGGCAAATCATCTCGTTCAAACCCAACTCACTCACATCAGTTGGGGGAGTATTGTTGTTATTTTTGTTGCAGGTTTGTTAACCAGTTTAACCCCTTGTATGCTGTCGATGTTACCGATTACAATTGGCTATATTGGCGGGTATGAAACCGAAAATCGACTGCAAGCCGCCATTCAATCAACTTGGTTTGCATTGGGACTAGCAACGACCTTAGCGGGGTTAGGAATTCTGGCGTCTTTTGTCGGACAAGTCTATGGTCAAATTGGCTTAGGTTTGCCCATTATTGTGAGTGTCATTGCAATTTTAATGGGGTTAAATTTATTAGAAGCTTTACCTTTACAACTCCCTGCTTTTGATACAATGGGATGGATACCTAAACAGTTTCCCCATAGCTTAAAATCCTATTTATTAGGTTTAACCTTTGGGTTAGTTGCTTCTCCCTGTAGTACCCCCGTTTTAGCAACCCTATTAGCTTGGGTTTCAACCACAGGAGACATGATTCTAGGTGGGGTTTTATTATTGGCTTATGCGGTAGGTTATGTTGCCCCTTTGGTATTAGCAGGAACCTTTACTGCTACCATTAAAAAATTACTAGAACTGCGAAAATGGTCAAGCTGGATTACTCCCACAAGTGGGGCTTTATTAGTCGGTTTTGGTGTATTTTCGCTGTTATTTAGATTCCTGCCTGTCACCTAATTTAAACATAAAAATATCATCACATTTAACACTTAATTGAGGGTAATAACAATGGATACAGAGATTTCATTTTTCAGAAAAATAGTAACCGGAGAAACCGCTTTTCAAAAAAAAATCAGGAAAGAGATCCTGCCCATTTTAGCGGATTTAAGATTAGCAATATTATTATTATTAGTGATTGCGGTTTTTAGTATTTCAGGAACCCTGCTCGAACAGGGACAGTCCCTAGAATTTTATCAATCCAATTATCCTGAACATCCCGCTTTATTCGGCTTTTTAACCTGGAGAGTTCTTGTATTTATTGGACTAGATCATGTTTATCGAACCTGGTGGTTTTTATCCCTTTTAGTTTTATTTGGTAGTAGCTTAACAGCCTGTACCTTTACCCGACAATTACCAACTTTAAAATCAGCCCGTCGTTGGGTTTATTACGAGCAACCCAAACAATTTAAAAATATCGCTTTGAGTGCGGAATTAACCACAGGTTCTTTAACCGCCTTAGAACCTTTATTAAAAAAACGCCATTATTTAGTCTTTCAAGAAGGAAATAAACTCTATGCTAGACGAGGAATCATCGGGAAAATAGGGCCGATTATTGTTCATGCTAGTATGTTAATCATTTTAGCAGGTTCTATTATCGGTTCTATTACGGGATTTACAGCCCAAGAAATGGTTCCAGGGGGGAATATTTTTCAAGTTAAAAATATCCTAGATGCCGGACAATTTTCTGAGTCTCGAATTCCCAAAGATTGGGCGGTTAAAGTCAATCGATTTTGGATTGATTATGATCCTGAAGGTAGAATTGATCAATTTTATTCTGATTTATCTGTCTTAAATCAACAGGGGGAAGAAGTTGATCGTAAAACGATTCATGTTAATGAACCTTTGCATTATCAAGGGGTGACTTTTTATCAAGCAGATTGGGGGATTGCAGCCTTACGGGTGCGGGTGAATAAAAGCCCTGTATTTCGCTTACCAATGGCACCCTTAGACACCGGAGGTCAAGGTCGAATTTGGGGAACTTGGATTCCGATTAAACCGGATTTTAGCGCCGGGGTTTCTGTCTTAACCAGAGACTTAAAAGGAACGGTATTAGTCTATGACGGAAAGGGTCAATTAGTCTCAACAGTTCGAGAGGGAATGTCAACGGAAGTCGATGGAGTAACGTTATTTATTGATGAAGTGGTCGGGAGTACGGGATTACAAATTAAAGCCGATCCGGGGATTCCCTTTGTTTATTTAGGGTTTGGATTATTAATGATTAGTGTGATCATGAGTTATGTTTCTCATTCACAAATTTGGGCATTAAAAGAGGGCGATCGCCTTTATATTGGAGGCAAAACGAATCGCGCTAAAGTCACTTTTGAACGGGAAATTGTCGCCATTTTAGATGAGTTAAATGATCGAGAGGATAATAATAGCCTTTCGTTAGGCAATTTGTCAGAAAATCCCCAAAGTTAAAATATAGAAACCCGGTTTCTGTTAATGATTTTTAGGTCAAAAATATGACGGAAATTCTTCAAAATCAAGCCTTATTGTTTCTGAGAAAAGCCCTCAATAATCCTACAGCTAATTTTAGGGAGGGACAATGGGAAGCGATCGCCGATTTAATCCAAAATCGTTCTCAACTTTTAGTAGTTCAACGCACAGGATGGGGTAAAAGTTTAGTCTATTTTCTCGCAACTCGGCTGCTAAGAGATCAAGGATCAGGCCCGACTTTATTAATTTCTCCCCTATTAGCATTAATGCGAAATCAAATGGTTGCTGCTGAACGAATTGGGGTGAAAGCTGCTACTATTAATTCAGATAATCAAGAGCAGTGGGATACTATTCAAACGCAACTATTAGCCGGAGAAGTTGATCTTTTATTGATTTCTCCAGAACGCTTGGGAAATGAAGACTTTAGAAACAATATTTTAATTCCCCTTTCTCAAAAAATTGGTTTATTTGTTGTCGATGAAGCCCATTGTATTTCCGACTGGGGACATGATTTTAGACCTGATTATCGTCGCATTGTGAGAATTTTACAAGCTCTCCCTCAAACTATTCCCGTTTTAGCCACAACTGCAACTGCTAATAATCGAGTTGTTGAGGATATTAAAACCCAACTGGGAGACAATTTACACATCATCCGAGGAGCTTTAACTCGGAATAGTTTAAAACTCCAAAATATTCACCTTCCTAACCCCGCTAGTCGTCTGGCTTGGTTAGCAGAAACCTTACCCCATTTACCCGGAAGCGGAATTATTTATACCCTCACGGTTAGAGATGCAGAACAAGTGGCAGAATGGTTACAAACGCAAGGAATTGATGCTAAAGCCTATCACGGAAAATCAGAAGAACGGGAACCTTTAGAAAATCAACTTTTGAATAATGAAATTAAAGCGTTAGTAGCAACAACTGCTTTAGGAATGGGTTTTGATAAACCCGATTTAGGGTTTGTAATTCATTATCAAAGACCCGGTTCTGTTGTCCATTATTATCAACAAGTAGGACGGGCAGGAAGGGCCGTTGAACAAGCTTATGGGATTCTTTTGTGTGGCGATGAAGATGATGATATTATTAATTATTTTATTCAAACCGCCTTTCCACCAGAAGCCCATACTCAATCGATTTTAAATGCTTTAAATCAATCTCAAAATGGTTTTTCAACTCCTGAACTTGAACAATATTGTAATTTATCCAGAGGACAAATTGACAAGGTTTTAAAGTTACTTTCTTTAGAATTTCCCAGTCCAGTTGTTAAGCAAAAAACAAAATGGTATGCGACAGCAATTGATTATCAATCTAACAGCCAAAAAATAGAACTATTAACTCAAATTCGCAGACACGAACAAGCTCAAATGCAAGATTATATGAACAGTCAATCTTGCTTAATGGAATTTTTATCAACAGCCTTAGATGATCCCTATGCTCAACCCTGTGGAAAATGTGCCGTTTGTTTAGGTCAACAATTATTCCCTGAAACTGCTGCTTTAGAAACAGTTAATCAAGCCATTCAATACTTAAAACGGTGTGATTTAATTATTGAACCTCGCAAACAATGGCCGTCAAAAGGAGCCTTACAAATTTATAACTTTTCCGGTAATATCAAACCAGGGTTCAAGGCAGAAATAGGTCGCGCTTTATCTCTTTGGGGGGATGCAGGTTGGGGAGAATTGGTTAAAACTGGAAAATATCAAAAGGGTTATTTTGATGATGCTTTAGTGCAAGGTGTAATCGAAATGATTCAGCGATGGCAACCCCAACCGATGCCAACTTGGGTAACTTGTGTTCCTTCCTTAAATCGTTCTGAATTAGTACCGAATTTTGCTCAAAGATTAGCTCAAAAACTAAATTTACCGTTTCTCCCAGCCGTACAAAAAATTCGCCCAACTCAACCTCAAAAAATGATGAGTAATAGTTATCAACAAGCGCATAATTTAGATGGTGCATTTCAAATTGATCGGGAAAATATTCAAAAAGGTGCTGTTTTTTTAATCGATGATTTTGTAGATTCTCGATGGACATTAACTATCATTACCGCCCTATTACGTCAAGGAGGAAGTGGTCAAGTTTTTCCCCTCGCTTTAGCTCTAAATTCCTTATCTCAATCTAGTTAAATTTAAACCCCATGCTAAACCATCAACTCCCCCCCGATACCCAAGCAATTTTATTATTATGTGCCAGTTTTGGTCAAAATCGTAAAACCGAACCCCAACCGTTAACTTTAACTGAATATAATACCTTAGCTAATTGTCTGCGACTACAGCAATTAACGCCCAAAAATTTATTAGAAGAAACGGCTAAAAAACAGCTACTAGAAATGATTATTCCTCTTGATCCTAACCGGATTATTGCCTTATTAGAACGGGGGATGCTGTTAAGTTTAGCGGTCGAAAAATGGACGAGTCAAGGGTTATGGATATTGGGACGAAGTGATCCTGAATATCCTCGCTGTCTCAAACAAAAACTGCAACATTTAGCCCCAGCAATTTTATATGGGGTGGGAAATTTTGAACAACTTTCTCAAGGCGGTTTAGCGGTGGTGGGTTCCCGTGATGTTGATGAAGAGGGATTAAGTTATACGGATTATATTGTTCAAACTTGTGCAGAACAGGGAATACAAATTATTTCAGGAGGGGCGAGAGGCGTTGATCAAACAGCGATGTTAGTGGCTTTAAATGCAGGAGGAAATGTTGTTGGAGTCCTGGGAGATAGTTTAGCAAAATCGGCGGTTTCTAGCAAGTATCGCAACTTTATTAAAAGCGGAAATTTAGCCTTAATTTCTTCCTATGATCCTGATGCTGGATTTAATGTGGGGAATGCTATGGGACGGAATAAATATATTTATGGATTATCCGATTATGGGTTAATTATTAGTTCTTCAGTAGACCAAGGAGGAACCTGGGCGGGTGCAATTGAAGCGTTAGAAAAAATCAAAACTGTTCCCGTATTTGTGCGAATGCAAGGAACAATACCAGACGGAAATCAACAGTTAATTAATCGGGGAGCTAAACCTTTTCCTGAAATGCCTTTTAATCGTCCACTTCAAGAACTTATAACTGATGTTATTGCAATGGATCAAGATGCTTTAAGTTCTATTCCTAATTCAGAAATAGATTTAACGTTATCTCCCCAAACTGAAAATGAACTTAAACCCGCTTCTGAAAATAGCGAAAGTCAGAAAGATACACCCGTTTATCCTGTTTCTCAAACTATTTATGAAGCAGTATTACCCCTAATTATCCGTCAACTTGAACAACCGAAAGATGCCAAATCTTTAGCTGAATTACTACAAGTTAGACCCTCCCAAATACAAGATTGGTTAAATATTGCTGTTAGTCAAGGAAAGGTTAAAAAGAATAAAAAACCCGTGACTTATGAAGTCAATCGAGATGTCTCTTTATTATCATTTATTTCTAATAAACATTGACTAACATATTCCCCTCTGATAATATAGAGTTGAAAAATTGATCAGGATTGACGCAACACTCACCCTAGAAATTGAGTTTCTAATTTGCCAGTTGTTTAAAATTAATAAGGAATGTTAAGAAACCCTATTTTTGCAGAATTTCTGTAGAGGTTAATTAAAATGACAGAAGAAAACATCAAATATATTAAATCGATAACCATTGATAAACTATGGGGTGAGCTTGATATTTATTGGGAACTTGATCAAGAAGTTAATATTTTAGTTGGTAAAAATGGAGTAGGTAAAACAACATTATTGAATTTAATTGAAGATATAATAGATGAAAAATATGGAGTTGAGCGTCAATTCAATTTAGAATTATTCAAAATATATTTTGATGATGAGAGTTCGATTTTTTATAATCAAGAACGTGGATTTATAGAAGCACTTTCAAAAAAAGTTAATTTGTGCAAAATAAGTACGTTTGAAATGCTGGTCAAGGATCTTCAAAACCAAAACTATAAAAAAGATGAAAATATTAAAACAGAATTAGATTATCTTTTAAAAGGGTTGATAGATGATTTTAAAAGCTATCAATTAAAACTCAGAAACCAGGAAAAAGAGAAAACTCGTGATCAGGATAATGAAATTAAAGCGTTATCTAATAAAGATAGCGCCAATGCTGAAGAACTTTCCAAGCTGAGAGAATTACTTAAACAAAAAGATGATATTATTGCTAATATCAATCAAAATCAAAACCGTTTTTTAGAGCTAATAAATAAGCTATTCGATGAAACAAATAAAAAAATAGATTTTGATAAAGAAAATTCGATTATATTCCGAAAATCTAATGATAAAACGATTTCAGCTTATCAGTTATCTTCTGGAGAAAAGCAGATCTTAATTATTCTTTTAAGTATTTTACTTCAGGAAAACAAACCCTTCATTGTTTTGATGGATGAACCCGAAATCTCACTGCATCTAAGTTGGCAACTTGACTTGATAGATATGATTCAACAACTGAATCATAATTGTCAACTTATTATTGCGACTCATGCACCGGGTATAATTAGCAAAGGATGGCAAGATAAAGTTATTGATATGAAAAATATTATTAAGGATTAAAACTATGGAAGAATATATTGATGCTGATTATCGGGATACAGAAAATACTTTTTTTCTCGATAAAGATATTACTGCTTATGTTGAAGGTTTAGATGATGTTGTATTTTGGGAAGATGTATTTAGAAAATTCGCCCCTTCATTGAAAATTATTTTTTATCCTCATTCGAGAGAGAGTGAGTATAAAAGTGGAAAACAGAAAGTTTTAACAAAAGATAATATAAAAAATGCTAATTCAAAATTAATTTTGTGTGTAGATAGTGACTTCGATTATTTGCTAAAAAATGAACCTGTTTACAGTCATCCTTATATTTTTCATACTTACGCTTATTCTATTGAAAATTTTAAAGTGTTTTCCTATAATTTAAACATTATTGCTAAAAAATGTTCATTGCCTTTACAGGAAACATTTTGCTTTATTAAATTTTTTGAAGCTTATTCAAAGACAATATACGAAATCTTTTTATATATGTTTTTTTTCAGAAAACAGGAATATAATGCTAAAAATCAAGGTCTGGAAGTAAAAAGTGAAATATTAATTTCAAATAAAAATTTGAATTCTGTTTTTGGATTTGATCAAAGTGAAATTGATTTATCTAATAATGGTGAAAGTCTAATTAAATTACTTAAGGATAGAGTTAATGAATGCAAATTAGAGATAGAAAATAAATACGAAAACATTGATTTAAAAGCTATAGAAAATGATTTAATAGAAGAATTTGAAGTTAAACCTGAAAATATTTATTGGTATATTAGAGGGCATATACTCTATGATTGCGTGGTAACGCATTTATTGAAAAAAATTGTAAAGATTTATCAAGAAGAAAGAAAAAATGATTATAATATTGATTCTCAAGAGGGTAAAAACAAATTAAATGAATACAAGAATCATACTAAAGGAATACATTGGGAAACTCTCTTAAAAGATGGACATAATTCCTGTTTGCTTTATTTAGAGTTATGCCCACTGATGGAGAAAATCAAACAAGATATAGATAGATATCTACAAGAATTTAATCTCATTAAAAATAAGAATTAACAGTTTAATTTTTCTTGATATTCAGTTAAACAATAACCAACATATTCAGCTAATTTCACCGGGACAGCATTGGCGATCATTTGTTCGAGGTGGGTTTTAGTTCCTGTGAAGATAAAATCCTCTGGAAAAGTTTGTATATAACTTCTTTCTAGGGTGGTTAAGGGACGAATATTAGGAGAAATTAAGGCAGAGTCTCCAGGGTGAGGTTGATAGGTTTTAGGAATAGGTCTATTAACACTTCTAATGGTAGGACTGGGTTGATCAATACTAAAAATCCCTCGCCGTTTATAACTTCTGGGATGTCGATAATAATGGTCAATATCTAAGGGTTTACCGATTTGGTTAAAATAGTCTCGAATTGTTAGGGGTTTTGGAGATAAATTAGCTTTTAAATCAAGCTGGAATTGGTCATCTTTTCCCCGGAATTCTCCTATCCAAAAGAAGCGTTTTCTAGTTTGAGGAACTCCGCATAAACTAGCATCTAAGATGATTTCGCTTAACCCATAATTAGCCGATTTTAAAATAGCTTTAGCTTGTTGATATTTCTGAGTTTTAATAAATCGAGGAACATTTTCCATGATCAAAAATTGAGGCTGAATTGTGGCGATAATTTCCGCAAAGACTAGGGTTAAATCTCCTCGTCCTAACGTTTCATCTCGTTTTCCAGCACTGGAAAAGTCTTGACAGGGAGGGCCCCCGACAATAATATCGGGATTAAAATCTTTAAAAATTGAGAAATCTCCCTCTAAATTCCCTAAATCGATTAAAAAACTGGGGTGTTTAAAATTTTTTTGATAGAGATCAATAGCAAATTTCCAGTTATCAAATCCGGCAATAATATTATAGCCAGCGTTGTGTAATCCTAGGGATAATCCCCCACATCCACAGAATAAATCAATCACTCTGAATTGAGTTGATTTTAGGCTCATATTTATAAGGATTAATCTGATGATTTATCGGGTTGATAATAAGGGTAAAAATAAGGTGATAAAATAATAGACTAAGGGTGCAGTAAAGACATAACTATCTGCTCGATCTAAAATTCCCCCATGACCGGGAATCAGTTGACCGGAATCTTTGACTCCTGCATCTCTTTTCATTAAAGATTCGGTTAAATCCCCTAATAAACTGGCAATTCCGATTAATAATCCTAAGATTAAACCCGCCCAAGGAAACCCCGGCCAGTGTAAAGACCAAGATCCTAATATTGCCACGACAATACTGCCTAAAACTCCAAAAATTGCCCCTTCAACGGTTTTTTTCGGACTAATATCCGATAGGCGAGTCCGTCCAAAACATTTACCAAAAATATAAGCTCCAATATCCGCCGCCCAAATACAACCAAAGGCTAATAAAGTAGCGGTTAATCCTGGGGATAAGTTAAACAATGACCAATTTTCTAGCCAATGTTCATTAAAAGGAATCGGACTGGCAAAGGCTTTTTCTAATAAAGTATTTGGTTCAAGTCCAACTCTTAACCGTACCCAATAACTAGGTAAATATCCCCCATAAAATAAGCCTAAAATCGAAGAACTGATATCAGCAATGCTTGATAATTTAGGTTGAAATAATAGATAAAAACAAATCAGCGTTCCTGCTAAGGCAAACATGGCATCGACTAAACTCGGAGAAAATGCCGCCGTTAACAATAACGCTTGACTAACAACTAAAGTCGTTTTCCCCGCAGGTTCTATTCCTTTAGCCCGAACTAATTGAAAATATTCTAATTGACCTAAATAGACAATCACACTGAAACCGAGGGTAAAATACCATCCCCCAAAAATGAGCATTCCCAAGGCTAAAATAATTGCAATAATTCCACTGATAATGCGAGACAAAGAAGGCATAGTGTTAGGAGTGAGGAGTTGGGATGTTATAGAGAGGTGTTATGGCGCGTCTCTACAGAAGTTTTAATTTTAAATTCAATCTATTTTTTCACCGCTTAAAATAAACATGGGATTAACGGCTTCAAAGGTTTGATGATTTCCCCGTTTTTCTAAGCGATTAATCGCCGATTGAACGACTTCAACGTTACGGACTTGTAACTCAGAAAACCCTTCAGAAATGGCATAAAGACTTTCTAAATTTGATGCTGTCGCCACAATTCGTCCTTGAGGTTGTAGATATTTCCAAACTTCATGTAAAATGGCTTTTAGGGGTCGTCCACCTTCCAAACAAACCCGATGAGGTAGATAGGAAATACTGTGTAAGCAGTCGGGGGCGCTTCCTTCAATCACATCCACATTTTTAACTTCAAACCGTTCACAATTAAGCCGAATTAAATTCGCCACATCTTCATCCCGTTCAATCGCAATAATTCGACCGTGAGGACATAATAGCCCCGTTTCTACCGGAATTGTCCCCGTCCCCGCCCCAATATCCCAGACAATTGAGTCGGGTTGCAATCGCATCAGAGATACTAATAATAACCGAACTTCCCGCTTACTTAACGGGATACCGGGCAACCGTTCAAACAAATCATCAGGGATACCAGGAGTGACATAGGGCCAAAGTTTGGACATTTTGGGGATCGGTTTAAAGTTGTAATGATTAGCTTAGGGATAACTGAAGGGTTGTCTATGATTGATTTAACCCTTAACAATCTTAAGCTGTTGCAGGTTTGGATCGCTACATCCTGTTATTTTCGCACCCAAAGCTATCACTTGTTGCAAAAATTTTAGTGCATTAGAGGTCACAATTTCACCCGGCATTAATACGGGGATACCGGGCGGGTAGGGACAAATGATTTCTGCACTCACCCGCCCAATACAGTCTTTAAGCGGTCGCGTTTCAGTTTGGGCAAAAAAAGCCTCTCGACAGGAGAAAGGAGGCGTAGGGGCTAAATTATCGGGCGTAGGGAAGAAATTAGGAAGGGGGTGGGGTATGGCGTTAGGTGGGTGTTGGAGGGAAAGGGTTTTTAAGGCGTTAATTAGTTGGTTAATATCGGTTTCGGTATTCCCTAAACTAATAATAAATGTCAGATGGTGCAGACTCGGAAGTTCTGCGGTGACATGGAATTGTTGACGGAGAATTTCATCAGTTTCATAACCACTTATTCCTAAGTCTGATACTTTAATCGTTAACCGAGTAATATCTAAGTTAACACATCCTGATGTCGGTTTAAAGTCGGGCGTTCCAAAACTAGATAAACCTGGAATTTTGCTAATTTTAGTTCGGGCTATTTGGGCTAAAGATATTGTTTGACTGATTAAATTATAGCCTTGGGTTGCCATTTGTTGACGGGCGACATCTAAGGAAGCTAATAAAATATAATTAGGACTGGTAGATTGAACGAATTGTAAGGTTTGGGATAATCGATCTCGGTTAATCCGATTTCCCTGAACATGAAGCATTGAAGATTGGGTAAGAGAACCTAAAACTTTATGGGTAGATTGTATGCTTAAATCTGCTCCGGCTTTGAGGGCTGGCGTGGGTAAATTAGGATGAAAATTAAAATGCGCTCCGTGGGCTTCATCGACAATTAAGGGGATATTATATTCATGGGTAATTTTAGCAATTTCGGCAATATTTCCACAAATTCCCTGATAGGTGGGATATACTATTAATACCGCTTTTGCATCGGGATGTTGTTGTAAAGATTGAGCAAGAATTTCCGGGGTAATACTATAAGCTAAATCCCAGGTTGGATTATATTCGGGTTGTAGGAAAATTGCGATCGCACCCGATAAAATCAACCCAGAAATCACAGATTGATGCACATTTCGGGGGACTAAAATTTTATCTCCCGTTCCACAAGTTGCTAAAATCGCCGCAATTATTCCAGAGGTTGAACCGTTAACTAAAAACCAGGTTTGTTCAGCCCCAAACGCATCAGCAGCTAAGTCTTGAGCTTCTGAAATTACTCCTTCGGGATTAAATAAATTATCCAGTTCAGGTAATTCGGGTAAATCCGCTTTAAACAGTTGGGTTCCTAATAGTTCTGTTAATAATACTGAAGTTCCTTGTCCTCGTTTATGACCAGGAGCATAAAAGGCGGTATCGAGTTGATTTGCACAATTTTTTAAGGCGGTTAATAGGGGTGTTTGAGATTGTTCTAACATTAAAAAACTCCCGTGTTGTTGCGCTTAAGCGCAGATTTTACTGCGTTATCAGGACTTATAGTAGTTCGCACTGATATTTTTAAATTTAACCACAAAGACACAAAGACACAAAGAATTTATAATTTTTTAATTGATGATTTGACTGTCCATCCTGATAAATATTGATGCTCAGAAGAACTAAAAATTTGCTCTTTAATTTGTATTGCTAGTTCTTGGAATAGAGGAATACAAACAGAATTCCCAATTTGTTTATAACATTCTCCTAAATTAGGATGCAATTTAAAGGTATCAGGAAACCCCATAATTCTATAACATTCTTGGATGGTTAATTTACGAACTCGATTTTCTTCGGGAATATAGATAAAGAAACGTCCCGATGTTTCCTGGGAGGGAAGGGTGGGATGGACTCCATCAATGGAGTAAATTCGATTCGGTTGATGATGTACCCTCGATAAATGTTCGGTATTAGGTCTAATCCCTTTTTTCCAGATATTCTTATTCCGATATCCGACAAAAATTAAACCGGATGATTGCTGTTTATAATCTTCAATTAGTGTATATTCTTCAGGGTTTAAGTAGTCAAATTTTCCTGTTTTGTCTAAAAAATCCCTCAATTTAGGAACAGGATAAACCCTTTGCATTTTTGTGAAAGAAAAATTTTTATCTTTGCAAGCTATAATAATTACTCGCTCTCGATTTTGAGGAAGTCCAAAGTCTTTCGCATTCAATAATTGATAATCTACACAATAGCCTAAATCTTCTAATGAATATAAAATAGTCTTGAGGGTTTTTCCTTGATCATGATGTAACAAATGCTTCACATTTTCCAAGACAATAACCCTGGGATGATGGGTTTCTATGATTTCGCAAATATGGAAAAATAGGGTTCCTCTGGTATCTTGAAACCCTTGACGTTTTCCACAAATGCTAAAAGGTTGACAGGGAAACCCGGCGGTTAAAATATCAAACTGAGGAATATTATTATAATTAATTTTAGTAATATCGTCTTCTGGCTGTTCTCCAAAATTATTAAAATAGACCGATTGACAAGCGGGATCTTTTTCGCAAGAATAAACACATTGATAACCTGCTTTTTCAAAAGCCAATCTTAACCCACCGATTCCTGAAAATAAATCTGCTATTTTAAGAGAATGATCCATATTATAACTATTGTAGGTAGAAGGAACCACAAAGACACGAAGACACAAAGGGACTGATGAGGGTTTTCTATTTTTACCTGTTCAAAAATTTGTAACGAAGGTATGATTAAACTATACCCTTACCACAACCGCTATCCCATTAATTATCCTTCTTTCTTCGTGTCTTTGTGTCTTTGTGGTCAACAATGCAGATACAGTATATTCATTTTATCTTAATAATGAAACAAGTTAAAAATAAAACCCCCTTTAGATTTAGATACAGCTTTGTTAAATTTGTCCCCAGACGGTTTATAATCATAAATTGATAGTCTATTGAACGTTTAACTCAACCATTGAACCCATGCTAAGAGCCGGAATTGTTGGACTCCCCAACGTTGGTAAATCGACATTATTTAACGCTTTAGTTGCTAATGCGAAGGCGACTGCGGCTAACTTTCCCTTTTGTACTATTGAACCGAATGTCGGTGTTGTCGCAGTTCCCGATGAACGGTTGAATGTGTTAGCAAAAATCGTCAATTCTCAAGCCGTTGTTCCGACTCGAATGGAATTTGTCGATATTGCAGGATTAGTTAAAGGCGCGAGTCAAGGAGAAGGGTTAGGAAATCAATTTTTATCCCATATTCGAGAAGTGGATGCCATTGTTCATGTCGTTCGCTGCTTTGAAAATGATGATATTATTCATGTTGCGGGTTCTGTTGATCCTTTGCGAGATATTGATATTATTAATTTAGAATTAGCCTTATCAGATTTATCTCAAGTTGAACGCCGGATTGACCGAGCCCGTAAACAAGCGAGAACCAATAAAGAAATCCAAATTGAAGTAACGGCTTTAGAAAAAATTTCGGTATTTTTAAATGAAGGTAAACCCGCCCGTCAAGCGATATTAACCGAAGAAGAACTAGAAGCCGTAAAAGGGTTAGGGTTAGTCACGCAAAAACCTGTAATTTATGCAACTAATGTTTCAGAAGATGATTTAGCAACGGGAAATGAACAAGTTGAAAAAGTTCGGGAAGTGGCAAAACTTGATAATGCTCAAGTGGTGATTATTTCGGCACAGGTAGAAGCGGAATTAGTGGATTTATCGGAAGAAGAACGGGCTGATTTTTTGGCTTCTTTAGGCGTAGAAGAAGGGGGTTTAAAATCCTTAATTAAAGCGACTTATGAATTATTAGGATTACGCACTTATTTAACCACTGGCCCGAAAGAAACTCGCGCCTGGACAATTAAAGCCGGAATGTCTGCACCCCAAGCCGCCGGAGTCATTCACTCTGATTTTGAACGGGGATTTATTCGGGCGGAAACGGTGGCTTATCAGGATTTAGTGGCGACAGGTTCGATGAATGCTGCGAAGGAAAAAGGATTAGTTCGCAGTGAAGGAAAAGAGTATATTGTCCAAGAGGGGGATGTGCTGTTATTCCGATTTAATGTTTAATTTTTGAAGCTTCCCCCTGTACTGGTAAACTGTGCGGGGGCGAGTTTTTCTTAAATTTTATTAAGCAAAAATAAAGATTTTATAATTTTATCTTCAGACTGTGATGAATTAGGGGTAGAATCAGGCGTTATCAGAGTATTGGAGTTTCAAAAATGTTAGTCAGTTTGTTAATCGCTTGGTTAGTAACAGCCGTCAGCTTATATTTGATTGCTTTACTGAGTCAATTTACTGGGGTTGAAATTGAGGATTTCAAAAAAGCCTTAATTTCGGCGGCGGTTTTTGGAATTGTTAATGCTTTAGTGCGCCCACTCTTAGCATTAATTATAGCTCCAGCAACTTTGATTTTTGCGGGTTCTTTTATTGCGTTTCTTCTCAACGTGGCGATGTTCGCCTTAGCCGCTAAACTGGTGGAAGGATTTCGCTTACGTTGGGGAATTTGGAGTGCTGTAATTGGAGCTTTAGCACTGAGTTTTATTAATTCTGTTCTGTTTCAGGTATTAGCACAAGCCGGTATTAGATAATTTTCATTAGGTCTAACCAGAGATTAAAAAATATCCCTTGAGGAATGCACCTTCATCGACCTCTATTTATGTAGGTCAAATTGTTGATTTAATTTGAGGAAGTTAAACCTAAGACTGAAATTGATTCAGCAACCAAGCTGTAAGCTGTAACTTGAGATTGATTAGGTTGATGACTGAGTTCTAGTGCTTCGTATAATAATCGTTTACTTTTTAAATTTAATTATATTATTATATTATAGCTGATGGATGCCTAAAACTCTAGTTTATTGATCATGATCAACTCCATTCAAGGTACAATAGACTGAGAAGGAGATCCTTAAATTAACTTTTAAACTTGAAGTGTTAATTATGACATCTACAGTAGAACTGCTCAAGATTAAATTTAATCAAGCTTTAATAGCTGCATTTGGAGAAGATTTCGCCACAACTGACCCGATGGTGGTGGCGTCAACTAATCCCAAATTTGGTGATTATCAATGTAATTTGGCGATGTCGTTAACAAAACCCTTAAAAAGTAATCCTAGAGCGATCGCTACTCAAATTATAGACCATTTAAGCTTAGATGAAATCTGTGAAACTCCCGAAATTGCTGGCCCTGGTTTTATTAATTTACGCTTAAAAACCCAATATTTAGAAACCCAACTTCAACAAATGTTAGGGGATGAACGCTTAAATATTCCTAAAGTTAACCCCCCCCAACGAATTATTGTTGATTTTTCTAGTCCGAATATTGCTAAAGAAATGCACGTCGGACACCTGCGTTCTACTATTATTGGAGATTGTCTTGCTAAAATATTAGAATTTCAAGGACATGACGTTTTACGTCTTAATCATGTTGGGGACTGGGGAACTCAATTTGGAATGTTAATTACCTATTTAAAAGAAGTTTATCCTGATGCTTTAACCACTGCTAATGCTTTAGATTTAGGGGATTTAGTAGAATTTTATCGGCAATCAAAAGTTAGATTTGATCAAGATGAAACCTTCAAAGAAACGGCTCGTCAGGAAGTAGTCAGATTACAAGCTGGGGCGGAAGATAGCCGTCAAGCGTGGCAATTATTGTGTGAACAATCTCGGCGAGAATTTCAGTTAATTTATAATGATTTAGAAATTAATTTAACCGAAAGAGGAGAATCTTTTTATAATCAATTCTTACCCCCAATTGTTGAAGAATTAGACAAAATTGGATTATTAGTTGAAAATCAGGGAGCAAAATGCGTCTTTTTAGAAGGATTTACCAATAAAGAAGGGGAACCTTTACCTTTAATTGTGCAGAAAACCGATGGCGGTTATAATTATGCGACAACGGATTTAGCCGCCTTAAGACATCGCATTGAAACGGAGAAAGCTACCCGAATTATTTATGTTACTGATGCTGGACAATCTAACCATTTTATGCAGGTTTGGCAAGTGGCAAAACGGGCGGGTTGGATACCGGAAAATGTCGAATTAGTTCACGTTGCTTTTGGGGTTGTGAAAGGAGAAGATGGCAAAAAATTAAAAACTCGTTCTGGGGAAACGGTGCGTTTAAGAGAGTTATTAGATGAGGCGGTAAATTATGCTAAAAAGGATTTAGAAACCCGGATCAAGGAAGAAGGACGCACCGAAACAGAGGAGTTTATTGATCAGGTTGCGAAAGTCGTGGGTTTGAGTGCGGTTAAATATGCAGATTTAAGCCAAAATCGTACCAGCGATTATATTTTTAGCTTTGATAAAATGTTGGCGTTGCAAGGAAATACAGCCCCCTATATGCTTTATGTCTATGCCAGAATTCAAGGTATTAGTCGCAAAGGGAATATTAATTGGCAACAGTTGGGAACGGATGTTAAACTGGTTCTGCACGCCGAAACAGAATTGGTATTAGCCAAACATCTCTTGCAATTGCAAGAAGTATTAGCAGAAGTTTCTCAAGATTTATTACCCAACCGTTTATGCTTGTATTTGTTTGAATTAAGCCAAAAATTCAATCAATTTTATGATCAATGTTCGGTTTTGGACGCAGAAGAACCTCAACGAACTTCCCGGATCGCTTTGTGTGATTTAACCGCACGAACTTTAAAATTAGGGTTATCTCTTTTAGGTATTCCGGTGTTAGAAAGAATGTAAGATCAGACCGGATAAAATTATTTAATCCTTCCCGGTTCTTCTAACCTTTCAATTCTCGGTTCTATTAACTCTGGATGGGGAATTGAAGTCGCCAATACAGGGATCGGTTCTTTTCCTAATTCGGGATGATTCCAAGAAAAATCAATACAAATTTCTTCACGAATTACCAGGGGTTCAATTGTAGGAATCAGCAGATTTTCTTCACCTCTGATTTCACCCTCTAATCCTGTAGAATTCGTGTATTGTTGACTAATAAACATTGCTGCTAAAACCATCACACCCCCAAGCCAACCCCGTACCCCTAAAGTTTCACCGAGTAACCAAAAGGAAAATAAAGAGGTAAATACAGGTTCAAAGGTATAGATAATCGCCGTTTCAGAGGCGGAAACCCAATGTTGAGCGATCGCCGGAAGCCAAGTTGTTATAGCCGTTACCGCAGCCAGGTATAATAGAGGCATATAACTGCTGCGAATGCCCTCCCATTGGTTGAGCAAATCGGGTAATGTCCACAGGGTAGCCAAAACCGTCATCGTTACAAGCTGAATGGCTGTTAAGGAAAGAGCCGAATGGTTGCAAGTGACCGCTTCCAAAACCAGAATATAGCTCGTATAGAGTAGAACATCTAATAACATCCAGAAGTCCCCAGCTGTCAGAGATCCGCCTTCCCAGGACATGATTCCTACCCCTAGCAAAGCGAGTCCGGCTGCTAAAAATATTCCCCGTTTCACCCGTTGACCGAACAATTGTCCTGCCAATGGGACTAAAATCACATTCAGGCCGCAAATAAACCCAGCACGATTTGCGGAGAGGGTTTCTAAGCCAATTGCTTGAACCGTTAAACAGCAAAAAAATAGACTTCCTAATATAACACCATCTCGAACTAACTTAAGATTCAACGTCCGTAAATGGATGGAAAAAGCGAGCGCTGCTAAAGCAGATCGAATCGCAATTAATACACCCGGAGAAATATTATGAATGATTTCTTTAACGAGGGGAAATGTTGTTCCCCAAAGTAGGGTAACTGCTACCAGTAGGATAACACCCTGAATATGTTGTGATTTGGGTTGTAAAAGAGTCATTGAGAAATGGTTATAAATTGTTCATTTTCAAGGGGGAGAAATCAATCCTTGGAAGGGACTTACACACACAATTTCACTCTTAAGATTCATGCAAATCGGTCAACATCATGGTAAGTGTGTTCACCTCCTTTGCCAGAAAAACAACAGTTTGCTGTTTATTCTAAGAATATTTTAGAACGAATAGAATCTCCTGGGAGTGATATTTTTTTACCTGCAACCCCTGGGTCAGGAGTCAGGAGAGGGCCATCAATGGGACTCCCCAGATTTACCGATGGATTCAGGGGGGATTCAATTTGATAAATAAGTCGAAAATAAACCTTCGATCCAGTTTTCTAATCCACTTAAGATTAATTGTACTCCCAAGGCTAAAATAAATAAACCCAAAAAGCGGGTAAAGGCGATAATTCCATTTTCTCCTAAAAGATTGAGTAACCGATTAGATAGGATTAAACAGCCATAAACTAATATTCCAATCAGCAGAATTGCCACAATAATCGCGCCTAAGTGTAATACGGTTTCGGTTGAAAAACTTTCCCCCGCTTCGGCTGCTAATCCTAATGTTACCGTGATCGCTCCTGGCCCTGCTAATAAAGGAATTGTTAAGGGAATAAAGGAAATATCTTTATGTTCTTGAATTTGACAACTTAAAGCTTCTTCTTCTGTTGGGGTTAATTTGGGTTCGGCTTTTAAGGCTTCCCATCCCGTTTCAAAAATTACAATTCCTCCAGCCACTTTTACCCCTGACATTGCTAACCCAAAAAACTCTAAAATACTATCCCCAATTAATAGAAAAAATATTAAAACTCCTACAAAGCTCAGGGAAGTTTTAATCGCACATTTTTGTTGTAATTCTGGAGAATAGCCTGTGGCTAAAACCAAAAATATTGGCACAGCACCCAAGGGATCTACAATGGGGAACAAGGATGCAAAACTGCCTAAAACGAAGGTTAACAACTCTTCTATCATTTTTTAAATTAAGACTGCATAAACGATGTATTGTACCTTCAATTAAGGCTCAGGAGTTAATTTTAAAATCAGTTCAGAAGATTCGGGAAACTTCGAGATCAGGTTAGTCCTGTCCGCTAATTCAAAATCGGCAAAATCAAACCCTGGCGCAACGGTACATCCCACAAAACTATAGGCACTTTCTGGGTTAGGATAGCCCCCAAACCACCATCCCCCCGGAACAACATACTGCACAATTTCCTCCCCTTGAATATCAGAACCTAGAATAACATTCTGCACGCCATAGTCTTCGTGCATTAATATTAGAGTTAAGGAACCTCCTAAATAAAAATGCCACATTTCATCAGATTGAATTCGATGTAAACAGGATTTTGTTCCTTGAGGTAATAAAAAATAAATTCCTGTACAATAATTGCGATCGCCTTTAAAATTACCCGGTAAAGAATTCTGAGAAATCACACCCTTTGCACGATAAGTTTCTCGAAAATAACCTCCTTCAGGGTGAGGAATAAGCTGATATTTTTCAATTAATTTTTCTACAGTGATCATAAATTCAAAGAAAACAGGGAATAGAAAAATTGTACATCAAATTTAGGATGGTTATATACCCTTTTTGCAAGGGAAATGGGGTTTAACCCAACCGACAATTGATCAACGGAAAAATGCAAATACGATCAAATATTACAACCTATTTAGGACTGCTATATCAGAAATTAAAAGATGTCAAGGAGGATACATCCTTGACATCACTGATCAGATTAGCATCTGAGGAAATCAATCCACAGTCAGAGCTATTAACCTGTCCTCCAGAATTGTCCACCCAATAACGTTAAACAACCCCTGGGGTGATAGGGTAGGGGCTAGTCAGTACAACAGTTGACAACCCGCATCCTGAATCAAGGGTTGAATACGTCCACCTTGATCAAAGGTGGGATTATCCCTGACGACTATCTGCGCGGCTTTGAGTTGCGATCGCTAATCTCCTTCTCCCAGAGTTTAGCGATTTTCGCTGGCGTTTTATCGATAATTTTCGCAAAGGCTGTTAAACTGAAGTTAGAGAAATAACCATTACTAATTTACCCTTCTCCACTCCCCAGGGTTGCGGATATGGAATTTGAGTCGGAGTGCCTTTTTCGTGGGAGCTAATTCGGGCTGATTTAGCTCTAAGCCGGGGAATATTGGACTAAGACACTATTCATAAACAATGTTAGCTAAATCTCAAGCAACTGGGACAGTTCCGTTGGACTCGCAGCAAATTTTCGCTTTAATTGACAGCATCTTACCCTTAGAAGTTTGCTTGCATTACCAAATTTTACCTCTTTGTCTCAAGGATAATCATTTATATTTGGGTGTTGTTGATTCAGAAGATGAATCAGCATTAGAATATGTTCAAAAGATCGTATCTTATATGAATTGCTCCATCGTTACTCAGGTCATTTCTTCGGAGGAGGAGCATTCTTTATTGTCTGCTTATCTCTATCATACGCAACAGGTTAAAGGCGGTGAATCTTCTCAAACAGAGGTTCAGTTAACTTCATTTTCTACAGGTCAAAAACCCTCACAAATTCCTGTTCCGAGTACAGAAGTTTCTCCTATTGTTACACCTCAAAAAATTACGATTAAACAACCTTTGGTCTGTTTACCGCCACCCGCCTCAAATTTCTCTGATTCAGAGGAGGAAACATTTTCACCTGAATTTGTGCAGCCAACCTCTGAAAGTTTCTTAAAACCATTAGAAGTCAAAACGACTTATTTATCGAGTCCGGTGGAGATTTTAGCAACATTATCTCCCCATGATTTGTTACAAGAACTATTAGGACGGGTTTTAGTGGGTGGTATTGGACGGCTTTATTTTGAATGTCAAGAGGGGAGTTCATCCCGAATTTTGTGGAGTCAGGATGGCGTTTTACAATCGGTTGTTACGGGGTTAAATCCTCAACAATTTCAAGGGGTTATTAATGAGTTAAAATTGTTAGTAGAACTGCCGTTAATTCCATTTGATAAACCCCGACAAGCTGAAATTGAACGGGTCTATCAAAATACCCATCTATTACTCCGATTAAGAATTACTCCGGGAACATTAGGAGAAGAAGCTAATTTACAGGTGTTACGCGGAGCCGCTTTAAAGTTTTATCAAAAACAACAGTTATCTAAATTGAGTTTAGATGCTTTACGACTAACTCAGCAACTCCAACATAAGATCAGTGAAATTAGTTCTCGTCTGGCTGTAACTCCTCTATCTTCGGAGAATTTAGTCTTATTAAATCAACTCTTGAGAATAATGGTTGAACAATCTGATGCGTTAATCCAAAAAAGTCAAGATTCGGATATAAAGCGTTAGATTAACGGTTAACGGTTTACAGTTTACAGTTAACAATCAACCGTTAACCGCCAAAAGATTAATCAAAAATTAAACCCAGTAGTCCTTTCGTGTAGATATAAGTGAAACCCAGTTGAATCCCGAAATCGGTTTCATCTCGAATATATCCGACACTAGCACGGCCTGTAATTAAGAAGCTGTAAGAAACGGGAATATCAATTCCGGCTACGGCTGAAGGGCCGACGCTAAAATCATTATTAAAGATATCTTTGTAGATAATTCCGGCTCCCACAAAAGGGGAAAAACGAACGGCGTTGGTTTCACTTCTGACAGGAAAATCCGCCGTCAGATGGACTAAACTTGCGCTATCACTTCCGACAATAATTCCACCCGAATGTAGGGAAACATTTTCTGAAAATCCAGTTTTGGAAAGGCTCATTAAACCGCCCCCTCCTAAACCTGATCCATCTCCTGTAATCCCAATATTCCCTCCCAGTCCAACATAATTATAATTATTACTTAAACGGCGACCATTAGCATCGGCGGCTTTACGCGGATCTTCCGGTTTTGCTTCTGTTGCTTGGGACTGTTGTTCGGTAGCTGGAAAGGATTGATCTGGATTTTGAGCAATATTCCACTCGACTCGATCCATCCAATTTTCACTTAAATCGGCTGCTTGTGTTGAGGGAAAAGTATTTTCAGCTTCCGATAAAGTCTGGGGTTGCTGTTGAATAATTTCCTGGGAATTATTAATTTCTGTAGGTTCAAAAGCTAACTGTTCTGGTTTTAAATCCGGTGTTTCTGAGAGAGTTTGAGATGCAATTTCCACTGAAGACCCAACAATATTTTCTAAAGAGGATTGAGAGGAAAGTTCTTGTGCTAAAAGTTCACCCCCATTTAGGGTAAATGCGATCGCTGTTCCTAGAAAAGCTGTCTTACGGAGATTAGCCATCTGTAATTGCACTCCTCAATAAATAATTTTTGTAGGAAATTTAACACCATTATTATATATAATTTCCAGAGATTATTCCAGATAAAAAACGGTTATCGGGTTGCTGAAAATCTTTCTGTAGATAGATGCCAAAAATAAAGACGTTTTTCACAAACGCCTTTATCAGATTTTAAAGTTTTTACCCAAGAATTAACCGACTACAGCCAGTTCTTTTGGCCAACGACCAACGGCTTTACCAATTACAGACAATTCTTGCATTAAGTGGTCAAACCGTTCTGGGGTCAGAGATTGAGGGCCATCAGATAGAGCTTTAGCCGGGTTGGGATGGACTTCAATCATCAAGGAATCTGCACCCGCAGCGATAGCAGCCATCGCCATTGGGGGAACGTATTCTGCAACACCAATCCCATGACTGGGATCGATCATAATTGGCAGATGGGTGAGCGATCGCAATACGGGTAATACGGATAAATCCAAAGTATTCCGGGTATATTGACGGTCAAAACCCCGAACGCCGCGTTCGCATAAAATCACGTTTTGGTTTCCGCCTGCGAGAATATATTCCGCCGCCATTAACCATTCTTCAATGGTGGCTGACATTCCCCGTTTTAGCAGAACAGGTTTATCTTGCGCTCCCACTTTTTTCAATAGGGAGAAGTTCTGCATATTGCGAGCGCCAATTTGAATAATATCGGCAACTTCCCCTAATTTTTCCAGGTCTTCGGCATCCATTAACTCCGTAATAATGCCTAACCCCGTCGCATCCCGGGCGGCGGCTAATAACCCTAGGGCACTTTCACCGTGTCCTTGAAACGCATAGGGAGACGTCCGAGGTTTGAAGGCTCCTCCCCGCAGGAATTTAGCCCCCGCAGCTTTAACTCGTTTTGCGGTTTCGACAATCATCTCCTCATTTTCCACTGAGCAAGGCCCAGCAACGATAACCAGGGGATGATGTTCACTAAAGGTGACATCTCCGGCCGGAGTGGGCACTGTGACTTCGCTGGCTTCCCCTTGACGGTAGGCACGACTCACCCGTTTATAGGGTTTTTCCACCCGTAACACGTCCTCAATAAAAGGACTAATTTCCCGCAGTTGCAAGGGGTCAAGGTCAGCCGTTTCACCGACTAACCCAATCACAACTTTATGCTTACCGACAATTCTTTCGGGTGATAACCCCCAACTGGTGTTGAGATCTTCACTTAAACGCTCAATTTCGGCTTCAGGTGTGCCGACTTTCATTACTATAATCATTTATGCTGGAGTGATCGATTGATCAAACTTAAAATGCTGGAATTGTTTCAAAAAATACAGCCTACGTTAAAGCTAATTTAGCGTATAACAATTCAGTTTTGGACGTAATGTTTTGAATTCTTAATTTTTCGGATTTTTTTGTCTGGCAGCTTTCCATCCGTCCTGCATTCGCCCTAAATTGACTTTAAATTCCTGCCAGCCCAAAATACTCCCAGAGACTTCCTCATCCCAGGATGCTGACAAAACGCCATAGCTTAAGCCCACCACACTTAACCCAAAAAATCCCATACTAATCATCACCACAATGGCATGAGGGAAGAGAAACAAGTCCTGGGTAATCACAAAATAACTACCCACGAAGCTTCCTAAGCCCATCATCAAAGGTATTCCAGCCAAAAGCACCATCCGAGATAACATTCGTTGGCTGACTTTCTCTGGAATTGCCGTTTCTTCACGGGTGTAACGACGTTTAGTGTCTTTGTTTTTTTGGGGTTGAGGTTGTGGGGACTTAACAGTCGCCTTGACCTTTTGATCGGGTTTTGTTGATTTAGAGTCTGAAGTCGCCTTAGCCGGAGGTTTTGAGGTCGCTTTATTCGGTTTTTTGCGATTTTTCTTCGGTTCAAAGGCGGGACGTGCGGGAGGACGTTCAGAGGACATAAGTTTAAAAAATGGGTCTGAAAATGCAGGAGGAAAGCTAAGGTAACAGATCAAGGCTTCGGTTGTTACGTCAGTTGCAGAATTCTAACCCCGAATACCCAGACGAGCAATTAAGGCTTGATAGCGTCCTTTATCTTGGCTTTTTAAGAAGCTTAACAGACGCTTGCGACGGCCAATCATTAGTAAAAGTCCACGCCGAGAGGAGTGATCTTTTTTATTGATTTTCAGGTGTTCGCTGAGTTTATTAATGCGTTCGGTCAGCATTGCCACTTGCACCTCACAGGAACCGGTATCGGTTTCATGGGTTTGGTGCTCGGACATGATTTCTTGTTTACGCTGCTGTGTGAGAGCCATAGTTGTTGAATCTCAAGTTAATCCGTAATTTGCCACAATCATTTAGAGTACCATACTTACGAAGACATTAGGGAAATCCAGTGGGGCCAAATTTTCAACATCTCAATCCTGACAATCCGGGGGTACAGGAAGTCATGCAATATATGCTGTCACGTCGTCAGTTTCTTGTGTTAGGAACTGGCTCTTTTGTGACAACACTTATGCTTTCAAGCTTGACAGGGGAAGCTGAACCTGCCCAAAATACCGATGTTTCTTCTGCCAGCAATCTAATCAAAGGTGAAGTAAAAACTATGGATATTCAGCCCACTAATCCTGACTATTTTATTCCCAATCGATTTCAAGGAAAAACGATTTTAATTACGGGTGCGGCCACGGGAATTGGAGCAGCTACGGCGATTAGAGCCGCTCGTGAAGGGGCTAATGTGGTGGGAGTTGACCGGAAGGAAAAAGAACTCAATCAGACCATTAGTAAGATTAAAGGGGAAGGACATAATGCGATCGCAATTGTTGGGAATGTCGTAGAAACGGCGTTGTGTGATCGTATGGTAACAGAAGCGGTGAACGTCTTTGGTGGTGTCGATTTGGCGCTGAATGCGGCGGGAGTCATGGATGGAGGCGATCCGGCTCAACCGCTTAATTTTGAAGGTCAACGCGATTTGTTGCCTAATTCAATTCATCTCGCTACTGATGAATATTGGGAGGCTGTGGTAGCAACGAATACAACGGGTGTATTTAAGTCAATGCGCTCAGAACTACGACAAATGTTAGAACAGGGTAAAGGTGGAGCCATCGTCAATATTGGTTCGATCGCGGGCTTAACTGGATTAGCCGGAAATCCTGCCTACGTTGCTAGTAAACACGGAGTTACAGGCTTAACGCGAAATGCAGCCCTAGATTATGCGCCTTACGGGATTCGGATCAACTCAGTTAATATGGCAGCTACGGATACACCGATGGTAGCTAGAGCAGGCGAATTTGTGCAGGCCAGCAAAAAAGCTGGCGAGGGTAGCTCAATGGGGGGGCTCAAACTACAGAGCATTCTGTCTGCTGTTGATTCCAAACATCGTTCGTCCACCGTTTGGGAACAAGGGGCAATTATTCTCTTTTTATTGTCTCAAGATGCTGCTAATTTAACGGGTTGTACTTATGCCACGGATGGGGGTTGGACGGCTTACTAAACAGATGTGAGTTTGACGGAGTGTGATGGTGTAGCCACCGCCATCACGGCATCGCATCTATCAAGATTTAAACTAACCCTTACCTGCTGTTTTAAAGCCGAGAGTTAAATAGTTTGAAGATTGGAGGTTGTGTTGTTAAAGAGCGATCGCCCTTGATGAAACCTAGAGCTATATGCTAACATTGAAGTTAATTTGAGAAGGAGTGGCTATTTATTACAGAAGCAGAAATTGAACAAGTTGTCGTGAGTTCTCGAAAAATTCGGGGTCAAACAACGGAGGGGGCGAGGGCTATTGCTAAAAAACAAGGACACGCCAATTCAGGAGGATATGCTTCAGTTTTTCAGGGTATTGAACCAACTCAACTTAATGCTGAGGTGTTAATCCGAAATATTCTCACTCACCCCAAAAGACAGTTTATGGGTGATAAAGTTACTGATATTTATAACGATCTTGGACAAGGTGTCCGCTTTGATAAAAATACTTACGCATTTATTGGTTTTTTAGAGGAGTTCTTAGCAAGACAATGAATAATATACTAATGCAAGATGCTGCACGTCATCCCCAACTATTTGTGTGGAATGGTACAATTGAATCTAATCAATTAGAAGTCTGGTTAGAAGAGCATCAATTGAATTTACCCCAAGATTTAATTGAACTTTGGAAACGGACGAATGGGGGTGACTTGTTCGAGAGTGAAACCATTCTCAGTCCATTTGGGGATGATAGCTTGGGAGATGATATTGAGAGTATGAATGAGTTTCACTACTCTCAAGGGATGGCAAAAAATTATTTACTGTTTCATCTGGGAACAGGGTTGAGTGCTGTTCGTTTAACCGATGGGTATTATGTTAAATTGGATGAGAGTTATCAAGAAATTGATCAATTTCAGACTTTAGATGATTGGTATAGAGATGAACTGCGATCGGAATATGGTAGACGTTACAATCTTGAGCTAGAGGCTTTAAAAATTATTCGGTAACTTTTACTTGATAAAAAAGATTTTTTCCATAAAAAAAGATTTTTTTATGGAAAAGAAAAACACAAATTTGAAAACTTAGAAGTTCGTCTTGATCAAGAAATTAGATAATGTGAAGAGTTAAGAAATAGATGCGATCGCTTAATTTTTATCTTTAGGTAGGGTAGGTTAGTATAGGAATTGAAGGGATATGCTGTAAATATAATGACTAACTTATGAATGCCATTTATAAACTTCCCAAATCAAATAGGACTGTTATAACATATTCTTCCGCTTCAGATTCAATTTCTATAATCTTGTTTTTCCATTGATCTAATCGGTGATTTCGTTTCTGTTGATCTTCGTATGAGGGTGTAGGAAGTCCATCTGAACCATATCTACCATATTCATATGGTAACCCTTTAAAAAACACAGTCCCTGCATTGGGAAGAATATTGCTGAGTTTTAACCATTTTTCACAGTAGGTTTGCCAACAGAAAACATGATCATGAATTTCACGAGGTTTAAAACAACGCAGATGTTTAACAGAAACTTCAGAAGAACCGAACAGTTTTTGCTCAAGGTCAGGATTTTGAGAACTGTTAAATAAACGAGTTTCACTTCCTTCCCCTCGGAAAAACTCAACAATAAACCAATCCCCAAAATCAAAAATACAAACTTCTGTATCGCTATCATCTTCTATTAAACGGTCAACATTTTCAGGAAGATATTGACCGAGAGCATTAATAGATCTTTGAGGTAATAAAATTCTAATTCTTTCAAAGCTATCGCTATAATTTTCCCAGAATTTTTTGCGCGCTCGTAACTGATTTTTTTGCCAATCTGGTATATTTAACTCATGATTCTTTTCTAATAAAAGCTCAACAATATTTTCAAAATCTTTATAATTAACTGCACCGATCCATTTTCTTAATGCTTCTTTAGCTTCTCCTGAAAGCTGATGCCATTTACTATAAGAATTTTTAGGTTTAAAATTCAATTTTACCCACTCGACCAGATTCGGTAAAGTTTCAGCTATTTCGGATGATATGTTAGTTAGTAAATAATCCGTTGCTTTAATTTGATCTTCAGACAGCATTTCTTCAAGACAATTGAGCAACCAAGTCTCGTATTGAAGATCACGAGAAGATACAAAAACCTCTGCAACCGTTGTTAGCGCATCTTCAGCTTTTTTAATCCAGTAAGGTAATTGATAGGTTTTTAATAAATTTTTGGGAGTTTTCTTATACGTTAAACTTAATTTTGCTAAATCAGCAGGAGCTTTTTTTAAACTTTCAATAATTTTTATCGTTACCAAGTCTTGATAATCCACTTTATCTAAGACATCCACAGAAAAGGAATTAACTAAAGATTCTGATATAATTCTTTTTTTATTATTATCTTCATTTCCATAATATAAAACTAAATTCCAAATTAAACGGTTTTTTAACCATCCTTTTTCTTTGGCTATATTCCAAATTAACTGACATAGTTTTAAATCATCGGATTTAAAGTAAACTAAATAAATCCATTCTAAATTACTAATTTTATCTATTTGATTGTTTTCAATATCTTTTGATATTTCCTCAAATGTTCGAGGTTTAATATAATTTGTAATCTGGATATGAGGAGGTAATAAACTCTCTTGTTCACCTAGCGAATTTGAAAAGTCTAGGAGTTGAGAAGGTTTTATTGGAGAGAAATCCGGTAAACTTAAACTTGAAAAAATCATCCTTGTAATACCCCCTAAAATTTGATTTAGTCTTTGTAGGTTTGTAGGGGCGAGGCGCGCCTCGCCCCTACGATGAATTGGATTTTAAGTCGGATTTAAACTGATTTAGACTTGCTATAGTTATTTACTTTGATTGAGATTTTGATGAATTTAAAAACTTATCCCAATCAATTTGTTTAAGTTGAAAGCGAAAGACAACCCGGCGATCGCGTGGATCATCAATTTTTTGATTAGCTTCTACTTCTCCTCGTCCTGCGGCCATGAGTTTGGTTTGAAATTTAGGCTTAGTTTGAAAAACAAATCCGCTTGAAAAGACATAATTATAAACAGATAGTGAGCGTTTTAAGCTTAAATCCATATTATATTTATCATCTCCTAGAGAACTGGTTTGACCCTCAACGATAACGCGAGTTACAGTATCCTCAAAAGCAGGGTTAGAGAAAATAACAGCACTATATTTTGGAATAAATTCTCGCAAAAACTTTTTGCCTTCCGGTTTTAATTCTGCACTCCCTTTATCAAAAAGAATCGCATCAGGAATACTTACATCTCCCGTTTTTGGATCAATTTTTATCAGATTACCATTAGGTAAATCTCGCATTGTTCTAAACATTTCATCAGGAATTTTCTTGATGATATCTTGAGTTTTATTGAGTTGCACCATTACCGTAATAAATAATAGGGCAAAAAACATTAATAACCCCGACATTAAATCCCCAATGGAGAGATAAACTCCAGAATTTTGTTCTTCCTGAAGTTCTGTTTCTAATTCTAATTCTGATAAATCACTCATGATTAATTTCTCCCATTAGTATTTCTAAGATCGTCAGCAGCAGAAACGAGATATTGAGCCACACCCATAAATTCATGAGAAGTAGAGTTTAATTGTTGGCAAATGGTAGCCGTTGCTGTATCAAACTCCTGAATGCGGTTACTATAAACCTCATTTGCTTGTTGAAGATAACCTGCTAACTGTTGATTTCCGGCTTGTAAAGTGGCATTAAATTGAGTAGCCATATTTTGATAATGGCCAGAAACTTGATTCGCCTCATCTCCAATTGTTCGAGCTAATTCTTGTAACTGTGCGAGACGTTCACCGGAGGTTAAACCCAGTGTATTTGATAATTTAGAAACCTTTTCAACGGTTTCCTTAATGGTGTTCATGCTGGTTTGAATTTCTTCGCTCATGTGTTGAGAATCTTCTATAAAAACGGTTTTCAAAGAATCTACAACCTGAGCTAAACCGTCCCGTTGTTCTCCCAAGGTTTCCTGTAACAGTTGATTTTGTTCAGTAAAGAAATTGTTGAGAGATTCTTGATATTCATTACGGAATTTTTTTAATTCTTCCTCAAAATCAATGCGAATTCCTTTAAAGGTATCGGCGGCTTTTTCCGCACTTAATTCAAAAGCTTGACGCTGGGCTTCCATCCCCTCAATACTGGTATTAACCGCCCGTTCAATTTCAAGAGAAACTTTCTGCATTACCCCTTCTGTATCGGTGCGGAATTGTCCTAAAATCTCCTGCAAATTAACAGCAAAGTCTTTAAGTTCTACTAATGTAGTTTTCTGGAATTCCTGAATAGTAGAAATAGCACTTGATAAACTTGCTGAAATTCCTCCTAAAGATTCTCTTAACTCTCGCACGGCTAATGATGCTTCCTGGGTTAAGGCTGCACTTTCATCTAACCGCTTGACAACAGGTTCAATTAACTGGGTTTCCATTTGATGAATTAAGGTTTCTACAGTTTGACCTTGTTGTTTAATTAAGGTTTCTACCGTTTGACCTTGACTTTCTTGTGTTGTTCGTAGTTGTTGTAACTCCTGATATAACTCTTGATATAAAGGTTTTACATCTTGCTGAACAACGACTCTAAAATACCTGCCCGTTGCTTTCCCAATTTCATCCGCACTCAGGTTACTAATTCCTTTTAAACTATCAGCAACATTCTTCAAAGATTCTACCAATTCGGTTTGATTAGATTGTTGATTACCTAAACGAGAAAGAAGTCTAACAGGAGTTTCTAAAATTGCAATTTCTCTGAGTTGATTTCTTAAGTTATCTCGTCGTTGTTCCCGTCGCCATTTCCCCCAAGCCAGAAATAACATAAAAAAGCTAGAAGTTCCTAAACCAAATAGGGAAGTAACAAAGGCTAACTTCATTCCTTCCATCAGTTGGGTACTAGCTTTCAGCAGGTTATTCGCTTCTGAAATATTACCAAGATTAATGTTTTGCAGTCCTAAATAAATCCCCGCAAAGGTTCCTAAAACCCCCAATGCGGTTAATAAAGTCGGTGCAAAATAAACAGGGCCGCGGGGTATAGGTTGAGATAGAATAGAGGGGGCTGATAGGATAATAAATTTTAGCTGATCATTTTCATCTTTGATGAGTTTTTCATTTTGAATTAAAAAGTGTCTTTGTAGCCATTTTCTAATCTTTTCATCTGTATCTGTTGGTAAATCCAATTTTTCTTCTGGTTTATTATTGCTGTTTAAGAAATTAATCCCATCTTCAGTATCTTTGAACTTCGGAAAATAATTTTTAAAAATAGAAAAAAGTTCTAATCCCAAAGCTAGTAAAGCGAATACAATAATAATCCAAATAAAGATATCACTAACTGGATCACCTGAATTTAAACTTTTTTTAAACCATTCCCACATTGCTAATTCTCCTAATATTTAAGTAAGTTAATTTTGAGTAAATCTTTGAATCTCAGACTCAGATAAAAATTCTTGAGCAACTCGCATAGGAAGGTGAGCCGCATCGGTAACACCATTAACAGGTTTTCGCAGAATTAAGCCATAAAGCGGTTCTCCTGTTTCAGCATCGTTATCAACTTCTAAAGAAGGTTCTAGTGCTTCTTCATCTATTTTGAGGTAGACTTTTTCCGGTGCATAATTGCGTAAAAGTCGAACTTGCGATCGCGTTTTTAAATTCCGCAAAGAAACGGTTAAACCCGCAGAATTTCCGAACATAAACCGTGCTTCTTTCCAAGCATGATTAATGGCTACAATTTCTGCAAGAAGCTGTTCTAAGCTAGGTTGAAATAAAAAATTATCGGGGAGAGAAGACATTTTTAATATCGATGATGCTCCTATAAATATTGCTATCTATGAATCTGAGATTGATAATAATTCAGAATTCAAAGTTTGTAAATCAGTGAAATTACGGAACTTTAATGTTTATTTATTGGTTATATACCCTAACGAATCGTTTTTGTTTCTGCGGGTATAACATCTTGTAATTGAGCCATTTCACTAAAATCTACTTTCTAAAACCGAGGGGTGATGCTGCTACCAGTCCGAATCCGATTCGTTTCCCTCCCATATCTCCCGTTCCGAATCTCATTCTAATTCCCGATCTAAGGCGTTTTGTTCTCGGTAATCATCGTAACTATCCTGAACATCCCGGTCGTAATCATAGTCGTGGTCGTCGTTGTCGTAACCGTCCTCACCGGGGCCAAAATTATCGTAACGCATGGTCACCAATACCTCATAATTAGCTATACTGACTTATAGCGACTTAGAAACAAAATTACGCAAATTTTCAAAAATTTTTTTATTCACTCTAATTTAGAGGTAATCACCTCAATCGGACGCAATACTTTATCCTTGACTCGAACTTTCCACAAATAATTCCCAATGAGGCAAATTCAGGACACAGGAGACAGGATACAAGATACAGAATACAAGATACAGGCAAGATGCCTGTTCCACGATAAAATACTGAGAAATATTCACCCCTGTAACTGTAATTTTGAGTGTGGCTAATTCTAATCGAAAACCGATTCTCCTGGACTTTGAAAAGCCTCTAGTCGAGCTAGAAAGCCGAATTGACCAAATTCGTCAATTAGCGAATGAAAATGGTGTTGATGTATCCGAAGAAATTCGGCAACTCGAAGCCCGTGCTAACCAACTGCGACAAGAAATTTTTAGTAGTTTATCTCCCCTACAACGGCTACAACTGGCTCGTCATCCCCGACGGCCGAGCACCCTAGATTATATTCAAGCCATGACCGATGAATGGATGGAGTTACATGGCGATCGCCGAGGCTATGATGATCCAGCCTTAGTGGGGGGCGTTGCTCGTTTAGGTGGACAACCTGTGATCATCCTCGGTCATCAAAAAGGACGGGATACCAAAGATAATGTAGCCCGGAATTTCGGTATGGCCGCCCCCGGTGGCTATCGCAAAGCCATGCGGTTAATGGAACACGCCAACCGTTTTTCCATGCCCATTCTCACCTTTATTGATACTCCTGGCGCCTGGGCGGGAGTGGACGCCGAAAAACTCGGTCAAGGAGAAGCGATCGCTTATAACCTCCGAGAAATGTTTAATTTAGACGTTCCCATTATCTGTACCGTCATTGGTGAAGGAGGTTCCGGTGGAGCGTTAGGGATTGGAGTTGGGGAAAAACTGCTGATGTTAGAACATTCCGTTTATACTGTAGCTACCCCCGAAGCCTGCGCCGCGATTTTGTGGAAAGATGCGGGTCAAGCGCCTCAAGCCGCCCAAGCTTTGAAAATTACCTCCAAAGATCTTAAACAATTAGGCATTATTGATGAAGTGGTACCCGAACCCGATGGGGGTGCCCATAGCAACCCTTTAAAAGCGGCAGAACTGCTCAAAAATGTCCTCCTGAAATCCTTAGCTGAACTGCTGGCGTTAACTTCCCAACAGCGTCGAGAAATGCGCTATCAGAAATTTAGAAATATTGGGGTTTTTGCAGAAGTCAAGGTTTAAACAGTTAACAACACCAGGGATAGAGATGACGGCATTTAACGAAAATCCAAAATCCAAAATCTAAAATTCCTTTGATGATATACTTACGGAAGTAACAAATCTTTACACAATTCTCAGATTAAGCAGTTTACAGATTTGTCACCTCTATTTGAGTCCCATTGGAGACGACTTAAAACGGACATGACTTCTCCCATTCAAAAAAGAGCCTTGATCACCGGAGCCAGTAGTGGCATCGGTCGGGCCACAGCCCTCGCCTTTGCCAGAGCCGGAATTGACATTGCATTAGTCAGTCGCCAGGAGGATCGCTTAGAAGCGGTAGCTGAAGAAGCCCGAAATTCTGGGGTGGAAGCGAAAGCTTTTGCTCTTGACTTGGCGAAAGTTGAACAAGTCCATGCCCAAATCGATAGTATCGTTGCTGCCTTTGGCCCGATTGACATTTTGGTCAATAATGCTGGCATGGGATACACCAGAGACTTAATTAACACATCCCTTGCCGACTGGCAACGGGTGATCGACTTGAACCTCACCAGTGTCTTTCAGTGTGTGAAAGGGGTTTTACCGGGAATGCGGGATCAAGGAAGTGGAACCATCATTAACGTTGTCTCCATTGCGGGGTTACAGGCTTTTCCCAACTGGGGAGCCTACTGCGTGAGCAAATTTGGTTTGATGGCTTTATCCAAAACCTTAGCAATGGAAGAACGTGTAAATGGAATTCGGGTAACAGCCCTGTGTCCAGGTTCTGTAAATACTCCCATCTGGGATACCGAAACCGTTCAAGCCGATTTTGATCGTTCTGCAATGCTGACACCGGAGATTGTCGCCGAGTCAATTCTCTATGTCGCTTTATTGCCGACGGTTGCTGTCATTGAAGAATTAACGCTCATGCCCAGTGTGGGCACGTTTTGAATCGTTGATTTTTGTCAATTCTAAAACCGTTCACCTTTGTTGTTTCTAAACCTTGATTCAAGATACACCATGACTATCTCACCAAGCACCAATGGCGTCAAAAATTTAGAGATCGACCCGAATGGGGACAAAAATGATGACACCAGTGGGTTCCCCATTCGACCCGATCGCACTTTATCTCATAGTCAAAGCACTCCTTCCCAACCCTGCACGGAAGTGAGCGATGAACAAATGATGGATGCTGTTCGCACCATGCTATACGGGGTGGGTGAAGATCCTGAACGAGAAGGGTTGCTGAAAACCCCTAAACGGGTGGCTGAAGCCATGCGATTTTTAACCAATGGTTACAATCAATCCCTCGAAGATCTCGTAAATGGGGCGATTTTTGATGAAGGCCATGAAGAAATGGTCTTGGTACGCGACATTACTTTCTTCAGTATGTGCGAACACCATATGTTACCGTTCATGGGTCGGGCGCACGTTGCTTATATTCCCAATCAAAAAGTCATTGGCTTAAGTAAACTGGCTCGGATCGTGGAAATGTACAGTCGTCGCCTACAAGTTCAAGAACGTCTGACTCGCCAAATTGCTGAAGCGGTTAAAACCGTCCTAGAACCCCAAGGGGTCGCCGTTGTCATGGAAGCAACCCATATGTGTATGGCAATGCGGGGGGTTCAGAAACCGGGGTCTTGGACAGTGACGAGCGCGATGGTCGGTTCATTCCAAGACGATCAGAAAACCCGTGAAGAATTTCTGAATTTGATTCGTCACCAACCTGCATTTTTTTAAGCAATCTGGATTTTAGCGCTGAATTAAGAATTTAAGATAGAGGATTAAGAAGAAATTTAATTTATGCTAGAAAAAGCCTAAAAGCTATAATTCTTAGTTCTTAAATTCTTAATTCTTAGTTCACTTTTAATCGGAAAATTCATGATCACTCAACCCATCAAATTTGGAACCGATGGCTGGCGCGGTGTTATTGCTTTGGACTTCACCTTTGAACGAGTGGCTTTAGTCGCTCCCATTGCGGCTCAGATTCTCTATCAAACCTACGGAGAAAGTACCGGAAGCCGGACGGTGATTGTCGGCCATGATCGGCGTTTTTTAGCGGAAGAATTTGCCCGATGTGCTGCGGTCGCCATCCAAGCGGCGGGCTTTGATGTCAAACTCAGTGAAACCTTTGCTCCGACTCCGGCTTTTTCGTTAATCGCCCATCAACAACAGGCGTTAGGAGCAATTGTGTTAACCGCTAGTCATAACCCCGGTAAATATTTAGGGTTAAAAGTTAAAGGAGCTTTTGGAGGTTCGGTCGGGCCAGAAATTACCCAACAAATTGAAGCGTTATTAACCGAACCTCCTACTTTTGAAACAACACCCGGAACTTTAGAACATTTTAATCCTTGGCCGAGTTATTGTGAAACTTTACGTTCTAAAGTTGATATTGGGGGAATTCAAGAGGCAATTAATCAAGGAAAATTAACGGTTTTTGCGGATGTGATGCACGGGGCGGCGACGGGAGGATTAACTCAATTATTGGGAGATAAAGTTCACGAAATTAATACAAATCGTGATCCTTATTTTGGGGGAGGCGCGCCGGAACCTTTACCCCGTTATATTCCTGAATTATTTGAACAATTAGAGGCTTTTCGCACTTCTAATGGGGGTTTAACCATTGGGTTTGTGTTTGATGGGGATAGCGATCGCATTGCAGCAATTGATCAAAATGGCAATTTCCTCAGTTCTCAAATTTTAATTCCGGTCTTAATTGAACATTTATCAACTCGTCGAGGATTTACCGGAGAAATTGTTAAAACTGTGAGTGGTTCGGATTTAATTCCTCGCATTGCTAAATTATTCAATTTATCGCTTTATGAAACTCCGATCGGTTATAAATATATTGCCGATCGGATGTTAACTACTGAAGTCTTAGTCGGGGGTGAAGAATCTGGCGGCGTTGGCTATGGAACCCATATTCCTGAACGAGATGCGTTGTTATCGGCGCTGTATGTCTTAGAAGCGATGGTACAGTCCGGGGAAGACCCGACTCAAACATACTCACGTTTACAAGCACAAACGGGTTTTGATTCGGCCTATGATCGGATTGATTTACCGTTAGCGAGTATGGATGTGCGATCGCGCCTAGTCGAAAAATTGGAAACTCAACCGTTACAGGAAATTGCGGGCCAAGCGGTGGTTGATTGTTTAGCGGTCGATGGTTACAAATATCGCCTCGCCGATGGTCGTTGGTTATTAATTCGTTTTAGCGGGACAGAACCCGTTTTACGCCTTTATTGTGAAGCTCCCACCCTGGATATTGTTCAGGAAACCCTAAACTGGGCTAAAAACTGGGCAAATCAGTTTTAGTTCTAACCTCTGAGAAACTGTAGGGTGCGTAAGCACAGCGCACGCACCAACAGTCTAACCTCTGAGAAACTGTAGGGTGCGTAAGCACAGCGCACGCACCAACAGTCAGAACTTCAGCCAGCAAGAATGCAACCCGTTAACAGTCAAAAATATGAATCTAAAAAAACTAATTGTAGCAACGGGAAATCCGGGTAAGTTGAAGGAAATACAGGCTTATTTGGAGAATTTAGAGATTGAATTGCAGCTTAAGCCTAAAGATTTAGAAATAGAAGAAACCGGAACAACGTTTATAGAAAATGCGGGGTTGAAAGCGTCGCAAGTGGCGTTAGCAACGGGAGAATGGGCGATCGCAGATGATTCTGGGTTAGCCGTTGAAGCGTTAAACGGCGCACCGGGACTGTATTCTGCTCGTTATGCACCAACAGAAGCCGAATGTATTGTGCGACTGCTGAAGGAATTGGGGGATATTCCCAACCGCAATGCTCAATTTGTCTGTGCTGTGGCTGTTGCGCGTCCCGATGGTTCTATTTGGTGCTTGTATCAAGGAATTTGTAAAGGAATCATCACAAAAGCACCGCAGGGAACCGGGGGTTTTGGTTACGATCCGATTTTTTATGTTCCAGAATTTAAGATGACCTTTGCGGAAATGTCGGCAGAATTAAAACATCAAATTTCCCATAGAGGTCAAGCATTTCAAGGGGTTTTACCTCAACTTCAAGCGTTATTGTAAGAAGGGAACAGGGAACAGCTTAACTGGGAACAGAAAGAAAAAGAGGGGTGTACGGTTTAGATTTACAGGAGCGCTATCGTTTCAATTAATCGGGATACGGTATTGTCGTATCCCGCTTGTGGGTGCGAACAGAATTAAATAGCTTCTAGGTTCTTTTCTCCAGTACGAATGCGGATAATTTCTTCCACTGGAGAGATAAAGATTTTCCCATCACCAATTTCCCCAGTCCGAGCAGCAGCAATGACTTTATCCAAGACCATATCCACTTGGCTATCTTCTACAACAATTTCGACTTTGAGTTTTTGCAAGAACTCAACGGTGTATTCAGAACCTCGATAACGTTCTGTTTGACCCTTCTGGCGTCCGAAACCTCTAACTTCAGAAACGGTCATCCCAACAATACCTGCATTGACCAGGGCGATTTTGACCTCATCAAGCTTAAAAGGCCGAATAATTGCTTCTATCTTCTTCAAGATCCTCACTCCTCAAGCTGAATACTTCGTTTAGTCGTCACTAGAAAAATAATCGACAAAAATTGTTGTATTTGCCGATTCCCGTTTTTTCGGGATTTCTCCCACTCCCATTACTGGGGTAAAGTTCGCTTCGCCAATGTTATCTGAGCTTGTTAGGCTAACCACACTGTCTTACCCCTCGTAAGACTGTTTAATGGTCAACGATAGAGCCACAAACTAGCGTCGCATTCGTGGGTATCATGACTCAGTTAACGTAGTCCGTTGCGGACTCAGGCTGGTCAACTATCTAAAGTTAGAGGCAATGTTGGCAGTGCCCGCGCTCCGCCCATAGCCCCATCTCTTTAGAGCGGGGTGCTGACTTAGCATCCTATCTTTTGATATCACCGCCAAGAGACTGTTATTTGTAAAATATGCTACAATTGATCTCCAAAATGGAAGATGGGTTTGTTCCTCCTCACACCTCTATCCGAATTTAATCTAAGCCGGATGAACAACGAGGCAAAAGGGGGGAATCTGCCCCAGAGCCAGAGAGATTTTACCATACTTTGGACAGTTGGCTTGAGGATTTCAGAATCGATCTGTAGATTCGGCAATTTTTAGCCGAAGAAAAATCGATCCGATTCCCTTAAAAACTGCACGCGGCTGATATTGTAAAATCTTGTTAAAAGTGGCAGTTTCTCAAGCGTGAGAGCTTGGTAACTTTTAGAATAAAACAACTATGTATGGGCGGGTTAATCAAGATCATCTTTGAGTATGATTTCGGGCTTTGAAAAACCTACCCCCTAGTCAACTAAAACACAGTTTGAGGAATTACTGTGCAACTAAAAACTAAAATAGCTGCAAAACGGGCAACGGGTGCTTACGCATTGATGGATAGTTTGAAACGCCATGGCGTCAAGCATATTTTCGGTTATCCAGGTGGAGCGATTTTACCGATTTATGATGAACTCTACCGCTTTGAAGCCACGGGAGATTTACAACATATTCTCGTGCGCCATGAACAAGGAGCCGCCCATGCGGCGGATGGTTATGCACGAGCAACGGGTCAAGTCGGCGTTTGTTTTGGGACATCAGGGCCGGGGGCTACTAATTTAGTCACGGGAATTGCGACGGCTCACATGGACTCTATTCCCATGGTCGTGATCACGGGACAGGTTCCCCGTCCGGCTATTGGTACAGATGCTTTCCAAGAAACAGATATCTACGGGATCACCCTTCCCATTGTTAAACACTCCTATGTGGTGCGTGAGCCGAAGGATATGGCTCGAATTGTGGCTGAAGCGTTCCATATTGCCAGTAGTGGACGTCCTGGCCCGGTGTTAATTGATATTCCTAAAGATGTAGGTTTAGAAGAATTTGATTATATTCCGGTTAATCCTGGGGAAGTCACCTTACATGGATATCGGCCAACGGTCAAAGGCAACTCCCGCCAAATTAATCAAGCGATTAAATTAATTCGCCAAGCCGAACGACCTCTGTTATATGTTGGCGGAGGCGCGATTTCTGCTGGAGCCCATGGGGAAATTCAAGAGTTAGCAGAACTGTTTAATTTGCCTGTAACAACAACCTTAATGGGTAAGGGGGTTTTCAATGAAAATCATGCCTTATCGGTGGGAATGTTGGGAATGCACGGCACTGCTTATGCCAATTTTGCGGTGACAGAATGCGATTTATTAATTGCCGTTGGCGCTCGTTTTGATGACCGAGTGACGGGAAAACTCGATGAATTTGCCTCCCGTGCCAAGGTGATTCATATTGATATTGATCCGGCGGAGGTGGGTAAAAATCGCGCTCCTGAAGTTCCCATTGTTGGGGATGTTAGACAGGTGTTAGTGGATTTATTGCGTCGATGTCAGGAAACGGGTGGGGGAACGGAAACCAGCCAAACGGCGGAATGGTTACAACGTATTCAACGCTGGCGAGAAGAGTATCCCCTGGTTGCGCCCAAGTACGAGGATTCTCTTTCTCCTCAAGAGGTGATTGATACCTTGGGGAAAATGGCTCCGAATGCCTACTACACAACGGATGTGGGACAGCACCAAATGTGGGCGGCTCAATTCCTGAAAAATGGCCCCCGTCAGTGGATTTCTAGCGCTGGCTTAGGGACGATGGGCTATGGAATGCCTGCCGCTATGGGCGCAAAAACGGCTCTACCCAATGAACAGGTGATTTGTGTGGCCGGGGATGCCAGTATTCAGATGAATATTCAGGAGTTGGGAACCCTGGGCCAATATGGAATTGCTGTGAAAACTGTGATTGTCAATAATGGTTGGCAAGGCATGGTGCGTCAGTGGCAAGAAACCTTCTATGGCGAGCGCTATTCTTCTTCTAATATGCAGCCCGGAATGCCTGACTTTGTGATGTTAGCGCAAGCCTACGGAGTGAAGGGAATTAAGGTGACTCGCCGGGAGGAGTTGAAAGATGCTATTGCAGAAATGTTGGCTTTCGATGGCCCGGTGTTGATGGATGTGCAGGTAAAACGGGATGAAAACTGTTATCCGATGGTGGCTCCGGGTAAGAGCAATGCTCAAATGATTGGTTTACCGGAGCGGACAAAACTCGAAAGTATTGAGTTAGTTTATTGCAATAATTGTGGCGCGAAAAATGTAGCCAGCAATAATTTCTGTCCTGAGTGTGGAACTAAACTCTAATTTAGGAGGTTATTAAGGTGATAAGCAACCCCTATATGGGGTTGTTTTTTATTTTAATGGAGCAAGAAGACTCCCGTTACATCCGTATTACTAGGAGCAGAAATCGTAAAAACCTCTGCATTATTAACGAAATTCTGGATAGATAACTTAATTTAATCAGCAACGTCTTGTAAGCGATTAGAAGCTATATCAAATAATTTTGATAAACCTCGTTGTTGCGCTTCAGCGCAATCAGAAGACTATAATAAAAACAATTAACCTCAATAATTTTCTCGTTTCTAAGTTCTACCTAGAAATACTATTCATCAAGGCTCCGCCTCCTGTTATTTGAGCCATAGCCTCAAAATTGGTATTCCAATGCAGAGCATGGGAAGGGGGGAATATTTTAGTTATTGATTATGATTCTCAACGTGGTATACTAATAGTTAATCTATACTTTATTGTATAGGCAAGTTTAACTCTTGATCACGATAGAAGTTAACTGTATGAATACATTTAAAAATATATCTGTGAAGGGATTTCGCCGTCTTCAAAATATTAACCTGGAGATGAGGAATCTCATCGTTATGATTGGTGCAAATGGTTCAGGAAAAACTTCTTTTTTAGATGTTCTTTCTGTACTCGCTGCTTCAGCAAGTGGGAATTTACATAATATATTGCAACTCAAAGGTGGCTTGAATGAAATTTTAACCAGAGGTGAAGCACAAGAGCTAAAAATTTCAGTTTCAATGCAAGTACCAGAGATCCAGCCTTTAAAATATAATTTAACTTTGTCTCCTAACGGGTTATCTTATGAAATTAGGGAAGAAACTTTAACACAGCAAAGCGATATCAATGCTACAGAACCATTTAAGTATATAGCATCAAGAAGTTCAGATATTAAATATTATAGTCAGGAAGACCGCAAACTTTTAAGACCCAATTGGGAACATAACCCCCTTGAAACATCCCTTTCTCAAGTTCCTAAAATGTATCGTGAACCCGAAAGTTTAAGAAAAAGATTGGCTTCCTGTACTTATTATGGAGCACTTGATGTTTCCGAGAAAAGCCCCATTCGTCTCCCTCAAACCATGCGTCCTGCCAAGTTACCAGGGGCAAGAGGTGAAGACTTAGTTTCCTGTCTTTATGACCTTCGAGAAAGCGATCGCGATCGCTTTGAAATGGTGGAAAATATTATATCTGTGGCTTTTCCAGATTTTGAGCGATTAAACTTTCCTCCCGTTGCCGCCGGAACTCTTTCTATGACTTGGACAGACCGAAATTTTTCTCAACCGATTTATGTCCATGAATTATCAGAAGGAACATTACGTTTTCTCTGGTTGGTTACTTTACTTCAAAGTAAAAATTTAACAACAATTACCTTACTAGATGAACCCGAAGTTAGCTTACATCCCGAACTTTTAAGACATTTAGTTTATCTAATGAGAGAAGCTTCAAAACATACACAACTGATCGTTGCCACCCACTCAGATCGACTGATTAGATTCCTAGAACCTAGGGAAGTTTTGATTTGTGATCTCGAAGAAGGTGAGGCAAAAATGACTTGGGCTGACACTCTTAATTTGGATAAATGGTTAGAAGATTATAGCCTTGATCAAGTTTGGGCAATGAATATCATGGGAGGTCGGCCATGAAAATTGCGATTTTGGTTGAAGGTGCTACTGAAGTGGCATTTAAAGAAAAACTTCGTGATTTTTTGCAAAGTTGCTTGGGTCAAAAAATGCCAAAGATTAAATTTATTCCGCAGGATGGTCGTATTCCCAAGGAAGGAAAACTTAGGCGTATTGTTGAAAATCTTTTAGATAATGATGGCTATGATGCTGTCATTGCACTGACCGATGTTTATACCGGAAAAAACGACTTTATCGATGCGAATGATGCTAAAGTTAAAATGAACAATTGGGTGGGAAATAACCCCAATTTTTACCCCCATACAGCATTACATGATTTTGAAGCATGGTTACTTCCCTACTGGCAAACTATCCAACAATTAGCAAAACATAATCTTTCTGCTCCTAATGGTTCTCCTGAAACTGTGAATCACGATCACCCTCCTTCTTATAGAATTAAACAGATTTTTAGCGTAGGAAAATGCAAAAGAGACTATAATAAAATAATTGATGGCAAAGCGATTTTAAAGAAAAATGATCTGATGATAGCCATCAAAGCCTGTCCAGAATTAAAAGCTTTTGTGAATCGAATTATTTCTCTCTGTGATCAGGATAAAGTGATCCCTTGATGTAATCAAAACTTCTTAAACTTAGAACAAATTTGGTAAACCTCGTTGTTGCACTTCAGCACAATCAGAAGACTATAATAAAAACAATTAACCTCAATAATTTTCTCGTTTCCTCGTTTCTAGGTTCTACCTAGAAATGATATTATGGAGGCTCCGCCTCCTGTTATTTATTTGAGGCAGAGCCTCAAAATTGGCATTCCCATGCAGAGCAGGGGAACGAGGGAATGCAGAGCAGGGGAACGAGGGGAACCAGGGAACGAGGGACGAGCCAACAAAATATTAGCAACTTAACATTGTCACCCAATTTTGATGGTCTGGGAAAAAATTATGACTTATAAACACTTAGACGGGTATAATGTTCTCAAATAATAATCAAAGTGGATCTAAGTTTTGATTGTCTTTTACATTGAGATAAATCAATGCAATCTTCCATCGTCTTATCTATATTTATATGACTGATGCAAACTGGAATACAATTTTAGACAGTATACCCGATCTAGCTTCAGAAGCTATTGTTAGTGATGACTTTGTTAAGCCTTTATTAAAAGCTATAGGGTTTAGTCTTGAGGAACAATACCCTAAATTTAATACGGGTTCTGGGACAGTAGGTTTTGCATCTCGGAAAAACCAAGACAGTGATATTTTTAATCAATCAAAAACTGATCCTTATCTGTTGGTAGAAGTTACAGGTCGAGCTATTAGTTGGGGGGCGAGAATAAATCTCTTGGAGAAAAAACCGCAGTATCGCAACGCTCAAAATCAAATTAAACAATATTTACTATCCCCTAACTGTAAAACTGCTCAATGGGGAATTATTACAAATTCAATCCATATTCAACTTTTTCGGCGACATGGTAAAGTTGTTCATCCTGCTACACCTTGCTGGCTAATTAAAAAAGATAATATCCTAGATATTGTTAATCGCATTAAAGATTTGATCGAGAATCCTTTACCTGCTTTAGTCGTTAGTCTCTACAATGATAAGGGAGGTGTTGGCAAAACAACAACTACAATCAACTTAGCTTCTATCTTACGGAGACAGAAAAAGAATGTTTTAGTGATTGACTTTGATCCTCAACAGCAAGACTTAACAGATTCGCTGGGTTTACAACCTACAAAAACCAAGTTATCTGATTGTTTAATTGATCGATCTTTAAACATTAAAGATGCTATTCAGCCTTTTAAAATTAAAACTAAATCTGGAGAGGTTCGAGTTTTTGACGTTATCCCTTCAGATTCGGGTTTAAAAGAAGTTCTGCTTTCTGACAACCGAGGAACACAACTTCAAAAAGGGCCAGCAAGGTTAAGAGATTTATTAGAGAGTTTGAAACCTGATTATGATTATATTTTGATCGATGCACCCACAAACTGGACGTTTTTTAGCCAAAGTTGTGTTTATGCCTCTGATGTTGTTTTAATGCCAACTAAACACACGAATTTTGCCTCCTTAAAGAATGCTGCTAAAGTCATCCTAGAATTTATTCCTGAAATTCAAGAAGTAAGAGATAAAAAAGGAGAGTATGGCCCGATTCCTTTGCCTATTTTTTTTAATGAACATAAAGCAACAGAGACTTCATTGAAACGAGCTAACAATGAAATCAAGTCGATCATTTCCCTAAAGCAAGGTGATAAATTAGTTTTTAATCCTGATTTATTACCCTACTTTTATCCAAAACATACAAAAGGTAGTCCAGATCAAACAATATTCAGTATTCCAGAATATGCTATTGTTGCAAGTGCCGCTTTTGAACGGATACCTGCCGTATTTAAGCATAAAACTGTAAACGATTATTATCTTTCTTTAGCACAGGAGTATTTTCTTTATGAGTGATTTTGATAATATTGGTAAATTAATGCACTTGCCTTTAATTGATATTGAACCCGGACAAGAAATTACAGGACAGGAATTTTTAGTGTTAGGTGCAGCCGAAGCTATTTTACAAGCAAATGGACGAAATTGGGTTCCAGTGATTGTGCAGGAAATTGCAGATTATCAGTATCAAACTGTGAGTAACCATTTTGTCTATGCAGCGGCTAAAAAAGCACAATTAGAGCGGGTTTGGTGTATTGTTATTGATCCAAAACCTTCTAATATTGAACAAGCTAAAATTTTAACGAGAGAAGCTAATCCGGTTGTTAATGTTAATTTATGTACAGCTTCCAGAGATAAAATTCTAGCAGCACTCGGCTATTTACAATCTGAATCTACCAGTCCTTTAAAAAAAGTAGATTTAATTAAAGTAACAGACTTTATTCTTGAATCTAATCGAGAAACTTGGGCTGATCTTAATGAACTTATAAAGTTAAAATGTGGAATTACAAAAGGGAACAAATTAGACTGTTTAAAAAAAGTCTTTTACTGTAAACCAGAACCTCTGCCACCGCCACCGCCAGCACCGGAACGTGTATCTATTAAAAAAGCCAACCGAGATCAAATTTTTGAGCGTCTCAATTATTTATCTATTAATAAAATAGATGGTTTTGATAAAATAGATCCGGATCAATTAGCTGATACTCTATTTACAACTCCTAGAGAGAAATGGAAAAGTTTAAATCCTATTTCAACCCTTGACTGTGGAGTCAGTAAAAATCAGATTAAAACTCTAAAAACCGTATTTTCTTTATAAATAATAGAGAAATATTATATTGATTGGGCGATCGCTCTTTGGAATTTAGGGGAGTTGAGATGCGATCGCTATTAAGGATTTTGAAGCATTTTAAGTATATGTTTAGCTAAATTCTGATTAATTTCTCGATGTCTAGCAATAGGTTGTGAAATCTTTGTCATCGGATTTTGATACCAATCATGGTTTCCACCATGTCTAATAAAAACACAGCCCATTTCTTCTAATTGTTTAATTAAATCTCTCCTTTTCATAATAACTCCAACTCTGCAACTTTTCTAACAGAAGGAATATTATTGCTACTAAATTCGTGATACAAGTCTAATAAATTTTGTTTTAATTCTTCTAAAGAAATTCCTTGAGTCCAATAATCAGGATATTCTTCTAAGTAACCAAGAAACATATCCTCATCTTGCCAATAAATGTATTTTTGCTTATCCATTGCTTTAATGTTAATTTTGATAGCTATGCCGAATATTATATCAACAAAATAATGAAATTAAGAACTTTTGCGATCGCTCTTTTGGGTGTAGGGTAGTTGATGGTGCGATGCCGACAGGCGGCGGCTACGCCATCGCTTTCCTACTCTTCTGTTGAGGTGCGATGCCGACAAGCGGTGGCTACGCCATCACGCTCCGTCGAACTCACGTTAATTTTATCCCATAATCAGGGTCAGAAACCCGGTTTCTTGAGGTGTAGGTAAATCCTAAAAAAAATAAGGTGAGTTACAACATTGGTAAACCCACCTTAAAATTAAGATTGAAACAGAGATTAACCTCTCAATGCTTCTGCACCACCGACCACTTCCAGAAGTTCCTGGGTAATCGTGGCTTGGCGAGCTTTGTTGTAGGATAACGTTAGACTTTTAATTAAATCTCCAGCGTTTTCACTGGCGTTACTCATCGCCGTCATCCGGGCGGCTAACTCACTAGCGATGGATTCTTGCCAAGCGCGTAACAATTGATTTGTTAAGAACAAAGGCAATAACGCATCTAAAATTTGGGCCGGATCTTGTTCAAAAATCATATCTCTCGGTAAATCCGTGAGAGTGTTTTTGACCTTTTCTCTGGTAACTTCAAACTGACCATTTTTAGTCGTTAAACGGAAGATTTCATCATCCGTTGGCTCTAACCCTTGGGGGTCAAGCGGTAACAAGGTTTGAATCACGGGACGAGAAGCAATTAACGAAACAAATTTCGTATAAATCAACTCAATCCGATCCAATTCTCCCGATAAAAATAAAGCCAGAAGATTGTCCGCAGAATCCCTGACTTTATCTATGGTGGGATTTTTTTCGGGGTTTTCTACCGTTGCGCGGATATCAACATCCCGTCTTTGGAAATATTGAATCGCTTTACGTCCGACTAACAAATAAGTGCATTCAACGCCTTCGGCTTCTAACTCTTTAGCGCGAGTTTCAGCCCGTTTGATAATGCTGCTATTATAGGTTCCACACAAGCCTCGATTACCAGAAATTACCAGTAATCCGACTTTTTTGACTTCCCGTTGTTTAAGGAGAGGCAAATCTGCTTCTTCAAATTTTAAACGGGATTGTAACCCATAAAGAATTCCGGCTAACCGATCAGCAAAGGGACGAGAAGCTAAGACTTGTTCCTGGGCGCGACGCACTTTTGCAGAAGCCACCAGACGCATCGCTTCTGTAATTTTCTTGGTATTTTTAACGGAATCAATGCGATCGCGGATCGCTTTTAAATTTGACATAGTTTTGTCAGATTTGCATTATGAACGAAGGAGGAAGAAGGGTGTGGGTCAACAGTCAACCGTTGTAGGGGTGGGGTAAGCCCCGCATCGTGTCAACTTAAGCCGAAAACCCGTGATTATAGCCGAGATTAGATCCCCCTAAATCCCCCTTAAAAAGGGGGACTTTGAACTCTAATCCCCCCCTTTCCAAGGGGGGTTAGGGGGGATCATTGACTTGGGATCAGATCAAGGAAATTCGGGTTTTAGTGCCTACTTTTAGCCTTAAGTTGACACTAATGGGTAAGCCCCGCATCGTGTCAACTTAAGCCGAAAACCGTGATTATAGCCGAGATTAGATCCCCCTAAATCCCCCTTAAAAAGGGGGACTTTGAACTCTAATCCCCCCCTTTCCAAGGGGGGTTAGGGGGGATCTAGGACGCTTAAAAAAATCAACAAACTTTCGGTTTTCTAGCCTACTTTTAGCGCGATTGTTAACACCAATGGGTAACCCCGCCCGTACTAGCCAACACCCCATCATCCCTTAAGGAGAAACTAAGAAAGTTTGTTTGAACTCAGTGATTGCTTCTTTCAGCAGACCTTCAGCTTCATCATCAAGGACTTTTTTACCTTGAACGACTTCGACATATTTGGGTTTGCTATTTTTCAGATAGTCCCGCAGTCCGACAGCAAAAGCAACGATTTTTTCAACGGGAATCTCATCGAGATAACCGTTAATTCCGGCGTAAATCACCGCCACCTGTTCAAACAATTGCAGAGGAGAATTTTGGGGTTGTTTTAACAGTTCTTGCAGACGTTTGCCCCGTTCCAATTGGTTGCGGGTGGCTTGGTCTAAATCAGAGGCGAACTGAGAAAATGCCGCTAACTCAGCATACTGAGCTAATTCTAATTTAACTTTCCCGGCGACTTTCTTCATGGCTTTGGTTTGAGCCGCAGAACCCACACGGGAAACGGAAATCCCGGCGTTCACTGCCGGACGTAAACCGGAGTTAAATAAGTCAGAAGATAAGAAGATCTGACCATCGGTAATTGAAATCACGTTGGTCGGAATATAAGCCGAAACGTCACCCGCTTGGGTTTCAATCACAGGTAAGGCCGTCATGCTACCGCTACCGAGTTCATCGTTCAGTTTCGCAGCCCGTTCTAATAAACGAGAGTGGAGGTAGAACACATCCCCAGGATAGGCTTCCCGTCCGGGAGGACGACGCAGTAACAGAGACATTTGACGGTAGGCTTGGGCTTGTTTAGATAAGTCATCATAGATGACCAGGGTGTGCTTGCCCTTATACATGAAGTATTCAGCCAGGGTCGCGCCCGTATAGGGGGCCAGGTATTGCAGAGTTGCGGATTCACTGGCACTGGCAGCAACGACGATAGTATATTCCATCGCGCCTTTTTCTTCCAGAGTTGCGACGACTTGAGCAACGGTAGAAGCTTTTTGACCAATAGCAACGTAGACGCAGATCACGTCTTCGCCTTTTTGGTTAATGATGGTGTCAATGGCGATGGAGGTTTTTCCGGTTTGACGGTCGCCAATAATTAATTCCCGTTGACCCCGACCGATGGGGATCATGGAGTCAATAGCCGTAATCCCCGTTTGCATGGGTTCGCACACAGAACGACGGGCGATAATCCCAGGGGCTGGAGATTCTAATAAACGAGTTTCAGTGGTTTTGGGATCGCCTTTACCATCAATCGGACGGGCCAACGCATCGACAACTCGGCCTAACATGGCGTCCCCAACGGGGATTTGAGAAATTCTTCCGGTGGCGGTAACGGGGGAACCTTCTTGGATATCCCGACCTTCACCCATTAACACCGCACCGACGTTATCTTCTTCTAAGTTTAGAGCAATCCCGATGGTGCCTTCGGCAAATTCTAACAGTTCACCAGACATGACTTTATCTAAGCCATAAATCCGGGCAATACCGTCACCGACTTGCAGAACAGTTCCGACGTTAGTTTCTTTAACGTCTTGGTCGTACTGTTCAATTTGCTGCTGAATAATACTGCTAATTTCGTCAGGTCTGATCGCTACCATTGTTCTTGTCAGTAGTTAGGGGTTATAAGTTCAGTAAAAATCCCCGGCATGATCATGACGGGTTACAACAATTTATTGGGCTAATTTCATCCCAATTCGACGCAGTTGTCCGCGCAAACTGGCATCCACCACGCGAGATCCAACTTTAATAATCACACCGCCCAACAGGTTAGGATCAACTGTGCTGGAAATTTCCACAGACCGGGCTTGGGTCATGGCTTTGACCTTTTCGGTCAAGGTATTCTGTTGAGCTTCTGTTAACGGGTGGGCGGAAGTGACTTCTGCTAAAACTGCCTGATTGAGTTTCCGCAGTAAGACTAAATACTGTTTAGCAATTTCTTCTAGGAATAAAATCCGTCCTCGATCCACTAATAGCATCAAGAAATTCCGTAACAAGGGATTAACTTGATCGGCTGTAATCCTTTGCAGAACGGCTTTTTTGTCCTGGGGTTTAACCACAGGACTTCCTAAAAAGGTTTTTAATTCTGCGGAACTGTCCAGTAATTCTAGTAATAAGCGAGTGTCATTACCGAAGTCTTCCGTTAAGTTTCTCGATTGAGCCAAGGACATTAACGCCGAGGCGTAAGGCTCGATAATTTCTCCAGCGATCGCACTCATATTTAACCTCCCAACAGCATTAGACTCTGATCAATTAATCGTTCCTGAACAGTGTCATTCAGCTGCTGTTTGAGTTGAGATTCTGCCCGTTCAATGGCTTGAGTGGCGATCAGAGAACGCAGTTGAGCAATCACCCGTTCTCGATCTGAATCTAACTCTTGGTTGGCAGTTGCTTTCATGCGTTCCACATCTTCGACGGCTTTGGCGAGAATTAACTCTCTAACAGCTTTTGCCCGTTCTTCCGCTTCGGCTAAAATCCGTTGAGCTTCGGTTTGGGCGGCGGTTAATTTTTGTTGTTGTTCTGCCAGAGACGCTTCCGCTTGTTTTTGGCGCTGTTCAGCTTCTAGAATCGCTTCTTCAATGGTGGAGCGTCTTTCATTTAGGATTTTTCCTAAAAAGCCTCGCCCAAAGTAAACCAGCACACCAATCAGAATGGCTAGGTTAATTAGGTTCGTCTCAAAAATATTGGTATTGAGACCGAATCCAGCTTCAGAGCCAGCTTCTGTGGCTAGTAATAAAACAGTCTCCATGATGTTCTTCTCATAAATGCGCGGCTTAAGTTTTAACTCCCCATATTGGGCGTTATCATCTAGCCTGGGCTGTCTTCAATCCGAATTTTCCGCAGTTTAACAAGCTGATCACAAGATTGTTTTCAGCTTTAGCGCAGCCAAGATTATTTAACTAACTCAGCCCCTAATAATTTTTCTAAAATTTGGCGACTGAGGGGTTCTACTTGTTGCTCTAAAGCTTGCAGGGCTTGTTGTTTTTCCTGCTCAATTTCTTGAGCCGCTATTTCTCTCAATTTTTGCGCTTCTTGCATCGCTTCTGCGACTTTTCCAGAGGCAATTTTCTGGGCATTCGCTTGAGCATTTACAATCGTCGCTTGAGCTTTTTTCCGAGTTTCTGCCAACTCTAATTCGTACTGGTGGGCTAATTTTTCAGCTTTAGCCAGACGTTCTTTGGCGTTGACTTCCCGTTCCCGAATATAATCGGCCCGTTCATCAATTGCCGTTCCTAATGGTTTATAAAAAACCCGGTTCAAAATTGCTGCCAAAATCAAGAACTGCACTGCCATTAAGGGCAGGGTGGCATCGAGATCAAACAGTCCCCCTTCTTTGGCAGCCTCTTCAACCGCAAATAAAATTGTCCCGTGCATTATTGTCCTTTGAAGAGTTGAATTAAAGATGGATTTTAGACCTAGATTTGAGATAGACCAAAACCTAAAATCTAAAATCCATGTTTGGATTACTGTTTAGGCGAAGGGGTTAGCAAACAGTAATACCAGAGAAACGACTAAACCATAAATGGTCAGTGCTTCCATGAAGGCTAAACTTAACAGTAAAGTCCCACGAATTTTACCTTCTGCTTCGGGTTGACGGGCAATCCCTTCCACTGCTTGACCAGCAGCAATCCCTTGACCAATTCCAGGGCCGATCGCGCCTAAACCAATAGCTAAAGCAGCAGCAACAACGGAAGCAGCAGCAATCAGTGGATTCATGATAATTTTCTTCCTTCTAAATACAAAAGAGTTAACAAACAATCAGTTAGACAAATGTGAAATCAATCCCTATCAGCATTTATAAAACTAGGAGGTTTGAAGAAAATATTTTTCTTCTTTGTCCCGTTATCAATGCCAGATTCGTTTAATGGATTGGAGTCCCCAAAACGTTATTTTACCAATAAAGGGGATCTAGTTTAACCCAACAGCACATTTTGGAAAAATCAAGATCTTAAGAAAAGAAATCTTCAAGGATTTGTTGCTTTTCTTAGTCGTGATGTTCCGCACCATGTCCTTCTAAGGCTTCACCAATATAGTTCGCTGCCAAAGTCGCAAAAATTAGCGCTTGAATGGCACTCAAGAATAAACCCAAAACCATCAGGGGCAGAGGAATAAACAGAGGTACCAGGAATACCAACACGGCAACCACCAGTTCATCCGCCAAAATGTTACCAAACAAACGGAAACTCAGGGAGAGGGGTTTGGTAAAATCTTCAATCACCCGAAATATAGCGAGGAAGGCAAGGGGTTGAGCGTAATCAGCAAAATAACCGACAAAGCCTTTTTTACTGATTCCGGCGTAGAAATACGCTAAAGACGTTAACAGGGCCAAGGCCACTGTCGTATTGATATCGCTGGTGGGGGCTGCTAATTCTCCTGAAGGAAGTTCGATCAACTTCCAAGGAATTAAGGCACCTGACCAGTTAGAGGCAAAGATGAATAAGAACAGTGTTCCAATGAAGGGAACCCAAGGACGATATTCTTTTTCCCCGATTTGGTCTTTAGCAAGGTTGCGAATGAATTCTAGGACGTACTCCATAAAATTCTGCATCCCACTGGGAATTCGCTGCACGTTGCTGCTGGCCAACACTGAGAAAATAATCAGCAAACCGATTACAAACCACGAAGTCAGAAAAATCTGACCATGCAGTTTTAAACCGCCGACTTCCCAATAAAGGTGATGGCCAACTTCCAAACTAGCGAGGGGAAGAGGATTGAAGATGTTTAAAACAGTCAGCATTTCCATTCAAGAGGCTTCCTCTACAGATTGAGGACTGGAGGATTCCGAAAACCACGCGACCTACTTCGGCTTCAAGCTGAACGCTGTCATGATTACATAGGACAAGAGGGCGACTTTGTAGGTGAGAAATCCTAAGAAAATCGGTAAAATCTGGAGTTGATGCCATCGAGTGGCTAAAATGATAAAACCCGCTAGGATTAAAATCCGGTTTTGGCCTAGTTTTCTTTTCTCTCTACCCAGTTTTTCCACATCTTGGCCGAGCATTCGCAAGTAGACTATGCCCACGCTCGCCCCGATTAAATAGTTGCAGGCAACTTCCAGGGAATAAAAACAGCAAACCGTAACAAAAATTACCCCAGTCGCAGCAAGGGTCATCAGCAACAATTGACGTTGCAACTGATAATACTCCAGCATAGAAGGGTCGGGTTCTACAGCAAGCTTAGACCCGGATTCGACTGTTTCCTCTGCGTTTGTCATAGTTACTTGGACAAGTTCACCTATTTTGAGTTCAGTCACAACTGATTGAGCCGCTCCGAAAAGCGGGCAGTTCTAACCTTCCCCAAGTTCACGCACAGGCGTATAACACGCTCTGTAAGCCACAATGAATCATATCATGTTGTGGGAACAGAACTTAAAAGAAAATTAATCAACAAGTAGGGTGCGTAAGCTCCGCGCACGCACCAACAACAAACTTAATCCCCCAATGCTGCTTGAATATTCTGTTTGAGGGTGCTAACAACATCCTCAATGGCGATTTCTTGGGCGTTGTGGGTGGCTCGTTCTACCCATTCCACCTTACCCGATTTAATTGAACGCCCGGTTACAATCCGATAGGGGATGCCAATTAAATCCGCATCTTTGAATTTTACCCCGGCCCGTTCATTGCGATCATCGAGTAAGGTTTCAATACCCGCTTGCTTCAATTCTGTATAGAGTTTTTCAGCTATTTCCATCTGTTGAACGTCGGTAATATTCGGAATCGCAATAATCACTTGATAAGGTGCGATCGCCACAGGCCAAATAATCCCATCTTTATCATAAGATTGTTCAACAGCCGATTGTGCTAACCGAGATACCCCAACGCCATAACATCCCATGACTAACGGTAATTCTTCTCCCTGTTCATTGGTAAAAGTTGCTCCCATTGCTTGAGAATATTTAATCCCCAGTTGGAAAATATGACCGACTTCAATTCCTCTCGCACTGTCTAAAATTTGGCTCGGATCATGAACAGCGCGATCGCCTTTTTGAGCTTTTCTAATATCTACAATACTTTTAGGTAACGTAAATTCTTTCCCCCAATTTGCTCCAACAACATGATATCCTGATTCATCCGCGCCAGTAACAAAATTCTTTAATTCAACGGCGGTTTGATCTACTATTCTGACAAATTTGGAATAGATACCCTCCTTCGGAGCGGAGGTAATATAACTATCTTCTAAATTAGGAGAAATATAGCCTAAAGGCAACGGTTTTGCTGCCCATTTTTCTTGAGCTTCTTGATCAGGAACTGTTAAAGATAATATCGTTTTCGCGCCAAATTCAGAAGCTAATTTAGTTAATTCATTTTGCAATTTAACTTCATTAACCTCCTGATCTCCGCGAATACTCACTAAAACTAAAACCGTTATCCCATTATCATAAGCAACTTGATAAAGAACATTCTTAACAATTTGGGTCGCAGAACATTTCAAGAAATTGGCTAAAGTTTCAATGGTGTTAGTATTGGGAGTTTCTAACTTTTGATATTCTGTAAAGCTAGAAAGTTCAGCATCAACCGGAAGGGATACAGCTTTTTCAGTATTAGCGGCATATTTGCCATCTTCGGTGTAGAGAACTTCATCTTCTCCCGCTTCTGCTAAGACCATAAATTCTTGAGAACCACTTCCTCCAATAGCTCCAGAATCAGCTTCTACGGCGCGATATTGTAACCCACAACGACTTAACATATTGCGATAAGCTTGATCCATATCTCGATAGGTTTTCTTCAAACTTTCCTCATCGCTATGGAAAGAATAACCATCTTTCATAATAAATTCTCGTCCCCGCATTAACCCAAACCGAGGACGAATTTCATCTCTAAACTTCGTTTGAATTTGATATAAATGAATCGGTAATTGTTGATGGGAACGAATCATTTCTTTCGCAATAGTTGTGATCACTTCCTCATGGGTGGGCCCTAATGCTAATTCCCGTTTACGACGGTCAGTGAGGGAAAACATAATTCCCTCGGCTTTAGTATAGGTATCCCACCGTCCCGACTCGCGCCAGAGTTCCGCAGGTTGAACTTGGGGAAGTAGACATTCTTGGGCTCCTGTGGCGTTCATTTCTTCTCGGACAATTTGAGAAACTTTTTGCAGAACTCGCCACATTAAAGGAAGATAAGCATAAATTCCACTTCCGATGCGCCGGATATATCCAGCACGGACTAATAGTTTATGACTGGGAATTTCTGCTTCTTTGGGATCTTCCCGCAGGGTGACAAATAGCATTTGAGACAGTCGCATCGTTATGTTTCCTAAATTAAACACCAATTTATTATTATTGCAGAATAGCGTTAAATTAGTATTATCGAATTTTGGACTAGAGTTAGGGAAATTCAAACCCTCAGCCAATCTTTTTGTATAAGTCCTTCTTTTTTCGACGAAATCTAAATCCTCACTCAACAGCTTTTTACATTTAGATGAATTAACGGTTAATCATTAAACCCTTTATTAACTCTAGTTTTTTCATTAACCCTTCCTGATCTATCCAACCCACATAGCCACCGAATTGAAGTTCATTATCACTATAAATTTTTGAGATTTAATATTTTTTTTAGACTAAACCATTATTGTCAAGTTGATTCAAAATATTATTAGTAATTAATCTAGCAGTGTGAGGACAATTCCAATAACTATTATGGGCATCACTAGAACTCACAGCCATTGCTAAGTCATTTTGACCTAAACTTCTAGCTATTTTTTCAACCCAGTTAGCATCCTCTAATAAATACTCATCTTCAAATTTTAGATAACTATTTTCAGCCAGATGTAAATTCGCTTTTAAAGGATAAGCCATTAAGTCGGAACCATGAATTAAATTAAGCCATCTTAAAGGCTGTTCAGAAGAATAGGAATGAGCAAATTGCTCGACTTTTTCGGGACGTACATCTAACATCGTATTAATCAATAAAATGGGCGAACCTATGAGCGTGATACTGCTCAAATTAACCTGATGTTTAAGTTTCACATCTGTATCTGTCTGATTTTCCAATTGTCGAATCATAGCTCGAATCGATAAAGCGGGATCTTTCGCTGAAAATCGATCTGAAAATAAAACATCCCATAGAATTACAGTTCCTAACGAATGGGCAACAATATGAAGTTCAGAATTATTAGGGTTTTCCTCGATAAAATCATAGAGTTGTTCAGCGATGGTTTTGCGAATTTTTCGACCCTTATCAGGATTCATATAGGTAAAGAAATCCCCGATAAATTGAGAAAAGAAACCTTCTCTAAACGATCGATATTTCAAAAACTCTTCACTATCACTTTTAGAATATTTCTTTTTAACGGCTGCTAAATCTTCATCAATACCATTCCATATTTTCCCCATATCCGTTAAAGCAGAACCCCAAAAACTAGCATAAAAATGAGGATTCTTTTCTTCCCGGTGACTAAATTCTGCTTTGATCAGTTGTTGTAAATTTGATGAGTAGCAAGCATCTCTTGTGGCGACACCATGAATAAAAAATACAAGCATAATCGAGAATTGGTAAAGTGTTTCTGGGTTGGGTTAGTATTTAATTATAGCATAGCAATTATAAATGATTAAACCAATTTTGATCAATTTCAACAACTTCAATCATTTTTGTTTCGACTCCTAAATTCAAATCTTTGAGAATTTGACAAAGTTGTTCCCCATCAATTAAATCCAATACAGGCGCACCGTCACGGGTTGCTTCTTGTTTGGCTGAACTGGTAAAAGTTCCTGTGGTTAGAAATAAACCTTTATCGGTTCTTCCTACCATAGCACCTCGGAAATCTCGAATTTCAGAAGGGCCAACAGAACCCGTATAACGTTTACATTGAAAGAATACTTGAAAACTCAAAAGGGCAATTTTTAAGACTCCTATTCCATCAATTCCCCCATCTCCTTTTCTTCCGGTTACTTCAACTTTAATAAATCCAGATTCTCTTAAAATTCGTTGACATAACCGTTCAAAACTATCAGGAGGAATTTGTTGCAAAACTTTCAATAGTTTTTCTATCCAAATATCTGAATCTACCGGAATTTTACTATTATCTTTTATAAAATCACGCTCTGATTTATCATTTGTAATAGGAAAATCAGCAGGATCAATTATTATTTCTTGATTATTTTCTAAATCATTTTGACCATCAGAAACTAATTTGAATTTCTGTTTCGTTGATTTTTGGACAGCTTTATTGATTTCTGTAATATCAATTGCTTCGAGGTTACGTCCTTTTTCTGTTAAAGACCAGACCCCTCGACGTACATTTTCTAATGCGCCATAAATTCTTAAATTAGTTCTAGCCCAAGCTAAACGATAAGCTATTTCTGTATTCGGCCCTTGTTTATGCAGTATATTTTGTTGAACATCTGAAAAATTTTCAAGTTCGCAGACTTTATCATAAATTTCCTGAACAGTTCCAGAACCGCCCAAAGTTTTTAGAGCTTTTATGAGTGGTTCTATCAAATCACTAAGGGTTGGAATAATAGGGGATTGATTCATTTTTTTAGGAGTTGCGATCGCACTAATTTAATAAATTTCAATAAGATGATCTAGCTTAACATTCTTCTGAACTATAAAATTAGGCTGTAGAAAAATTATAGCTTGATGCGATCGCGTCAAGCTGCTATGCTACACTATAAGTTAGAGGCATCTATCCTGAAGCCGAGGTGAAACGTCAAACAGTAGAAACAATTTTCTATGATATTTATTCTTTTTTTAGCAAGTTGTGTGCCTATTCAAAGCATTTTTAAGTAGAGTTTAGAAAAATAATTCAACTATAAAAAATTCCTCATGCTTAAGCAAATTAACTTAAAAAACTGGAAAAGTTTTAAAGATGCAACATTATATATTGATCCAATTACTATTTTAATTGGAACTAATTCTAGTGGCAAATCTAATGTTATTGATGCTTTGGATTTTTTAAGTCGCATTCCCGAAGCAAAATCTTTAGAATCTGCTTTAATGGGTGATAGTCATACCCCAGGAATTCGAGGGGGGTTAGAATGGGTAGTTAGAAAACCGGAAACTCAGTTTACTTTAGAAGCTGTTGTTAGTGGAGAATATGAACAAGTTGAATTTGATTGTCTTTATAGCGTTACAACTGAAATAGAACCTAAAATACAATTAATTAATGAATTTATAAAATTACTTAAATCTAATGAAAATAACGAAATTAATAACTCATCAGAAAATACGGTCAGTCGTATAGATTCATTTCCACATCCCTCTTTGAGTGGGATAAAAATGACTCTTGGAAAGTATGAATTATCAGCATTAAACAAATTGTTTCCTAGCACTCAATTTATTTTGATGAATCAGAAATATCTGCCCTTTTATAATTTTTATTCTTCTTGGACTACGCTTTGGAGTCATACTACTACTATAGAAGTTCTAAAAAAAATATTTATTATTAACCCTATTCCTCAGAACATGAGAGACTATTCTCCCCTATCAAAAACTTTAGAACAAGATGGCTCAAATATTGCTGGAGTTTTAGCGGCTCTTCCTGAACCGGAAAAAGAAAAAATAGAACAAACTTTACTGAATTATTTATCCCAACTTCCTGAAGGAGATTTACAACGAGTTTGGGCTGAACCTGTGGGAAGATTAGGTAGTGATGCGATGTTATATTGTGAAGAAAAATGGGGTGAAAATCAAGAACCTTTATTAGTAGATGCGAGGGGAATGTCCGATGGAACATTAAGATTTTTAGCGATTTTAACCGCTTTATTAACTCGTCCCGAAGGCAGTTTGATTGTGATTGAAGAAGTCGATAATGGTTTACATCCTTCCCGCGCTGGTTTACTTTTACAAATGTTACGAGAAATTGGTAAAAACCGCAATATCGATATTTTAGTTACGACTCATAACCCGGCTTTAATGGATGAATTAACTCCTGATTTTATTCCTTTTGTCATGGTTGCTTATCGAGATCAAGATACCGGAGAAAGCCAGTTAATTCCCTTAGATGAAATTGAAAATCTACCGAAATTAATGGCTTCGGGTTCTTTAGGAAAAATCACCCAAGAGGGATTATTAGAAAAAAGTTTAGCTAAACATCGGGAATAGAAATGGTGAGAAAAGTATTGATTTTTGATACTTCTATCCTGTGTGTTTGGTTAGGAGTTCCCGGTAAACAAACCTGTGGTTCAAAAGAAAATTATTGGGATAAAGCCAAAGTTGAGAAAATTTTACAACAGGAAGAAAAATTAAAAACAACGTTTGTTTTACCCTTAGCTTCTATTATTGAAACGGGAAATCATATTGCCCAATCTTCTAATCTACGATATGAAACTGCTCTAAAATTAGCAGAATTAATGAAATTAACGGCTGATAATCAAACCCCTTGGGCTGCATTTACCCAACAGTCAGAGTTATGGAATTCTGAACAAATTAAACAACTAGCGGATGAATTTCCTCAGTTAGCCACGCAAAAATTATCCCTTGGAGATGCAACCATTAAGCGAGTTGCAGATTATTATGCCAAGTCGGGTTATGAAGTCGAAATTCTGACGGGAGATGGAGGATTAAAATCCTATGAACCAGCAAAACCTCCTTTAATTCCTCGGCGCAAACAGAAGTAACTCCTTTCCCTTTAAAGCGTGAAAATCGGGTTGACACTTGTGAGGTAATAAGCTATCTTTATATTTAAAGTTGAATTATATATGATTTGACTTTAAATAAAATTAAAATAAAACAATGTTAATTCGGTTTACTGTAGAAAATTTTCTATCTTTTAACCAAAGAACTGAATTTACGATGATTGCTTCTCCTGACAACAATCATCCTCATCATGTTGTTCAAGAAGATAACAAAGAATCCATTAGATTATTAAGAACTTCTGTGATTTATGGAACTAATAATGCTGGTAAATCTAACCTGATTAAAGCGATGAAATTTGCTCAAGATTTTATTGTAGATGGCGTTGATAAAAATAAAAATATAAAAGTTAGTTCATTTAAACGTGATCAAGATTCTTTAAAAAAGCCCTCTCGGTTTGAACTTGAGTTTAGACATCATCAAAAACAGTATGCTTACGGATTTATCATTGATGCTACTCAAGTTTATGAAGAATGGTTATTTGAAATAGGTATTAATCAAGAAGAAAGCATTTATGAAAGAAATGGTAATGATTATAAATTTAACTTTAAACATTCTCTATTTAGAAGCATAAAAGATAAAGAAAAAACTAGAATTGAATTTGAGTCAGAAAGTACCAGGCAAAATTTATTGTTCTTAACAAATTGTAAAGAACGTAGGATTGAATATTTTGAAAATATTTATAATTGGTTCTCAAATGTATTAACAATTTTATTCCCTGAAAGTAAACCTTTTGCACTTCCGTTACTGTTAAAGGACAATGAAAAATCATTGAACCAAGGTTTTTTTAAAAAATTTAATAAATTATTAAAATCTTTGGATTTAGGAATAGAAAGAGTAGATATTAATGAGATTGATTTAGAAAAGTATGAGAGAATTCCACTGGAAGTTAAAGAAATGATTCAAGAAGAATTCCCTTATCATGATGAAACAGCTAATGCAATATTTGTTTTAGCGAGAAATAAAGGGAGCAGTTTAATGATTCGATCTATTCCAAGTTCAAAAGCTTTAAAAGTTATGAACTTGGTTATAATTAAGCATGATAAAAATAAAAAAGAAGTTTTGTTTGAAATTGAAGAAGAATCAGATGGAACCCAAAGAATTATAGATTTAATTCCGATGTTAATTAAACTCTCTCAAGGCGATGTTGTTTTTGTGATTGATGAAATAGAAAGAAGCCTTCATGTATTGTTAGCACGGAAAATATTTGAGCTTTTTCTCAATTTTGAAATAGAGAATCAAAATCAAAATGATAAATTGCATAATAGCCAATTAATTGCTACAACACATCAAGTGACTCTTTTGGATATTAAAGAACTTTTTAGAAAAGATGAAATTTGGTTTATTGAACAAGATAAACATGGACAATCAATTGCTTATTCTCTTGCAAACACCCATGTAGAAAATTTAGATTTAGTTAAAGGTTATATTAACGGTCGGTTTGGAGCTATCCCTTTTTTCAGAGATATTAAAAATGATGAAGAACCAGTTTTGGCTAAATAGGGGATAAAAAAATGCCTAGAGAAAGAAATACTGATTATCAGCGACAAGCTATTGATATTGCTGATAAATGTAAAAATGGGAACTGGAAAATTTATGTTATTGCAACAGAAGGGGATAAGACAGAGTATTTTTATTTTCAAGAGCTAATTAAGCAATACAGTATAAGATTAAACGGGAAGAATATTCATTTAGAATATGTTGATAGAGACAAGTCTGGAGACTCTGCTCCTGGATCTGTTCGTGAAAAATTAAGGCAATTTTATAATTCTTTGGTGGATCAGTATAATATCCAAGAATATGATGAGTTTTGGATGATTATTGATACAGATGATTATAATAATCGTAAAAAACAAATTCAAGAATCAATAAATTTATGTGAGATAAATCAAAATTTTAAAATGGGATTGAGTAACCCTTGCTTTGAACTTTGGTTAATTCTGCATTTTGTAGATGCTGATCATCAATTTGAGAAAGGTAATAATCCTAAAAAAGGTAAAACCCATAAAAAACAGGAAGTCAAACAACTTACAATCAGGGAATCTATTGAAAAGAAAGGAATCAAAGGTAGACCTAAACTTTGTAAAAATGTTCTTGATGATATCCACCCAGATAAATCTAATTACTATAAAGAATTTATCAAAGGTAAGTATCTACTTGCTGCAATTGAACGAGCTAGAAAACTAGCAGACTGTCATCCAACTGATGAGGACTTTCCTCAAAGAATCGGTACAATGGTTTATAAACTTTTAGAACAGTTTTCAGAATTATTTGAACAATTAGATTAAAGCTTCCATCGATTTATTCCTAACCCCAATAAATAAAGGGTATGACATCGCCATACCCTAATTATTTTAATCCTTAAAATTCAGCAAACCATCCCTGTAGAGACGTTGTATACAACGTCTCTACGAGAATTTATTTGGCTTTAGCAACGTCCATAACTTCATCTAACAACGTGCCAGATTCTTCCATCTTGCCAATGTCAAGAATCGTTTTAATCACAGAGTCAGGGTTCAAACTCATGGAGTCAATTCCCAGTTCAACTAAGAAGCGGGCAAACTCTGGATAATCGCTAGGTGCTTGACCACAAATCCCAATCTTGCGACCATATTTTTTAGCCGCTTTAATCGCAATTGTCACCATCCGACGAACAGCTTCATTCCGTTCATCAAAAATATGAGCAACTAACGCAGAATCTCGGTCTAACCCTAACGTTAATTGAGTTAAATCGTTAGACCCAATGGAGAATCCGTCGAACACTTGGGCAAATTCATCGGCGAAAATCACGTTACTGGGAAGTTCACACATCACATAAACTTGCAGCCCATTAACGCCGCGTTTCAACCCGTATTTTTCCATTTCTGCTAACACTTTGCGACCTTCTTCAGGAGTGCGACAGAAAGGAATCATCGGGGTAACATTGGTTAAACCCATTTCGTCCCGAACTCGTTTTAGGGCGACACATTCTAACCCATAAGCTTCGCGGTAGTTGGGGTCATAGTAACGAGAGGCGCCCCGCCAACCAATCATCGGGTTTTCTTCTTTGGGCTCAAACTGACGGCCACCTAACAGGTTCGCGTATTCGTTGCTCTTGAAGTCGGACATCCGTACAATTACGGGATTCGGATAGAATGCCGCCGCAATCATCCCAATGCCATGAGCTAGTTTATCAACGAAGAAGTCCGGTTTATGGTCGTAGAGTTTTGTCAGTTCGGCAATTTCCCGTTTGGCTAACTCATCTTCGAGTTGGTCAAATTTCAACAACGCTAACGGGTGGGCTTTAATATGGTTAGCGATAATAAACTCAAGCCGCGCTAACCCGACACCATCGCAGGGAATACCGGATAACCCAAAAGCTTCTTCCGGGTTGCCCACGTTCATTAAAATTTTCGTGCGGGTTTTGGGCAGATTATCGAGAACGGTTTCTTGGACTTCAAAGGGAACTAACCCCTGATAAACCCGACCTTCTTCTCCTTCAGAACAGGAAACGGTAATTTCTTGGCCGTTTTTAATCACCGATGTGGCATCACCGCAACCGACAATCGCCGGAATTCCCATTTCACGGGCAATAATCGCCGCGTGGCACGTCCGTCCGCCTGCGTTGGTGACAATCGCGCTGGATTTCTTCATAATCGGTTCCCAGTCGGGGTCAGTCTTATTGGTGACTAACACTTCACCCGCTTGGAATTCATCAATTTTATGCACATCCAGAATCACCCGCGCTTTCCCTTGACCAATCATTTCGCCAACGGCGCGACCGCGAGACAGAACTTTACCGGTGCCTTGGAGTTTAAAGTTTCTCAAAACCGAACCGGATTTCTGGGATTGTACGGTTTCAGGACGGGCTTGGACGATAAATAATTGTCCGGTAATTCCATCTTTCGCCCATTCAATATCCATCGGAGTATAAGTACCCCGAACTTGCGAATAGTGGTTTTCAATAATACAAGCCCACTTCGCTAATAGCAGAATCTCATCATCGTTAATACAGTATTTATCCCGTTCCGATTGCGGAACTGAGATATTTTTGGTTAGTTTAGTACCTCCGATGTCATAGACCATCTTCAGTTCTTTGCTGCCTAAGCGTTTTTCTAAGATGGGACGGAAGCCTTGTAATAAAGTCGGTTTGAAAACGAAATATTCATCGGGGTTAACCGTGCCTTGAACTACGTTTTCTCCTAACCCATAGGCCCCAGTTACTAAAGCAGCATTTTTGAATCCGGTTTCGGTATCAATGGAGAACATCACCCCAGAACTGGCGAGGTCAGACCGCACCATTTTTTGCACACCAACGGATAAGGCAACATTAAAATGATCGAAACCTTTAATGGTACGATAGGAAATTGCCCGGTCGGTGAAAATAGAGGCAAAACATTTATGGCAGGATTCTAAAACCCCTTCTTCGCTATAAACGTTTAAGTAAGTTTCTTGCTGTCCGGCAAAACTGGCATCGGGTAAGTCTTCGGCGGTGGCGGAGGAACGGACAGCAACGTCTACATCATTAGCATAACGTTTGCATTCTTCCTTGTATTCTTCACCAAATTGCTTGCAAAAATCCCCATCTGTACTGTAGCGTTCACAAAGTTTTTTATAAGCGCTGGTAATCGCTTCTTCTAAGTCGGGTGGAAACGGAGTGTCAAGGATTAATGAACGGGCTTGTTTGCCGCGTTGCCGCAAATTCGGCATATCTTCAACGTCGAGGTCTGCAAATAGTTCTCGTAGTTTTTTCTCTAAACCCGCAGACTCAATAAAATAACGATAAGCATAAGCAGTGGTGGCAAATCCATTGGGAACATTTACGCCTTGGCGGGTGAGTTGTTGAATCATTTCACCCAAAGATGCGTTTTTTCCACCTACTAAGGGAATATCAGAAATTCCAACTTCATCAAACCAAAGCACAAACGCTTTTTCTTTGGCTTCTGAATTTACTGTTGCAGTCGTTGCATAAGCGTCAACCATTTTAAAATTCCTCCAATTGGAATGACTGTTTTATTAGAATTCAGTCAATCTTTTTGCTTATTTAAGTTCAAACTTAGGTCAGAATGTGTTTATCCTTACCCGTACATTCTGAGTTAACTTGCTGTGAACTACCCACACTTACTCGTAGAGAAGTGTGGGCTTCTGATTTCTCAGCCCGATGCCCTTTTACCTTGCGGTTATCCGGTCTTACACAGGCTCCATCAGCAGAGACGGGGTGNGGTTGCTAGTTTTAAGCTTTTTCCTGTTTCTTGATAGTGCTGAATACAGGCATTTAAGGCAAAATTCCAATACCATCTTGCACACCCATAAGACTTGGCTAATGCCAATTCCTGTTCCGGTGTTGGGTATAGTCTAACCTTTACTGCCTTAAGCACTTTAAATCACCCCCTTTTTTGATTATAATCAATTATTGAAAATTATTGAACATTTTAGTTCCTGACCGCAACTCATCCCACGCTGCCCTAACGGGTCAGACGTGGGGCACTATGAGCGGATGAAGCTAAATCACTCGATACTTAATGGAATGTTTAGAACTTCTGAATCTGGAATCGGTGAACTTTACAGTTCTTAAGATTAGGTTTTGTTTTTTTCTCTCTAGGTGTGAACTTTCGGTCTCAACCGAGGGTTTGTTTTCCCTCTATCTAAAAGGTTACTACTTTCTATCATTATTTCAATATAGGTTCTTTTTGTTCATATAGTTACTAAAAGTAAAGAAATGTTATTACTACGGCATTCTAGGCTATTCTTAAAAAAGATTAAATCCTCAAAACTCTTGGGATTAACGTTAAAAAATGTTGCAAACAAATGTTAACACTTGTATCGAAAAGCCAAACTTCGGTTCTCTAAGCTGTCTAAGTCAAAATACTTGTCCGATTCAATATATTGTGCAACTCATCAGCAGCAAATGGTCAGTTTTAATTTTGCGCGAGTTATTAATTGGGAATCGTCGCACCCATGAATTTTTAGACGCTTTACCTGGATTGAGTCCGAAAACCTTGACAATTCGCCTACGAAAATTAGAAAAATATGGTATTATTGAAAGGAGGGTTTACGCAGAAATTCCCCCTCATGTTGAATATTCTTTGACCGCGAAAGGAAGACAACTGCAACCTGTATTAGTCGCGCTCAAAAAAGCCGGAGAACAATTATTAGAGCAAAAACTCTGTGGGTGTTCGATAGAACCCTAAAATGGATATTAAGCATTCTACATTAAAGGATTACTGCTTTTAATATTTTCGCTAAACCGTTCAATCACTAATCGTAAAATCGATAATCCTAAAACAATTAAAAATAGAATTAACCCGATAGTACAAGCATAACCGAATTCTAACTGTTGGAATCCTCGGTCATACAAATAGTAAACAATTGTTTTTGAACTATTTCTGGGCCCTCCTTGGGTCATAATATAAACTTCTTCAAACACCTTCGTTGAGGAAATAGCGGAAATTACCCCAACTAAAACCATGTAAGGTTTCATCAACGGTAACGTAATATCCCAATGTTTTCTAAACCCATCAGAACCATCAATACTAGCCGCTTCATAAAGTTCTAAGGGAATTCCTTGTAATCCCGCTAAATAGATGACCATATAATAACCTAAGCCTTTCCAAATTGTCACCGCCATCACACTGAATAAGGCGACATTGGGACTGGTTAACCAAGGAATAGGAGGAAGAGAAATTGCATTCAAGAATTGATTGAAAAACCCATTTTCTGCATATAACCATTTCCAAGCAATACCCGCCACCACCATTGAAATCACAACCGGAACATAATAGGCGGTTCTAAATCCATTAATTCCGCGTAATTTTTGATTGACTAAAATTGCTAATCCTAAAGGTGCAAATACTAAAATCGGAACAACTATAATCAAATACAGAAATGTGTTTTTTAAGGTTTCCCAAAAAACCTCATCTGTCCATAACCGTTGAAAATTCTTTAACCCCACCCATTCCGGCGGCGTCAGCAAATCATAACTAAACAAACTCAAATAAAAGGCTTGTAACGCTGGCCAGAATACCGTTAAGGTCAGCATTAATAAAGCTGGAAATAAAAATAAATAAGGCGTGAAAACAGGTTTAAACTTTAACATACTCCGTAGGATGGGCTTTGCCCATCAAAACCCCCCTTAAAATCCTATCATAAGCTGTCACACATATAACTTACTGAATAGGGAATAGTAAAGGGTTTTGTGCTAATTAAAGATTCAGTTTAAATACTGATTAGCTTAATTTTAAAATATAATTTGATTTGAAGATAGGGTAATGGTAGTTATATATAGCAATCCGTTTAGGATTTGTGAAAAAATTCTGTAGGGGTTTGGTTTCCAAACCCTCTTTGCGCCTGGGTTGGGTCTCCCAACCCCTACGATAAAATATTACAACCTATTCGTAATTCGTAATTCGTAACGGTTAATCGGGTTTTAACTCAGAAAATAACTGATTCCAATTTTCTGACCCTTGACTATTTTGTTCTGCTTTAACTTCAAAGGTGGTATTAAAAGCTTTGGGTTGAGTTAAAGCTTGGATACATAATTCAGCAATATCATCTCGGCTAACTTGTCCTTTAATGGTATCCCCTTGAGCCAATATTAAAGTAGCGCCTCCTGGTTGTTCAGTTAATGCACAGGGACGAATAATTGTATAGGGAATACCGCTAGAACGAATAACATCTTCTCCTCGTAATTTCCAGGTTAAAATTCCCCCCAATTGTTCATTTAAACGCACCGCCGGAGGTTCTTCTTCTAAATTTAATCCCGGTTTCCCTGGACGAGTTACTCCCGCCGAACTCACCTGAACAAACCGAGGTAATATGTTTCCGCCATAAGCTTTAATAGACTCAATTTCTAATTGAAAGAGTCCCGGTTCAAATTTAGGATTTAACGCCCCATCATATTGAAATTTACTCAACATTAACTGCAAAGAAAATACTTGATTAGGATTAAACGGTTTTCCCTCTTGTAATGTTTTAGCACGGAATACGGGGATTAATTTATCAAAAGGAATGCGAATCGTAATTGGAATATTGTAAACCGTATCAAACGAATAACAATAACCGACACTATCCCAGCCATCATTACAACGAATAATAAATTTATAGCGTTTTCCATCCCCCTTAACTCGTAATTCAATTCCTTGATAATCAGATAAATTTAAAGGCGGTTCAAAATTGCGAGTTCTAACCGAAACAAACCCCCCAGAATTCGCCGTTGAAACATATCCTGTAAACACGGCACTATCCGAGGTTAATTTTAAGGAACTTTCGCTAATACCTCCCATAACAATATCATCTAATGCACCCCAAATTTCCTTGATTTCCTCAGTGGGTTGAGTAAAATCAAACAGAATTTTTTCTCCCGCATTTCTCAAAGTTTTAGGGAGTGCATAAATTAAATTTTGAATGCCTTTATATTCGACTAATTCCGGTACATCAACGACTTCCGGCAGATAAAACTTAATTCCTTGATAATATTTTTCTCGGTTGGGAGTATCCCCTTCAACGGGTTGTACTTTCGTTCCACTACAACAAATAATCGCGGTAATATCTTGAAAAATCTCAGAGTTTAGGGTTTGAGGAATTGTCAAATCGGCTTCAATTAATTCTACTGTATTTCCTAATAGTGTTCTAGCTCTGTTCGCATCTCGAACCAAACAACGTACTTTGATTCCTTGTTGTTGTAAGCGTTGAACAACTCGTTTTCCGACTCCCCCCGTCGCACCAACTACTAATATAATATTCGGTTTTTCTTGCCGTTTTTTTGTCCCTCCACCCCATAAATTTTGTATCCAGCTAATATTCCCAATAAAGGGAATAACTCTAAAATAAGCGAGGGTTTTGAGGAACCGACCGCCATCCCATTGTCCTTTTTGTTGCTCGGCCATCGCCTTCTCCGTATAATTTTGTTAAGGGACTGTCCTAATAGATTAAGATATGTAACAAATTCAATGGTAACAGAAGAAAGGCAAAGTTGCTCAAGGTCGGTAAAAGGGGTAACTCAACAGGTAAAGGGCAAAAATCCAAACCACGAGATTCACCTTCCCCTAGAATAAACATCTGTGTTAAGGTATCTGTTGATTAAATTTAGCGAATGACAATGGAAAGTATTGATTTAGAAACGGCGATCCCCGTTGGAATCGCCTTAATGATTATTCTGGGTAGTTTCTTAATGATGTTTACCAATTTTTGGACAACAGCTTTAAAAAAAAATAAATAGTAATGAGTAGGAGTTAACCCTTTAGACAGAGATCAATTAAAAAATTCCTGAATTCATCTACTATTTTATTGAGATTGTGAATGTTCTGGATAATCGAAAGGGAGAGAAAATTTCACATTTCCAATAAAAACGTTATAGTGAAGAAGTCCAGAACAGAAAAATTATTAAATTTCAGATCTCAAACCGCCCAAAATAAAGAGTTTTGATTATGATAGATTTAACAACAATTGCTGATTTCTCTCGTGCCAACTGTTTAGGAATTTGTGCCTTTTTAGTGCCTTTTAATTTATTGGCTACGGTACAAACCCTAATTTTTATTGGTCTAAATCGTCCCCAATCTCAAATCTTTTTAATTTCTGGATTTGCTAGTTTATATTCGGGATTGATGGTACTGCACGTTTTCACTTGGTTTATGATTGGTGTGGTGATGATTCCTACCTATGTCTTATTATTATTAGGAACAACCTGTTTAGGAATTAATATTTGGGCGGTTCTATCTCCCCAAAGTTTAAGACATATTCTTGAAAAAATCGTTTTCTGGGTTCAAAAAATAATCGGCAGAGTTCAAAATGTAGCGTTTAATTAAACTCATGGAATCTACTCAAGCGATATCCCCAAAAGTTCTATCTCCTGGATGGTTACGCCGGGTTCACCATATTGCGTTAAATGTTGTTAATTTAGAAAATTCTCGCTATTTTTATGGTACAATTCTAGGGTTACATGAATTAGTTGGGGATGAAGTTCCCACTACCTTAAAATCCTTAGTTGAAGCAGGGAAAGTGGCTAATTTTGTCACCCCTGATGGGACGGTAATTGATTTATTTGCTGAACCCGATTTAAACCCTCCTGATCCTGATCCAACAATCGCGTTTACCCGCGTTAATCATTTGGCTTTTGACATTGCACCGGAATGTTTTGATCAAGCTGTAGAGGTATTGCGATCGCACAGCAATCAGGCTAACACCTCCCATCCCCTGATCATAGATCATGGCCCTGTCACTCGTCCCACTGGACGCGGGATTTATTTCTACGACCCCGATGGTTTCATGTTAGAAATTCGCTGTGATTCCGAATAATTTACCATTAAACGGGACTGGGCGGACTTGAACCGCCGACCTAGCGCTTCAGATTTGTGTGAGTTTCCCCACTCTCTGGACTATCCCTTCACCCTAGGCTGACGCTGCCCGTAGGTGGTGGCCGTTATGTCTAAAGAATAAAACAAATCATTCCCTAGAGCCAGTCTCTGCACCTTCTTTCCTCCATAAGAGGTAAAGCTTGGCTCAAGATTACCTTATCTGTCGCCAGACTTAGGCTTCCTTGAGTTTGACCACATTCACTCACGGGGTTTCCCCACATGGTGCCCGATTTTTCAGGAGGCGCTTGCTCTATCCACCTGAGCCACAGCCCCAAATTCACACTATTTTTATAATAGCATGATTTTATCCAAATACTTAGTTAATTAGGGAATAGGGAATTACGAATTACGAATTACGAATTACGAATTACGAATTACGAATGGGAAATGGGGAATTGTATGATGTTTAACAGCTTAATGGGTTAAATCTTGAATCACAGATTGCAATCCTGATACAACATAGGTTAAGGAATCATAATCGATTTGATCGGGAGTATCTTGTTGAGTATGATAATAAGGATAACGAAAGGGGGCTGTATCTGTAACCATTAAAGCGGGATAGCCAACTTGCCAAAATGACCAGTGATCTGACCATCCAACCCCCGGAATAAAATCAGGTAAACTAACGCCTTGGGAGGGAAATTGAGCAGAAGTCCGAAATTTTGCTATAACTTGATGGATTAAGGATCGGGAGCCAATATTACCAATAAAACCAATAAAATTTCCTTGATTGGGATAAATTAATCTTAAAATATTGACCGGATACTGTTGACTATTCCTAGCTTGAGAATAAAAGCCCATTGTTTCTAAACTCAGCATGGCTACAATATTTTCCTGACGTTTTTGACAGCGTTTAGCATAAACCAAACTTCCCATATTTTCTGACCAGAAAAACGGAGGTTCTTCATTAACAAATTCCACAAACCGCAAGGTTCGTTTGGGGTGAGTTGTGGAAAATAACTGGGCTAAGGATAAAACAGCAACGGCTCCGGTTCCATTATCGTTTGCTCCAGGAGAACCAACAACCGAATCATAATGAGCACCAATAATGACAATTTCATCGGGTTTTTCAGTTCCTTTAATTTCTACTTCTAAGTTGCTAAAAACTTGTCCATTAACGGAATACTCTTGAGTATTAACCGAATAACCTGCTTGACTCAACCGTGTCTTTAAAAATTTTTCGACTTGAATTAAATTGTTATAAAAAAGATAATTATGTTCGCCAATATCTTCAGTCATGATTTTAATATCTCGGTTTAAATCATCCCGCAATTGCTGTTGAGAGGCAGTTAGGGGAGGTAACTGTCCTGAATAGCTTTTTTCGGGCATGGTTGTCATTAAAAATGCGATCGCCATAAACAAAACCATTAAACCCCCTAATAAAATCCCCAGACGGATGAGAGCAGCTTTCGTGATCCATTGCATCTTTGTTGACCTCCAAGTTCGATTATTTTTATTAGGATCATCATACTTGGGATAGATTAAATTCTAGGGTGCGCTGACTATAAGTTGACTGTAGGAAAATGCGGAAAAACCGCTTAAATTTCCAAGGGGTTAGTTGTACAAGACTTCCCCGGCCCTGAGAGTCAACTTAAGTTACTGGAGAGATTTATGAAAGCATTGCTACTCTATCCACAATTTCCTCAGTCCTTTTGGTCTTATGATCGCTTCATGGAAATTGCCGGACTGAAAGCAGTGATTCCGCCCTTGGGAATTATTACCGTTGCTGCAATGTTACCCCCAGAGTGGGAAATTCGATTTTACGATCGCAATGTCACCTGTGAAACCGATGCAGATTGGCAGTGGTGCGATTTAGTGATTCTTTCTGCGATGCTGGTGCAAAAGCCTGACTTTCACGCCCTAATTCATAAAGCCGTCCGACTGGGCAAAACCGTCGCCGTTGGTGGCCCCTATCCCACCTCTGTTCCCCAAGATGCCTTGGACTCTGGGGCCGATTTCCTGATTCTCGATGAAGGAGAAATGACTATTCCCCCATTTCTGGAAGCTCTGCGTCAAGGCGAAACCCAGGGGATCTTTCGTTCAATTGATAAGCCCGATGTCACTCAAAGCCCTATCCCCCGCTTTGACCTGCTTCAACAGGATGCCTATTTAATGATGGCGATTCAATTTTCACGGGGATGCCCCTTCAATTGCGAATTTTGTGACATTATTTCTCTCTATGGTCGTAAACCTCGCACCAAAGAACCGGATCAAGCTCTGGCTGAGTTAAACACCCTCTATGAGTTGGGTTGGCGGGGTTCATTGTTCATTGTGGATGATAACTTTATTGGTAATCAACGGAATGTTAAACGCTTTCTGCGAGAACTGATTCCCTGGATGCAGCAACATAACTATCCGTTTACTTTCATTACTGAAGCTTCGGTGAATTTGGCTGAGGATGATGAATTGTTGCAACTCATGGGTGAAGCGGGTTTTTATGCGGTGTTTCTGGGTATTGAAACCCCTGATCAAGATAGCTTACAACTCACTCGCAAATTGCAAAATACCCGTAATCCCCTAATAGAAGCCTGTCGTAAAATTAACGATGCAGGACTGTTGATCTATGCTGGATTTATCCTCGGTTTTGATGGAGAACGAACCGGAGCAGGCGATCGCATTCAAGCCTTTGTAGAACAAACCAGTATTCCACAACCGATGTTAGGAATTCTTCAAGCTCTACCTAATACAGCCCTCTGGGAGCGACTTAAAAAAGAACAGCGTTTAATTGATAGTAATAGCCATCCCACAGGTGATCAAAATACTCTAATGAATTTCGTTCCGACACGCCCGATCACAGAAATTGCTAGAGAATATGTTGAAGGGTTTTGGACGATGTACGAACCGGAGAATTATCTCCGACGGTGTTTACAACAATGTCTCCAAATTGCCACCTTAAAACATCATCAGCAAACCATGAAATTCCCTCTCGGCAAAGGATTAAGATTAGTAATTCAACTGATCTGGCATCAAGGCATTCGTCGCCCTGAAATTAGAGGCCAGTTTTGGTATCAACTGTGGATCATTCTGTTAAGAAAACCCCAGGTTTTGAATATGTATTTGGGGTTATGTGCGGCTGGAGAACATTTCTGGGAATACCGAGCCTTAGCAAAAGAACGGATTACTCAACAGATGACTTCTGATTTACCTGAACCCTCTGTTACCTTCACAGCAAAACAACTATCGGTACGGTCTTAATCTTTAATCCTTTGATAATGCTGTTTTCCAGTTAAAAAATATTAACAACAAAACACTACTCAAAACCGCCGCGAAGAAACACCACACTGAAATAAAAGTGGTTTGATAAAATATGTCTGCTGTGTCAGTGTTGCAACTCCTAACACAGATATTGACACTCTCAGGTCTGAAGACGCTGAGATTCTGCGGACAGAATTAGTTTAATCTAATTCTCGCTACGACTGCCAAAGATCGTCTACTGAGTTGATTAAGCGACAAACCTAATCTTCCCGATACTTTTTTCAAAATATTGGCTGCACCATTTAAGTCAGCGTTAACAACAAAACCATCAGACGTCCGATAAAGACCACGCTTAATTCTGTTTCCAGATGCTTTCCACCCCATCGGTTTTTCACCGTATTTGGGTAGGGAGTCTCCATCTAAGAAACTAGCTTTTGAAGTATAGGCTTCCTCGGTTTCAACAAATAAAATACCGTGTAAATCACACAGTTGTTTGACACGGGATTTTAATTTACCCAAAGGCATTTGAACAAACTTTTGATTATTCAAATTACCCAAATCAGCGTTAATTTTAAACCCTTCATTCCATCCCATTACTAAAGTTCCAATGCCATATTTCAGGCAATGGTTGAGCATTAGTTTAGCGGCTTTATTAATCCCGTCCCGCATTTGGTGATTGCGTTTACGGGTTATACGGTCTAACCAGTTATCCCAGTATCCTTGGGCTTTACCTTCTTTGCGAGTTGATACCTTTTTATTTCCAAGTTGATTTGCGGCTTTCATCGCTCTGGCATCAATCAAAAAGGAATTTCCTAAAGTATCAACACAAGCTGCTAAATTATCAGCAGTTCCTAAATCAATAGATAACGCTTGGTTAACATCTAATTCATGGCTTTGTTTTTCTATCTCGTAGGATACTTCCAAGTAAAAAGCACCATTCTTAGGAAGAATAGTAAACTCTTTAACCTGGGAGTAATCAAGATTAGATGGCATGGGTAAAAAAAATTCTGATACCCCAAACCATCTTCTAATTGTTAATCCTAGAGAAAATCTAAGTTGACCATTGATTAATGTCGGTTTTTGTCCCCCAGAATTAGGATAGGCAACTTTGAACAGTTTAGAACCCTTAAGATAGCCCGGAGGTTTAGGTCTAAAATGCAGTTGACCTTTTTTATGTAAATCTCTTAAATTCTTGAAAGATTTGAACGCTTCTGTTACCGACATTAAGGTTTGTTGCATCGGTGTTGATGGCATTGATTGTGCCAACAAAGATTTTGATACCGATGGTTCAAAAGCTAAATCAAACTTTCCTGTTAATAATTTACCTGTCTTAAATAATGTTTGACGGGCAAAATAAATTCCTGTGTTGTACAATTTACCGGATTGTTGACAAAGGTATTCTAGTAACGCACGGATTTCTGGGTCTGGAGACAACAATATTTGCTGTACTCCCATTGTTTTAATTGCTTTAGCCATTGACTCGACTATCACGACTTTTTTGTTTCTTGATGTTAACATAAATTACTAGAATATTCACGGGGAATAAATTCCCCTGAGCGGTCACTGAGCTTGCCGAAGTGTCGTGTTTCCTCTGTTGTCTGAAGACGCGCTCGTTTCCACACTCCCATCCTGTTTTTATGAGAAACTGGCAGTAAAACTTGCCGTTGCTGAAAAGCACATAAAAATATTAGACTCCTGAGTTCTTTAAACCGTAGATTTTTCACAATTTATTAGGTTTGGGAACACCAGGGTATTGACTACCTCCTAAACCTCCTGCTGTACCTGTTCACCCTAATTCTACCTTTGGTCGATAACTTTTTTCGGGCATGGCTATGATTAGACCAGAAACAGCAAGTCTGTTGATTTCTCTGCTTTTCCTGATAAATTAGAGCAACAGGGCAAGTTGTGACACAGCATTAAAAGGAAATTGTATTCGTGGTAGCCGTGAATCAACCGATTACAGTGAATGATCAAAACTTGATTGAAAAAGCACTTTTATTAAAAGTGAAACGACTGACTTCAGCACGAGGACAAGTTGTTCTTCCTTGTGCACCTGCTTTGCTGGACGAATACATGAGTCAGTTTTATGCGTTGCTGACAGCATTGGGGCAAAATTTTACTCCAGATGAATTGAAGGGGTTACGTCAGCTTGTGGAAAGAAAATTGCAGGAAGGATATCAAGCTTCACCCCATAGCCGTTTAGTCTTTAAATATGAACCTCCTGACCCCACCCAAGGATTAACCAGTGGTTTAAAACTCACCGTAACCACGGAAGTCACCTCTTTAGAAAATAAATATAAACACTGGTTAACCACCCGTGAAGGGCCGTTGTTTGGAGCCCATCCTGATGCTAAATTAATGGCGGTGGTGTCTAATTTCTCCGATCCCGTTCACACCCCTATTTTAGATGTCGGGGCGGGTGTGGGTCGAAATACCCTGGCTTTAGCCCGCAAAGGGCATCCGGTAGATGCAGTCGAACTCACCCCAGACTTTGCTCAAATTATTGCTAAGGAAGCCAAAGAAGCGAGTTTACCTATTCGGGTGATTCAAAGTAATATTCTCAACCCGGCTTTAGTTTTACCTGCTAATTATTATCGGTTAGCGGTAATTGCGGAAGTGATTTCCCATTTTCGGAACTTAGAGGATGTCCAAACCCTCTTAACTAAAGTCTGTGATGCGGTTGCTCCTGGAGGGTTAATTTTATTTAGTACATTTATTACTGATGAAAACTTTGAACTCAATGATAAAGTTCGAGAAATGGGTCAAATTCAATGGTCATATTTGATTACTCGTCCTGAAATTAATTCGATTTTACAAAGTTTACCTGTACAAATGATTTCTGATGAGTCGGTTTATGAGTATGAACGCACTCACCTCCCCCCGGAAGCTTGGCCGCCCACGACTTGGTTTGAGCATTGGTCACAGGGTCGAGATGTCGTCCCCATTCAAAACCCTCCTCTGTCCTTACGTTGGTTATTATGTCAGGTGAAAAAATAAACGGTATTAGGAGGAGGTCGGAAGTTTCTGACTTCAGAACATCAAAGGTAAAGCCTCCTCTAAAAAGATGAGTTAAAATCATGATCATTCTGTCAATTTTCCCAATTCGTAATTCGTAATTCCCCATTCCCTACTATAACCTCCATCATGATTAAGCGACGAATCTCAAAAGTTTGGATTTTACCAGTCATTGCATCTGTGGCTTTGTTGGTGGGTGTATTCTTTCCCCTGACGCAATTTCGAGCCTGGAAACAATCATTACAACAGACCCATTCTCCCGGTTCACAAACCCCTGAGTCGGAAGTTTTAAAACTTGCTTTATTGCCAGTTTCTCAACGTCAAACAGAATTAGAACCCATAGCCCAAGAGCGAAATACTTCTGTAGAAAGAAGTCGGGCGCGATATTTACTAGCCAGTGATTCTTTACAGGAAAAACCTGAAATCACGATTCAATTATTAGAGGGATTAGAGAAAGATTATCCCCTATTATCCGGTCATATTTTAGTTAAACGGGCGCAAGCTTATGAACAAATAGGAGAGACCGAAAAAGCTCAGAAAACTTGGCAGGAACTCTTAGAAAACTATGGAGAACAACCTGTTGTCGTAGAAGCGTTATTTGCCTTGGGAAAAACAAATCCTAAATATTGGGATCAAGCAATCGCTAAATTTCCCAGTCATCCCCGCACCCTAGAAATTGCTCAAAGTCGCCTCAAACAAAATCCCAATCAACCGGAGTTATTATTATTAATTGCCCAACATGGATTGTATTTAAAAGACTATGGAACTTATTTAGAACAATTAAAAGCCAAATATGGCAATCAACTCACTCCCGAACAATGGGAAATTGTGGCATTTGGTTATTGGGAAAAACAAGATTATGGGAAAGCAGCGATCGCCTATTCCAAAGCCCCAAAAACGCCTCAAAATCTCTATCGTCATGGGAGAGGGTTATGGTTAAATGATAAAATTCCTGAGTCTCGAATTGCTTATAAACAGTTAATTAATGCCTTTCCCCAGGAGATTGATCCCCAAGGGGAAGATGCCGGATTTGGTTTACTCAGATTATCGCGGCTTTCCGATCAAAAAGAGGCTTTAGTTTATTTAGATCAAGTTATTGCTAAATTTCCTCGTCATGCAGCAGAAGCTTTATTAGATAAAGCTAAACTATTAGATCAAATGCGATCGGAAAAATCTGCTTCAGAAACTCGTCAACAATTACTCAGTCAATATAGTGATTCTGAAGCCGCCGCCCAATTGCGTTGGGAACTCGCCCAACAAGCCGCAAAAGCCGGAAATTTAAAATCAGCTTCCGACTGGGCGAAACAAGTTTCAACGAAAAATCCTGATAGTGAATTTGCCCCAGAAGCAACATTTTGGGTAGGGAAATGGGCGGAAAAAATCGGCAATTCTCAAGATGCAAAAAAAGCCTTTGAATATTTAATTGTGCGTTATCCTTCCTCTTATTATGCTTGGCGTTCTGCGGTGCATTTAGGATGGCCTGTAGGAGATTTTACAACAGTTCGGCCCCTCTCTCCCCATGTTGAACATCCTGATATTCGAGAAGTGCCTCCGGGGGGTTCTCAAACCTTACAAGAATTATATGCGTTAGGACAAAATCAAGAGGCTTGGACGTTATGGCAAACGGAGTTTAAAAATCCCATGCAGCCTTCGGTTACTGAACAATATACCGATGGATTAATGCGAATGGGAATAGGGGATAATTTAGAGGGAATTTGGATGTTATCGAGTTTAAGTCGGCGAGATGATCCTCAAGAGCGATCGCAATATTTAGAATTAAAACAAAGACCTGCTTATTGGGAAGCATTATATCCTTTTCCCTACTTAGAAACCATTGTCAATTGGTCAAAAGAACGACAATTAAATCCGGTATTAGTAACGGCTTTAATTCGTCAAGAATCCCGGTTTATGCCGAGGATTAAATCTGTTGTCGGAGCGACGGGATTAATGCAGGTAATGCCAGAAACTGGGGCGGATGTTGCTAAACAAATTAAATTGACTGATTATTCCTTAGATAATGTCAATGATAATGTCAATTTAGGTACTTATTATTTGGATTTTACCCATCGAGAATATAACAATAATTCCATGTTAGCAGTAGCGAGTTACAATGCTGGGCCGGGTGCGGTTTCAAGTTGGTTACAGCGCTTTGGATTTCAAGATCCCGATGAATTTGTGGTTAAAATTCCCTATCCTGAAACTCAAGATTATGTGAAATCGGTGTTTGAAAATTACTGGAATTATCTCAGAATTTATAACCCCGATGTTGCCCAACTTTTACAAGAACATACGGCTAATTATAAAAATTAGGAATGTGGGAGAAACCTGATCAATAATAAAAAGAGGGCTGAAGCCCTCACTACAACTAGAGGGTTTATATTATAGCAGTCGCCAAGGCAGTTAGGACATAGACTGATTCTAAAACCGTTTGCAGAGAACTCTTTTCCTACCTGTTCCCTGTTCCCTGTTCCCTGTTCCCTGCTATAACGGATCAATCTTTTCTGTTAAACGAACTAAACGCATAAATTTGCAGGGATAACCGGAAATATGGCTTTTAAAAGTACCAATTTCTTGAAATTCAGCTTTTTTATAAAAAGCGATCGCTCGTTGATTTCCTGCCATCACAATCGTATAAGCGGGTGAACCAATCAACTTCAAAGCTAAGTGTAATAACCGCTTACCAATGCCTTGATTTTGATAGTCAGGATCAACATATAATAAGGCAATACAGTTGCGATCAATGGCAACAAAACCGACAACCGTTTTCCCTTTACAAGCTACAAATTTCTTATAGGAATAGCAAATTTTGTCCGCATTAGGATTGTGCGCTAACGGTGTCATGGCTCTTAAATCACAAGATCCTTTAAATTCCGCAGGTTGAGCGCGATCATGAGCGTGACAAATGAGTGACCAATCCTGTTCTAAATAAGGACGAATAATAATCATTTTCCTTCATCATTAGACCAATTTAGGACGTTGTAAACCCTCAGAAAATAAGGTTTTAAATTCAGTTTTTTGAGTTTCTAATTCCATCATTTGTTTCCAGGTTTCATAGAAGAAAAATGATGTTCCTGCAAATTGGCGATCGCGCGTGAGTTGGATTTGTTCTTTAACGATTTCAAAGGACATGGGTTTAATTCTTAATCCCGTTAAAATCCCAATACTAACCGGAATATGGCTTTTTGCTTCTAAGAGTTCAGGACGTTTTAAATCGGCTAAAAACCCATTCAAATCATCTCGATACACTTGTAAAACTAATTCTTCTAAATAACCTTCTTGTTCCCAGGTTTTCCAATCTTGTAAAAATTGAGAATAGGCATACAAATAAGGATTAGGGGATAAAGAAAGAATACAATTGGGTTTATAGTCTTTAATAACCCAGAAAATTCGAGTTAAAAATTCTGTGATTTTTTTAGCTCTCCAACTTACCCAATTTGCCTCCTGAAAATCGCTGGGAGGAGTAGGATTTCCCGTTTCCTTACGATATAATTGTACAGTAAATTCATCATACCCTAAATCCACAGGTAAACCAAAATGATCATCGAGTTGAATCCCATCAATATCGTAGGTTTTAACCACTTCAATAATTAATCCTAAAATAAATTGTTGAACTTGGGGATGAAAGGGATTTAACCAAACTTGATTAACTTGACTTTCTTTATAGGCTTTTGTACCATCTTGACGACAAGTAATCCAATGGGGACGGAGTTCGGCAATTTTTGAATTTGGGGGAACCATAAACCCAAATTCAAACCAAGGAATCACACTAATGCCCTTTTCTTTTGCCAAGGGAATCATTTCTTGCAGAATATCTCGATCTTTTAATTCAGGAATGGGATCAATTTTAATTCCGGTAAACCGTTCCATTAACAGACTCGGATATAGAGTATAACCGTCATTCCAGATTGTCGGATAAACCGTATTAAATTGCAATTCAGATAATAGATTCAAGGCATCTGTTAAGGCATTTTTAGACAACAAAACATCACTATCAATATTTGTTAACCAAACCCCTCTTAATTCTCCTGTGGGAACTGGAATAAGGGGAGGTTTAACAATATATTGTTCGGCAATAGTTAAGGGCTCATTAACTTGTCGTAAAGCTTGACAGAAAAACACAGCCACTTCTGCACGAGTTGCGGGTTTATTGGGGTTTAAAAGTTTGACTTCTGGATAATTAACAACTAAGTCATGTTCAATGGCGGCAGCGATCGCAGTTTTGGCATAATTGGGAATATCTTTAGCATCCGTTAAGCTTTGATTTAAGGTTTTAACAATAGATTGACTCGGTTCATAATTTAACCCTTTAACTAAAGCGACTAAGGCTTGAACTCTGGGAATATTTTGTTGCGGTTTAAAACTTTTGTCTTCATAACCACTCATAAACCCTGTCCGATAGGTTTTTTGAATCACACTATAAGCCCAAAATTGAGGTAAAATATCCTTAAATTCGAGGGGTTCTCGGATGTCTAAAAGTTGAGGAAAGGCTTTGATTAGCATTGTAGCAAACTCAGCACGAGTTAAAGGGGCATCGGGTTTAAAGGTTCCGTCTCGATAACCACTGATAATGCCTTTATTCGCCAGGGTTTCAATACTATTTTTTGCCCAATGATTCGTTAGATCTGTAAAGTTTACCATAAAATTTGAAGGTGATAGAGATTGCTCAAATTAGGAGGAGGTCGCTTTTAGATTCCCGTTTAACTGTGCATCTTTAGGAACAAAAGGAAATAATTGATTAATTTTGCATCTAATTCCATCCAAAAAGAATATAATACAAGTAAGAATTTTAACCTAAAGTTGGATAAGTTACAATCCCAAAAGATGCTGACTTATTCATGTTCTTTCAGTAATCGTTTTATAGCTTCAGGTCTAATTATGAAATTGATTTCAACGCTGTTTTCAGGAATGACCACCGCCATTGCAACCCTCGCCTTAGTGACAAGTGTAGGGATGGCTCAAATGGCTGAAGTCCCAAGAGCCAATAATAAAGGGGATTTTATGACGGCAAAAGTTCAAGGAAATCGAGGACTTTATAATAATATCAATTGGTTGGTTGTTGACCCCCAATATTTGAACTGTAGGAATACTCCCGAAGGAACAGTGAAAACTCAATTAGAGTCGGGTGCAATTATTAATGCTCTTTTTTCTAATAATGGAAAAGGGGATGCAATAGTGATTAAAAATGGTCAACCTTGGTTAAAAGTAGAAAGTATTCATCCGGCTGGCCCTCGGTTTAATTCGGGAGTTTGTTATGTTCGGGCTAATTTGAAATATATTGCCCCGATTAACGCTGATTATCTTAATTTATTTACCAGGGAATAAAAGCCATGCGTTTTATCAATCCTAAAACTGATTTTGCCTTTAAAAAAATCTTTGGCTCATCGGAAAGTAAGGATATTTTAATTAGTTTTCTGAATGCACTGGTTTATAATTCTGAGCCAATGATTCAGGATTTAGAAATTTTTGATCCTTACCTTGCGCCCAAAATTACGGGATTAAAGGATACTTATTTAGATGTTAAAGCTCAACTGAATACGGGTGAGATTGTTATTATTGAGATGCAGGTTTTAAATGTAGAAGCCTTTACAAAACGAGTGTTATACAATGCAGCAAAAACCTATTCTCTGCAATTAGATGCTGGACAAGGTTATCGTTTTCTAAAACCTGTGATTGCTTTAACGATTACCGATTTTATTGAGTTTGAAAATACTGATGCTTTAATTTCTCGGTTTGTGTTTAAAGAAAAAAATCACAACTTTAATTATTCTGAAAATGAATTAGAGTTAGTGTTTGTGGAATTACCCAAATTTCAGAAATCTTTAGAGGAATTAGAGACATTAACGGATAAATGGATTTATTTTATGCAAAGTGCTAGACTATTAGAAACTGTTCCTGATACCTTAGACCGTGTTCCTCAAATTCAACGCGCGTTTGAAATTGCTAATCAAACGAATTTAACCCGTGAGGAACTCGATGAAGTTGAAAAAGTGGAACTGTTTTTACAGGATCAAAGAAATGCAATTAGTTTTGCAGAAAATCAAGCTAGACAAGAGGGCCAAACAGAAGGTAGAACCGAAAAAGCGATAGAAATTGCTCGTCAACTCCTAAATATTTTAGATGATGAAACCATTAGTCGCACAACGGGGTTAAGTTTAGCAGAAATTCAAAATTTAAGATCCTGATTTTTTCAATAATTAAGAGGAATATCGACCGTATTTTGCGATCGCATTTTCCTCTGGATTTTGTTGATTTGTTAACCAAGCCCAAAGTTGATCACCCCAGGAAAAATGCCACCATTCATTCGGATGTTGTTGAAATCCTGCGGTTTTCATAACTTGGAATAAAATTTGACGATTTTGATGATGACTTTGCTCAATTAGATCAGAACTATTTTCAAAATAGTTAGGGTAAGATCGAGGAGAAATTTCATCAATTTCTGACCCCATATTCAGTAATGTTCCCGTTTGATCAACTAAAGTAATATCCACAGCCGCACCTGTACTATGAGGCGGTGGTGTGGCCGGATCTAAACTGGGTGCTGCCCAAAATTGATAGACTTCTGTTAATATAGATTGATGTTGTTCTGCGGAAAGAGATTGTTGAGTTATTCCTCGTTGTTTTAATAGCTGTTCAAAGGAATAATCCACCATAAATTGTTGCACTTCTACGGGACGATAGGCATCAAAAATCAAAATTTTCCAGTGAGGATGATTTTCCTGTAATTGCAATTGTGCTATTAGTAAACGGTCTAAAACACTTTGTCTTAAATAATAGGGAGAGTCTACCGAAGAAAGATGATAAGGCGCACCTAATTTTTGATAAGCATGGGGAAATTCTACCGCAAATTTTTCTAAAGGAATAGCAACCAAAGGTTCACCGCAGTCTTGAATGGTAATTTGTTGATAAGGTTTCATCATCGCTAAAGCAGTTTGGTTATGTGAGAGTTCTTCTTTAGGAGTTTTATTGATCACCTTACGGTATTAAAACAAAACTTTAAGAATTATTTTTAATTAGATAATAGGTAATCAACAAACGATTTCAACAACTCATTGATTTGAGTTTTAAACCTCTGTTTTATATATTTGCTAGTTTTGTGCTTCATTTGATCAATACTAAAATCAATAGATAAGGTATTTATTTGATCTAAACTTTGAAAAGATACTTCATACTTGACGAGAGAAGATTGATTGATATAATCCCATATATTATACCATAAATTAGGTTTTTCCCTCTTGGGTTTAAATTTTTTAATCGATCCTGGCTTAATTAACTTAAAAGTTTGAGCCGTTTGTAAATTGATTTTGGGAAAGGCAAGAATTTTGATCATATTATCATTAAACCAAGTTCGAGATCTTTCACTCAAGAGTTGAGTATTTTTATCTAAAAAGTCAATGATAGAGTTTCTATTTTCAATAAAATATTGAATAGCTTTTGTGTCTTGGGTTTCCAAAATTCTTTTGATCTCAGGTTTAATATAGCGTTTCGATAATTTTGAAAAACCTTGAGCTTCTTCAATGGTTTTAAACTGGATTTTACCGATGGGTTTAAATTTAAACTGATTATGGATAGAATTACAAAGCCCCAATTTCAGAGGATTAAAATAATTTGTGCTATTTTGAAATAACCGAGTATACAATTTTATCATCCTAGAAGAATGTTCATACTCCTGATCATAAAAATAGGTTTTAAATAGGGATTTAACTTTAGATTTAATTTCAGGAACATCCTGATCAATCAATTGATTAATATCGGGGACAATTTGATCAATTTCTTGTAAACAATTATGCCAAATTTTAAGTACAAATAAAACTTCATAAACTTGAGTAATTTGATGGCTTAACTCCTCCGCAGTTTTGATAATATTGCTATTTTTGAAATTCCTATCTTTTAAAACTTCTGTTAGGCTGCTTTTACTCAGTTTAAGTGCAGATTCAATACAGAGAGAAGCTGCATTTTCAATCAGATGGCTAATCGCGGTATCTAAAAACTTGGGAAACCCCGATTTTTTCCAGAGTTTGTGTGACAAAGTTTTTAATTCTTCCAGGTTTTTTTCTTCAAGTTCTTCTTCCCAGTCGATGCCAAATACTTCTTTTGATAAGGGAATTGCTGTCTCTAAATTAGCGATCGCAATTTCTGAAACCTGTTCAGTTTCTTGGATAAAATGAGCAGCAACAAACCCTTGTCTAGCTGATATTTCAAACAATTTTTGATCATGATTTTCTTCACTGAGTCCAAATTCAGCCGATACAAATTTGCCTAACTGTTCCGGGGTGAGATCTCCTGATCTTCGTTGATCAACTTTATTAATTAAAATATATAAATTTTCATTTCCCCTAACTTCTATAACTTTCTTAACATCTTGTTTAACTTGTTCGGCGGCTTCGGTTTTGAGTTGAGTAAAATCTAAAACCATTAACACAATTAAACTATTCTCTAATTGTTGATTAACCACTTCTGTTAATTGATGTTCTCCGGCTTCATTGGGCCCAGGAGTATCAACGATTAATAAATTACCAATTCCTTGTTGTTTTGAACCCCAAAACGGTGTTTCAATATGGGGAAATTCTGTTAAGGTGGGTAAGGGATCAATTTCGGGTAAAATTAGAGTACAAAGGCGGATCAAATCATTCAGATCCGTTAGAGTTTGATTAATCGCTTTACACCCGAATACTTTTTCAGCAAGATGCCATTGAGAGGGTGTAGAAATCCGGTTAACTAATGTTGCTAAATGGGGATAACTTGATATTTTTTCCTGTAGAGTTTCCTCAGCTAAGGTTTTGATTTTTTGCTGTAATTTTTCTTGAGTTGTTTCGAGAATGGATAGGGTTTGAGGACTCAGGGTTAAAACGGGTTCGCTCAGTTGAGCATTGAGTAATATTTCTGTGGGTAAAGTGGTCATCGCAGCATTCCGACTCGGTAACAACGGTTGACCGATAATGGCGTTAATAATCGTTGATTTACCTGTTTTCATCGGGGCTGCGATCGCCATTTTTAGCCTCAATTCTTCTACATTCCAGGCAGCTTTAATGATTTCTTGATGGCATCTTTCATATTTTAATACAGTTTCATGATCACCCGTTAAACGGCTGGCTTCATCCATCAATAAGCTGATTTTCCCTAACAGAGAAACAACTTTTTTCTGTAAGGTTAGAGTTTGAAGATTGAGGCTATTCGTATTCACTGGAAATCCTCTGATTTGATTTAAAATTTTAACTGGTTTGTGCGGTCAAGAGATTCGTCTACTTTCTCAATATATTTCTTGGCTTCTCCTAGTAAAGATTCCAGATCTTCTTTTAATTTTTCCTGCTTTTCTAAATTCAAGTTTTGATCAGCTTGTGCTTGTTTTAAGGTATCTTTATAATTACCAAGATAATCTTCAAGTTTGTCAAAATATTGATCAAACCAATCCTTAAAGTCTTCATCAAGATACTTATTAATATCTTGATTCATGGCATCAATTCCGGCTTCTATGGATCGGTTTATCTCAATGATCTGATCCTTCAGAGAAACAATATAGTAATTTTCTTTTTTAACTGGCTTTTTAACTCTGATAGTTTCATCATAGGGAATCAGCCACAACCAATGCCGGAAAGAACGTTTCTTAATAGTTTTTTGTTCATAACCCTGATCAATTTCACGAGTTGAAGCTTTAACACGAGGCTCAACTAACTTAACCCCATCATCATCTAAAGAGAGTTTTGGTAGGGATAAATTAACGTTGAATGCTTCCTTAAGTCGCTCACACGCTCGTTCAATAATCGGTGTTGTTTCCTTTTCTAAGAATTGGGTTAAGCCTGTTCGTGCTTTGTCAACTTCATCGTTAATTTCTTGACGACCCCCTGCTAGTAAGGTATCGGCTCGTTCTCTAGCATAGGCTGTGGCTAAATTTGCAAACTGTTCGGCTTGATCTTCTGTTTCAAATTCAAATTCCTCTTTTTGGCTTTTGAATTCTACTCCTGATTTAATCTGCGGAGGAAGTCTATTAGAAAACGGTTCAATCTGGAGTAAAGTTTTCAAAAAATTTTGACCTACAGTTTTCACTACCATACTGATTTTTTCAAGCGGGTTTCCTCTCTCGAATTCTTGTTGTTCAAAATAATTTTCTAAGCTAACTCTAGCCACTTTTTTAAGTTCTTCAAGAATTTCTTGAAGCCTTTGATTTAGTTGAACTTTGGTAGTATCTACCTGTTGTAAACGGCTCCGGCAATTTTCAAGACTCTGAAGATCAGACTCTAAAGCTTCAACTTCCCGTTGTAGCTTTTGTCGCTTCTGAGGGATCGCATTCTTACGAAGACTCATCTCATCTCCAAGTGTGACCAGGTGATTTTTAATCAGTGTTAAAGCTGAATCCATACATCGAGGTGCAGCCCGATCTACCAATGCCTTAATTGCTTGTTCTAAAAATGGATCAAAACCTGATTTTTTCCATAATCGTTGTGCCTTTTTAGATAATGCTTCAATTGTTGCATCCTCAAGATCTTCTTCCCAATCAATCCCATAAACTTCTTGTGCTAAAGCTCTTGAAGTTTGCATTTTAATCGGTTCTAAATCAGCGTTTTGTTCCAATTCTTGAATAAAACTGGCAGCAACAAACGCACGTCGAGCCGCAATTTCAAACACTCGATCCTTGTCTTCCTCAGAACCAATACTTAATTCAGCCGCTACAAACTGCCGAACCTGTTCTGGGGTCATATCCCCATCTCGACGTTGATCAACTTTATTAATTAAAACATAGAGGTTTTCTTTCCTCCGTAAATTAATAACTTTCTGCACATCTTTTTTGACTTTTTCAGCCGCATCCGTTTTTAACTGTGTAAAATCCAGAACAATTAATACAATCGAACTTTTACTCAGTTCTTTTTCTACAACTCCCCTTAATTTAAGGTTTTCTCCCGCTTCATTTGGCCCTGGCGTATCAATAATTACAAGATTGCCTAATTGTTCTGAGTTTTCGCTATTTTTTGAACGCCAAAACGGAGTTTCAATACAAGGGACATCAACCAGTTTTCTTAAGGGATCGCTATTAGGATTAATTAAACTACATAAACGCACAATATCATTTAGACCTGTCAAAGTTTTAACAATATTGTCACGTCCCGATATTTTAGGAGTAATCAGAATTTCCCAATTCCCGGCTGCAATATTTTGAGATAATTCCATTAAATGGGGGTACTGGTCTATCTTCTTCTGCATTCTTTCTGACCCTAATTCCTGTATTATTTGCTGGAGGGTTGAAAAGGTTTCTTTGAATACCGATAAAATCTCAGGACTTAAAGTTAGGATGGGTTTTGTTAACTGCGAATTTAAAACAATTTCCGTCGGTAGAGTTGTCATCGCAGCATTACGACTCGGTAAAATATCTTGACCAACAACAGCATTTGTAATGGTAGATTTACCAGCTTTCATCGGTGCAACAACCGCCATTCTTAATTCTAGTTTTGTCACATTTTGGATCGCTTGATTAACGTCTTTCTGAAACTCTCCATACTTTTGACCCATTGGATCAGAAGTTAAGGCACAACTCGCACGACTCATCAAAGCACCAATATCCTTTAATAACTCAATCACATCGCTTTGTAAGTCTTTAACGTTGGGTTTTGGGAATTCGGAGTCCATGAATTTTCCTCTGATTAGTAACGAATGATGCAGAAATTCTTACAGAAGTTTAAAATCATTAAACTTTCTCAATAGAGTTGAGGAAGACATGAAAATTAACCTCTGTAGCTTATGGCAGTAGCGAATAAGCTGCTTGATAGCAGAAATTTTTTAGGTTTATCTGTGGTAGCGTCTTCTGATCATACTATATTCAGGGTGTATCAGATCATCGCTAACATTTTTAAATCGTTAAGCATCTAAATTTGGTATTCAAAAAACTTGAAAATCCTCTATTGTGAGCGTCCTTGCTCGCTAGGGGAGGTGGTTTAAATGCGCGCGTAGCTGATCTTAGCTAGATATTTGTGCGATAATTCAGTTAATGCAGCTTTTTTGGGACTTTCTCGCCACAATTAGAGCAATCTTGTGATGTATTATGGGTGCTTACCTGGGCAACTAGCAAACCAGTATTTTCGGCTTTGTTTGCCAGTATTGACAGGAAGTTTGACCACCCAGCATCCAACACGGATATTGAACAGTTTTACAATCTGAAGTAGCTCTCTCAGAGAAGGATTTAACTCAATTGTTGTCGGACTTACCCTAAGAATTTTTTCTATTTAATAGAGGTGTTTATTCTTAAGTTCGCCTATTAAAAAATCAGGTACTTTTATTATAACCAATGGAATTTGTATTGAGTCAGAAAAATGCTCAACGAAAGGGGGCAACGGCAAAGATGGGGGAATCATGAAAAGATGATGATCGAGAAATGTATAAGAATTATGTAATATTAGCATAAGTTGATTTGATAGAAAGGAAGTTTAGTGCTAGTATTAGAAAGAGTAGTGAAATCGTTCATCTTTTGGTGGTCTTTGATCCTCGAATATTAAAATGACTGCTAAAAGACGGAAGTAGGGAGTTCTCCCGAAGGAACGCGCCTGTTTTCACTGCGAGTTGAAACAGGAGGCGAAAAACCATGACTTTGAGTAAAGAACGTGTGGGCGAAACTTCCGCATCGGATATTCCGACCAGTGAGAGTTTCGATTTCGATTTGTGGGCAACAAAAGTGAAACGTCAGCTTATTGCGGCGCTCAATCACCAAATGGCTCCCGAACTTTCTAAGAACGACGCTCAAACAACCCCATCCCCATTACAGGGAATCAGAGGTTGAGGAAAATAGCTAACCCCAATTAATCGGGTATTATCCTATTTTCCAACTCAATAAAATTATTTGTAGGGGCGGCTAATGAGTCGCCCTTACCTGTTTTGAAACTAACTATTTATCCACCCTACGACTAAGAACGGTAAACTCTTTCTATTTCCTATTTCCTACTCTATCAAGTTAAAAATTTTTCGACGGTTTGCCAATATTGTTCTCCTCCTACCTGTCTAACATTATTATGACCTGCACCCGGAACAATTAAAAGCTGTTTAGGTTCCGTTGCTGCGGTAAATAAAGCTTCACTCATCGTCGAAGGAATTAACTCATCGTCCATTCCATGCGTGAATAATATTGGCATTTTTAAAGCGGGAATTTTAGCGATAGAATCAAATTTTTGAGTTAAAATTAAATTAATTGGAAACATCCAATATTTCTTTTTATAATCGATCATTTCTCGAATATTAGTAAAGGAACTTTCGATAATTAATCCAGCAATTTTAGGATGGTTTAAGGCTAAATTAATAGCGATCGCACCTCCCAATGAATGACCAAAGATATAAATATTATTAGGATTAATTTGGCGTTCATTAACTAAATAATTCCAAGCTGCTTCTACATCTTCATAAACGGTTTTTTCTGAGGGAAAACGGTCTGTACTGCGTCCATAGCCCCGATATTCAACTAATAAAACCGATAGCCCCATTTGGTGAAATTGTTCAGCATAGCCCACATTTGCCCCGATAGTATTGCGGTTTCCATGTAAATCAATAATCACTTTTTCAGAATTGAATTTAGCAGGAACCCACCAACAATGCACCGTTTCTACTTTTCCTGAAGGAATAGGAATTTTTAACTCAATATCTTCATAGGCTAAACCCACATCATCCGGGGTCATGGAGATTAAACGAGAGGGGAAAAAAATAAATCGAGTTTGTCGTAAAAACAGGAATAAACAAGCACAGAAATAAGCGATCGCGCCAACGGCTAAAACAATTAATCCTAATTTAAACAGAATAATTAAAATTGTATTCAACATAATTTTATTCCCTCACTTTTTGAATAAAACTAACCTTTTTAATCTTTCTTAACCGTCTGGAAAAATCAAGGTTAAGAAGATAAAAGAAAAGCTCCCTTCCACACAACTTTATTCTTTACGGTTGATCTCAACCCATTTCCGTTTAATTTAGCAAGAATTTTAGCCAACGATTTTAACCCCACCCTACGAAGTTAGGATGGGTCAATTATTAATCACCCAACAGCCAAACAGTTCGACAATAAAAAGCTAAGTGCGATCGCACTGATCACTAAAATCAATCGCCGTAATGGGTTTTTGTTCTAATTATAAACACTACTTTATCGGCTTCTAAAATTTCATAAACAATTCGATCTTTACGGTTGAGTTGATCAGAATATAATCCCTTTATTATAAAATAAGATTTGATAATCTGCCATAGTTTTAATCCAGAAGTTGATCCATTGTGAAAACTTTCCCCTGATGATATTCTTGATGAGAGGCTTCAATATCAGCAATTAAAGTTTTATCTTGAAGGAGTTCGGCGGTTTCTATCCAGCTTTCTAATTCTTCTTGGCTGATGAGAATAAAACTTTTATTTTCCTGAACAATAACAACTCCTCCGGGTTCGGTACTGGCTTTTTCTAAAACTTCACTGAAGTTGTTTTTAGCATATTCTCCTGTAACATGATACATGGTTTAACCTCTTTGTTAAGTTTATAAATAACGGAAACCGATATTTAATAATATTATGACATACTTCAATTCTGTTGCATAAAACCCGCTTCTTCCAAAACAATGCTTAATGTTCCCATTATTTCGCATTCTTCAAAAAAAGCTTCTAATGCTTCTTGAACAGATTGTTTTGCTTCTTCCAGGGTTTCACCAAAACTAGAAACATCTAAATCAGGACAAACGGCTACATAAAAATCACCTTCTTGAAATATTTCTAGCCGAACTTCAATGTTTTTTAGCATAATTTTCTGAATCACCTGCTATTATACTAAGTCAATAGGTTTAGTTTAACACTATTAATGACCCAACGGCGAAACAGTTCCACAATGATCCGCCAATGGTTATCGGTTTCTATAATAACATCATGACGAGAAAGGGTATCGAGGGCATTTTGTAGGGAATTGGAATCTAAATTTGTAACCGTTTGTAGGGTATTAAAATCGAGTCCGGTGGGGTGAGGTGCGATCGCTTTTATAATATTTTGTTGACCTAGTGAACCTTCCCCCGCTTGTTGCCAAACCCCTGTAAAATAATAACGTCCATTCTGATAGAATTCGGGTTGATTAATAATCCCATCAACATCAGCAATGGTAAACATGGGATCTCGGTTATTTCCGAGTTCAAAGACTTGATCATTATAGCGACGAACTAACAGAAAACCAATGAGTTGAACGAGATAGGGTTGTCCGGCAGTTAAATCATAGATATAATCAAGCGCATCGGGTTTATAATCGAGGGGGAAATCTTCACTGGGGTTAGCGAGAAGATAGCGACAGGTTGCCCGTTCTAAAAAGCTAACGCGGATGGGAATAATACTGGCAAAAAACGGGTTAAAATAGTCTTCGGTCATTTCTTCCAGGGTGTGGAGTCCGGCTAAAGCAAAGGCAATTTTAGGACTCATTTGCACCATTCCCCGCAATACGCCCATAAAGTCTTTAGGAATGCGATCACTTTTTATTAATTCTTCGATTTGTTCAAATTCATCAAGGGCAATAATTAATCCAGTATCGCCTAATTGGGTTTCAATTTGTTTTAAATACCGTTCAAAGGTGCGATAGGGAAGATTGATTAAGCTTTCATCATCGGGGGGTGGAATTTGCAGGGTGTCTGAGAGGGAATCTGCGATCGCCATTAATACTTCACCGACTCCTTGAATACTATTACCAACCGTTAGTAAGTTAACATAAGCGAGTTTAACTTTTTCATCTAAGCAGGTTGAAACATTCTGCAAAATTGATGTTTTTCCCATGCGTCTGTGTCCATATAAAACTATAGACTGAAGTTGTTTATTTGATACCCACACCTCCTCAATTTTTTTTAAAATATCCTGACGTTTTACAAAACTTCTGCCCTGTACTGGATCACCTATTATATAAGGATTTTCAACAGGAGCATTAATAGAAAATTTTTCTAACTGTGTATTAACTCTTTTTAAGGAATCTTGCCATGTACTAACAATATATTTAATTAAAAATCGTTCTGCTTCAGGCAATAAATCAACTTTTCCTTGAACACTATCAAGTTCTATTAAGGCTCGTTTTAATGCTGATAATCTAACAGCATAAGACACTTTAGATTGAATCTCTCGAAAAACTTGAACTACTTGATGTAAAGAGTTAATGACTTCCCAAGTTGATGTTCTAAGAATAGGTTCTTGAGGAATAGCAGGTAATCTTAAAAGAGTAACAACAGCTAATTCTCCGGCATTAGCAAAAGCTGCTAAGGTTTGAGCTAAAATATATAGTTCTTCTCCATAAGGTAGAGAACGAATTTGAGTAAAAGCCTTTACTGATTCTTCTATAAAGTTTATTTCTAAAGATATACCATTGTCTCCAACTACTGCCGATTCATGTAAGTACCAAAACCCCTTCGTTGCATTTGAAGCAACAAGATAATTATTTAAAGTATCTTGTATTAAAATATTTTTATTTACATTATTTTGTTCTGCCAAGTGATTTAATTTTTTAAAAATTAATTGAATTACTGTCCAATCATAAGGATAATTAGTTAATTGGCTAGTACGAAAAATAATATGCTCTTGAGGTAGTTCAGAAAGAGCATGGCTAATTCCTTGAACCACAGATTCATACTGAAGTGTATATTCTAAAAGTTGATTAGCATTATGTAAGCCTGTTTCCCAATCGTGTAACAACCATTTTTTAATCTTTTTGGCAAGATTTATAATAGGAATTGGTGTGACTTTAATAAAATAAATACCCTTTAATTTATTACTATATAACAATAAATTAAAGATGCTAGACAATGCCCATTCTAAGGGACGAAGAATTAAAATCAAAGCACCTAAAGCCCAACATATAAGACTTATTATACTTCCTATAATATAATCTTGGTTAATCAAAGTATAATCTCTAAACAATATTATTACAAAACTAGATATATATAATATTATTAATAAAAAAAATTCTTTGATCCAGTTTTTATATAAACTCGAAATTATTCCGAATTTTACATTAGATGTAAAGCCTAAAGAAGCACCAATCCATATCCCAATACACACTGAAAAATATAGTTCATTTACGGGCTTTATATTTAGAATATTAGGTATAAAAAAAACTATAATAATAGTTACAAAAAAACTTATAAAAGTAGAAATTATAAAAAAAATAACCAATGAAATTGTAAATGCAATTCCCAATACTGTACCTAAAATTTTTTTTGTATTTTTCTTTGTATCTTTAAATATTTCTATTGTTGTACCATAAAAAAAACCTAAAAAAATAATTGTCATAAAAAATATAAAATAATTTGAAATCGGTATATTTGCATTAAATATGTAGATAGATAAAAAAGTTATTAAAGATATTAAAAAGCTAATTATAGTTAATCCTATAAATATTAATTTGTATATTTTACCTTCAAATAAACGCAAAGCTTGTGGGAAGAAAAAAAACCAGTAAAAGACCCTTAAGTAATCTAAGGGATTTTTTAAGGAAAGAGAACGATATAATTTAGGGGCTAAATCTAAATGAGGAACTGGATTTTGTGTTAAACTCATGATAATTTCTCCAAGTAACAGTTAAAGGTTTGATTACATAACACCATTAATTTTTGAGGATGACCCTCACTGTCATTAATTAATTGCTTGATTTGATCCTCACTAAAAGTTATATTTTTAGAGTCTGGTGTTAATAAAGGGAAATTAAGACGACTAGCAATAAACTCCCTAATAGTTTTTTCATCCCATTTTTCTAATTTATACTCAATACAAATTCCAGTAAAGGGAGAAGTCATCCCAATATCTTGACTATCGGGAAATAATTGATCTAAAGAGGTGCAAGCTGCAACAACTAGGCGTAAAGGTGCATTCATTCCTTCTGCTAATCCTCGCAGTTGTCCCCGAATATTATTGGTAAAACCATCCCAGGTCATTTTTTCCAATTCATCAATAATTAACAATAATCGATGATTTTGTAAATTTCGAGAGAGACGATAACCTTTACAAAAATCAATTCCTACAGAGTCACACAAGAATTGATAAAAGTCGTCATCGTCATGAATATCTTGTAAATTCAGATAAATTGGTTCACGGGGTTGTAACAATAGGGTTTTGGCTTGTCGGCTAATTTCCATTAATAGCGAAGATTTGCCAATTTGTCGTTCTCCAATTATGGCAACACTACTCCCACTATTGAGAGTTTCAAATATCCTTTTAATTTCTTTCTCTCTACCAAAAAATAGTTGAGGATTATTGATAAATCCGTTTATTGGAACGAATGGATTAGGCAAACTGGTAGATAAATTTTGTTCTGGCTGAACAATAGGGTTTTTTATTGCTACTGTGTTTGATCCTAATAGTTCTGGTTTGCATTTAGCCACCAGAGTAATCAAGTCAGCACGTTTAGGACGTCGTTCACCTTCAACATCCTTTAAGCCAAAGTCATCACATAGGTTTGAAATCTGCTTTCTGACTGTTCCTGGGTGAATCGCCAATGACTCTGAAATTTGATCATCTGTCTCTCCTACCAACAACTTCAGCAGGATCTCTCTCCTTCGCGCAGGTAGGTTAGCTAATGTCTGCTCAAATTTAGCAGACTCCTCTTGACTTATAGAATCCATCTGATCTTGTTGAATACGCATTTGCGTATATTGTAATCTACTTTGGCGTGGATGACTACCTACTGCTATGCGTAAACTAAAAATTTCAGGTCTAAGGCACTTGACATCTAAAGACAAGTATGGTTTATGATATTAACGTAAATAGATACGCAATTGCGCTTTATGTACACGCAAATGAATAATAAATCTCAAACTGCCTTTATTCCAAAGGTTAAGGCTGATCCTAACGTTGTTTCCAAAGTCTCTCGATTAGTACAGACCCTCTCTCTGTCAATTGGGAGTAGTAGCCATTGGATCGCTGTAATTATACCAGATAGCCAATTTCACCTAAAACCAACTTGGCAACATCTGAATCAATATTTCTCTGAAACTGCTTATTTAGAAATGGGTCAGACCTACGCCTGTGTAAACAAGGAGGTTAAAACCAGGGTGATAGGAATTGCGATCGCTTGGATGAACACACAATCTCTAAATCAACATTGGGGCAGTGTTTTGGAGTATGCCACAAACCTGCAACGAACTTTAAATCAACCTTATATCAAGGTTTTTAGAGATGGAGATTTGATTTTAACTCGTTCTTGGTGATCACTCAGATATACAGCAAAACACTTAATTTAGGTTAAAAAATCATGAAAAATCAATTTTGGTCTAAAAACCCCCTTCCTCCCTATTTTGGTAAACCAACTGGACGTAATGGAATGAAGGGAATTGAGGATCAACGATTTAATTTTGAGCCTAGCGTTACCCATATTACTGAAGAAACGCGATCGCCTGCTGAAAAAGCAATATTTAGGAATTGGCAGAAAAAACAGACATCAGAATCAAGAGAAATGATTAATTTAGCTTGTCAAATTGGCAAACGGGGACATAAACAAATTGAATATTATTTTAACGGTGATTCTACTCCCTGTCCCGTAATTCTTAAACGCCATTGGGAACATCTCGAACCCGTTTTAAATAATATTCATAATATTAGATTATTAAAAGGTTATGTTTTCCACCATTATGAAGGCTTTGCAGGACAGGTTCGCTGTGTTGGACGGTTAAATAATTATCCAGAAAGCGTGATTGAATTTAAGTTTTCTAACTCGGTTAAACCGACCGTTTACCCCGAACAAAAATTACAAGTTGCTGCTTATATTGCAGCGTTAAACCGACAATATGGTCAACCCTACGGAGTTAATATTAATCACGGGATTATTATTACTGTTACTCCCTATGAAGTTGATATTACCTTAATTGAATCTCAGGAATTGATGGAATATTGGGAAAAGTGGAAATTAAGAGTCGGTCAATTTTGGTCACAACAACGAAATATTGCTTAGTGATATTTTTGATAATATCCCAATATCTCGTAGGGGCGAGGCGCGCCTCGCCCCTACAGGGTTATAATTGAATCAGACTGGTTAAAATTTGAACAAGGGAATTAATAATGGTACAAATTCTTAACAAAACATTGACCTTAGAAGAATTTCTGAAGTTACCCGAAACAAAACCCGCTAGTGAATATATCGATGGTCAAATTATCCAGAAACCCATGCCACAAGGAAAACATAGTAAATTACAAGGTAAATTAGTTACAGTCATTAATAATATTGCTGAACAACAAGCGATCGCTTTAGCTTTACCTGAGTTAAGATGTACCTTTAGCGGTCGTTCTATTGTTCCTGATGTAGCGGTTTTTGTGTGGGATAGAATTCCCCTTGATGAAGATGGAGATATTGCTAATACCTTTAATGCTCATCCTGACTGGACAATTGAGATTTTATCCCCAGACCAAAGTACCACTAAAGTCACTAAAAAGATTTTACATTGTTTAAATTCGGGTTGTCAGATGGGATGGTTAATTGTTCCAGAGGAAAAGTCTATTTTTGTTTATCCTTCAGGACAACAACCGATATTTTTAGAGGAACTTGATGCTGTAATTCCGGTTCCTGAATTTATCTCTAATTTAACTTTAACCTTAAGGGATATCTTCAGTTGGTTAAAACTGAATCCGAGTTAAATAAATTCATCTTGATCTAAACATTCCCTAAACGTTCTTTCTGTGGGTTCTAACCCAAAATCAACCGCTAATAAATCTAAACCGTCAATAATCGCAACAGGGTTATTAATTCTTAGAGATTGAAAACATTTATCTCGATAATTGGGTTTTTGTTGAAAATTTGCGATCGCCTCCTTTAACGGTTCAATCACAGGATAAGCTGCTTCTGATTTTGCGATCGCTTGGGAAGGAATAGAAGTATTTAATCTTAATACAGATAAATCAATTAAATCCCGTGATTCTACTGAAATATCAATCCATCGGTCAGCATTGGCTAATAGTTTTTCTGCAAAACAATCAATTAAACTTAAGCAAGGAACAGACGACCATTGAGGAAAAGCGGGTGCTTCTAGTTCAATTCTTCCTTCCATAATAATTTCAAATTTGATTAAGGTTCCTTCTATTAATAAAGGAAATCTAATGCCATATTGATTGGCTTGTATTTCTTGGGGAAAGGTGATATTATTTTGAGTATTAAATAAAGCGTTATATTTATTTTGACCCAGAGATTGTCTTAATAATCGATAACCGCAACCTGTGGAACAGAGAAAATCAATATCTTTACTCAGGCGATATTCTCCATAGTTTAAACAGATGAATGTTCCGCCACCAAAATAAGCCTGACAGTCTTGTAAGAAATTAGGATTGAGTTGATGGAGAACAGTAATAATTTTTTGATGAAAGTTTTGTGTAAACATTTGATTGAATAACCAAGAATTATACTGTTGAGCCAGTTGTTGAATAAATTCGGCTTCCGTTGGATTAATTTCCCCAAAAATATCTCGATAATGCCATCCCCGTTCATACCGTTTTAGCATTTCCAACGGCGTTAAATTTTCAATTCCTATTCTTTGCCAACATAAACGCTCTAAAAAGGGCAATTGTTCAGGAATAGAATGCTGATTCATGATTGGTTTTAATTAAAAAATAGTTCAACTTGACAGCGAAATTCGGGTAAAAGTGGAGAGGTGATTTCATCCGTTATTGATAAGGTTTCAGCTAAAGCTAACTGATGATTTTGACGACGATAAACTTGAATTTGCTGTTGATTTTGATCAACAATCCAATATTCCTGAACACCTTGAATAGAATAGAGTTTTAACTTTGCTTGTTTATCCCGTCTTTCATTTTCTTTTCCTGGGGATAACACTTCAACGACTAATTCAGGAGAACCTGTTAAATGTCCTGAACTATCTAATAACGTTGCTAATTTTTCTCGACTGACCCAAACCACATCAGGAATGACATTATCAGATTCAGTATAAATAATTCCAGGGGTCATTGCAGGTTCCCCTAAGTTTGTGCGACGTGACCAAGCATTTAATTCTGCATAGATATTACCGCAAATCCGTTGATGATTCCAATCTGGTGCTCTAGTCACAAATAATTCTCCCGCAATAATTTCATAACGTTTCCACTCATCGTTTGACAACAACTCTAAATCGGCTGTTGTCCACTTCATTGATTCTGCCAGAGTTGGATTCATGATAAAAAGAGGGTAGAGTTAAATGTTATTTTATCATATTTTATTGAAATTTGAATGATTTTTAAAGATTAATTAAAAATGAGTGAATATTGATCAGTTTAGACAAGTTATTTTCAAAATACTATTAAAAAAATCCGTTATTTTATCCCTTTTTAACCATTTGTGTCCCATTAACCGCTAAAATAAATACCAGTATAGAGAGCGTTACAAACGCAATTATTTTTCAGATTCTATGAGCGAAAGAACACTATTTGATAAAGTATGGGAGTTGCATACCGTTGGAACTCTCCCTTCAGGACAGACTCAACTCTTCATTGGTCTGCACCTGATCCATGAAGTTACCAGTCCCCAGGCGTTTGCGATGTTGCGCGATCGCCATCTCACCGTCCTCTATCCTGAACGCACCGTCGCTACAGTGGATCATATCGTCCCCACCGATAACCAAGCTCGTCCCTTTGTGGATACCTTGGCGGAAGAGATGATGCAGTCTTTAGAACAAAGTTGTCAAGAGCATGGTATCCGTTTTTACAATATCGGGTCAGGAAATCAAGGCATTGTTCACGTCATCGCACCGGAACAGGGGTTAACTCAACCGGGGATGACCATTGCTTGTGGTGACTCCCACACCTCCACTCATGGAGCATTTGGGGCGATCGCTTTTGGCATCGGGACGTCTCAAGTTCGGGATGTTCTGGCGTCTCAAACCCTGGCGTTAGGGAAACTGAAGGTGCGCCGCATTGAAGTGAATGGAGAACTGCCACCGGGGGTTTATGCCAAGGATGTTGTGCTGCATATTATCCGTACATTGGGGGTAAAAGGCGGTGTCGGGTATGCCTATGAATTCGCCGGAAGCACTATTGAGGCGATGTCAATGGAAGAACGGATGACGGTTTGTAATATGTCCATTGAAGGCGGCGCTCGCTGTGGCTATGTGAACCCGGATCAGGTGACTTACGACTATTTGAAAGGTCGAGATTTTGCCCCCAAAGTAGACGACTGGGAAAAGGCCGTTGCCTGGTGGAATAGTATCCGTAGTGATACGGATGCAGTTTATGATGATCTGGTAAAATTTGATGCTGCGGATATTGCTCCGACCCTAACTTGGGGCATTACCCCAGGACAGGGAATGGCCGTTAACGAGTTGATTCCTGATTTAGAGCAGATTCCAGAAAGCGATCGGGATGTGGCCAAAGAAGCCTATCAATATATGGAATTTGCCCCTGGAACCCCGATTCAAGGGACAAAAGTGGACGTCTGTTTTATTGGCAGTTGCACCAATGGCCGCCTGAGTGACCTGCGAGAAGCCGCTAAATTTGCCCAAGGTCGGAAAGTCGCCAATGGGGTGAAAGCTTTTGTCGTACCGGGTTCTGAACGGGTGAAAGCGGAAGCGGAAGCGGAAGGACTTGATAAAATATTTGAAACGGCAGGGTTTGAATGGCGCGAGGCGGGGTGTTCGATGTGTTTGGCGATGAACCCCGATAAATTACAGGGAAATCAACTGAGTGCATCCTCTTCTAACCGCAATTTTAAAGGCCGTCAGGGTTCTGCTCACGGACGCACGTTGTTGATGAGTCCGGCGATGGTAGTGGCGGCGGCCATTAACGGGGTGGTTACGGATGTACGGGAGTTGCTGTAAGTGACCTAACCCCCCAACCCCCTTCCCACCTCTCCCTACCCTCTCCACCTCTCCCTGCCCTCTCCTACAAGGAGAGGGAAAAGGAAGAATATTTTTATTCGGAATGGGGAGCAGTTTAGACATGAGTAAACATTTAATACCAGAATTCTTCACGCCTCTCCATGCGGTCGAGGGGTTGGGGGAGAGGTCATAACGAATCAAAAGAACAAAGTCAACGATTTCTTAATATTAACGACAGAACATTAACCATGAGTAAAATTCAAAGTATTTCAGGAAAAGGAATTCCTTTAGTCGGCAGTGATATTGATACCGATCGGATTATTCCCGCTCGGTTTTTACGGTGTGTTACCTTTGATGGATTAGGGGAACAAGTCTTTGCCGATGATCGCCAACAAATGCAGGGTAAACACGCCTTTGATTTACCCGAATATCAAGGAGCTAATCTATTAGTTGTGAATGCTAATTTTGGCTGTGGTTCTTCACGGGAACACGCCCCCCAAGCGATTGCTAAATGGGGAATTCAAGCGATTATTGGTGAAAGTTTTGCAGAAATATTTTTGGGAAACTGCGTAGCGATTGGCATTCCCTGTGTTACGGCAGAAGCGGAGGCAGTTAAGGCATTTCAAGAAGCATTAAAAGCCAATCCTGAAGCAACTGTCACCGTTGATTTAGAAGCCATGAAAGCCCACTGTGGGGATTTAACTATTGATGTAAATATGAATGCCGGTTCTCGTCAATCGTTTATAACGGGACTGTGGGATAGTTGCGGACAATTAATTGCCAATGTTGATCAAATTCGAGAAACCTTCACAAAATTACCTTATCTGAACTGGGCAAGTTAAAGCCTAAAAATCGCAAGGAGGCGTTCAGCTTCCTTGTTATTTTCAACATTGATAGGGTTAAAAAGCTTTGATTCCTAGATTGATAAAACAGAAATTTATTTCAACTCAACAACGCTTGAAAACGAGGATCAGAGCGAATAGAATCAAAATCAGAATCCGTTTTTGCCATCTCTCGATATTCTGGATCTAAATTAATCGCTTGTTGCAGATTTTCAATCGCGAGTTCAACCTGATTTTGTAAGGCATAAGCATAGGCTTTATTATATAAAGTATTAGCATCATTAAGATTTAACTCTAAAGCCTTGCCAAAAGAATTAATTGCTAATTCTAATTGTCCTAATTTTACTAAAGCATTGCCTCGGTAGTTCCAGACTTGATGATCATCCGGTTTAAATTCTAAAGCTTCGTGATAGTCGGGTTTAAATTCTAAAGCCTTGTCGTATGATTCAATCGCTGCTTCTAACTGTCCTAAATTAGCTAAAGCAATGCCTCGGTTGCTCCAAGCTTCGTGATAGTCGGGTTTAAATTCTACAGCTTTGTCAAAGGAATAAATCGCTTCTTTTAACTGCCCTAAATTAGCTGAAGCAATGCCTCGGTTGTTCCAAGCACCATGATAATCAGGTTTAAATTCTACAACTTTATCATAAGAATAAATAGCTTCTTCATATTCCTGATTGCCAAGAAAAAGATTACCAATTTTTAACCATAAATTAGCTTGGCTTTGATGAGTTTGAAAGGGTTCCTGAAGAAGTTCTTTAATTTCCAATATTTTTTGCTGGCGTTCGTGAGGAGTCCAATCTTGATATTGTTCAAAATCTGCTTCAAAAAGAATTCGTTGAGTTTCTTTATGGCAACCTAGTGCTGTTAATTGGCTATAATAATCTAAGAAAATTTCCTCATGATTGGTGCGTCCATTTTCCCGAAATACGGGAACAATTCGATCTAAGTTAAAGGAATCATTTCATCTAACTTTCCCTCAATCAGCTTGAACTGAATGTCTGCTTGAAAAGTCCTCCAGCAAGCGATCGCAATGCTGACAAAAGAAAAACCCAGATCTACCCTTGGGACTAATTGTATGCTACAACAGATTGAGTCCCCCAGCCTTTTAAAATTTCTGATCACCGAGAAAGAAACTGAACCTCAATTATAATTCTATCTAATATAACGTTCTGCCCGGGTGCAATGACAATTCAAGTCATTTGAATTCAAGGTTAAAATTCACATCAACTTTCAGGAATTATATGCTCCAGACACCCAAGTTTTTAACAAACATCCTACTGGGACTCATCACTTTAGTTATTATTGTGAGTTGTAGCCAGTTTAATCAAGAAGAATTAACCACCTCTCCCTCAGATTCTCAGAGTCAATTTAAAGTGGCTAGTATTTTATCGGGTTCTATTCAGGATGGTAGTTGGACTCAAGCTAATTATGAAGGATTAAAATTAATTGAAAAACAATATAATACTGAAATTAGTTACATCGATAATATATTAGACGCAGACAGTGAAGCCTTGATTCGTCGCTATGCAGAACAGGGATATGATTTAATTATTGGTCATAGTGGTGGTTATATTAAAGCCATGGAAAATGTGGCTAAAGATTTTCCAGAAACCAAATTTGCTTTAGTCACAACCTATGCTGGGAATAATAAAAACTTAGGGGCAGTTGCCTTTCGTTCTGGGGAAGTGGGTTATCTGACGGGAGCATTAGCAGCGATAAAAACTAAGACAAATAAAGTCGCTTATATGGTAGGATTTGATTACCCTTTTTATAAAGAAGAAGAAGAATTATTTAGACGGGGTGCAACTGAAACCAAACCCAATATTGAAGTCTATACTAAATTTTTACAGACTTGGATAGATACAGAAAAAGGCAATAAAGTCGCCCTAGATTGGTTAAAACAAGGAGTTGATGTTATCGCAATTAACGCAGATGTAGCTGGACTTACAGCCTTAAAATTAGCTGGTGAAAAACCAGGAGTTTATGGTATTGGTTGGACGAAAGATCAATATAATCTAGCTCCGGGAAAAGTTTTAACCAGTGTCTTACAGAATATTCCTGAATTAGTCTTAAAAATTGCAACTTTAGTTCAGCAAGGACGATGGGAAGGCAAACAATATAAATATGGGTTACGCGAAAAAATCTATGATTTTGCCCCCTTTAGAGGCACATTAACGCCAGAAGAAGAGGCAAAATTTAATCAGATCAAACAACAAGTAGTGACTGGAAAAATTGATATTACACCTTCCGAGCCAACAACAGACTACAATAAATAAAAATAGATCATTTCCCTGTTATTGGAAAAATCATGAGTCAAGCGGAGAAACATCATTTTTTATCTAGGTTTCGGGGTTCTATTTTATCCCCCAACCCGCGATTTTTTTCCCTAGCCAAGCAACTCCGTAGCAGTTTACTCTTTGTCGGGCTAATCAGTGCTTTAACCAGTGGCGGATTATTGATTTATCTGAGTTATGAATCTCAGATGAAACAGTTACAATCTCTACAAAGTGAGCGATCGCAAGTTATTGCTTATCAAATTAATAACTATATAGATGATTTACAACGAAAATTAAGTTATTTAGCACGGGTTAAAGGGTTAACAGATTTAACCCCGGATATTCAACAAAACTTGATAGAAGGATTAGTTCGTCATAATGAAGCCTATCATTTAGTTGCTATTTTAAACCGTCAGGGAGAGGTGATTACATCTATACTCACTGATGATCAAACTTTAAGAAAAAATTATACAGATTCTCCCTTATTTATTCGAGCTTTTAAACAAGAGGAAGATTATGTAGGAACTATTGAGTTTGATCCTCATGATCGGAAATATAAAATGGTGATGTCTGTTCCCATTCGAGATAATTTAGATCGAATTGATGGCGTTTTATTCGCTGAAATTGACTTGGGTTTTCTCAGTTTTGTTCTGTCTCAGACTCAAGTGGGTCAAACTGGATATGTTTATGTTGTCGATGAACGAAATCGAGTCTTTACTACTCCTGAAAATAAATCTAAAATCTTTAAGATTCAAAATTTAAAAAATCCTAAAATTATTGAGTCAATTCAAGATATTTTAGATAATAAAAAATTAAAAATAAATCATTATCTAGGGTTAAAAAATGTAGAGGTTTTGGGGGCGACATCAGTAATTCCTAGTGTTAATTGGTCTTTGGTCGTTGAACTTCCGATCACAGAAGCTTATGCTCCCATTTATCAGATGATTTTTGTCATGGGGGGAACTGTGATTTTAATTACAGGTTTTGCTATTGGTATCAGTATATTTCATAGTCGGCAAATTATTTTACCCTTAAAAAAATTAACCCAAGCTGCATTACAAATCAGTCAAGGAGATTTGAAAACCCAAGTTGATGTGCAATGTTCTAATGAATTAGGGGTATTAGCCACAACTTTTAATCAAATGACGACTCAAATTGATGAGTTATTTGCAGCCATTGAAAAGGAACGAAATTTTATTGCTGCTATTTTAGATATTGCAGGGGCATTAGTGGTTTTACTAGATGCTAAAGGTCGGATTGTTCGATTTAACCGAGCCTTTGAACAAACAACCCAATACACTTTTGATGAAATTAGAAATCGCTATGTTTGGGATGTGTTTTTAGACCCAGATGAAGCACCTAAAGTTAAAGCCAATTTTACTTTTTTACTCATTGATCAATTTCCTAAATATTACGAAGCCTGTTGGATCACAAAAAATGGAGAGCAACGAATTATTAGTTGGTCGGATACAATCTTACTCAATGAAGCCAAAGAAATTGACTATATTGTCAGTGTTGGTGTAGATGTAACAGAACAACGAAATGCAGAACAAGCGTTGAGAAATAGTGAGAAACGTTATGCAACATTAGCTGAAGTTTCTCCGGTGGGAATTTTCCATACAGATAATCAGGGAAACTGTCTTTATGTTAATCAGCGATGGACTGAAATTGCTGGATTAAATTTAGAGGAAGCGATGGGAAAAGGTTGGTCTCTTGCGGTTTATTCCGAAGATCAAATTAGAGTATATCAAGACTGGGAAAACTGCGCTAAAAATCAAGTTTTATTTGGGTCTGAATACCGTATACAACGTCCTGATGGCAAGATTACTTGGGTGTATGGTCAAGCGGCGGCTGAGATGAATTCTCAGGGAGAAGTTATTGGTTATGTTGGTACAATTACTGATATTACTGATCGCAAACAAGCAGAAGAAGCCATGCGACAGGCGAAAGAAGAAGCCGAAATCGCATTAACTAATTTTCGCCAAGCTCAAACGCAATTAATTCAAGCTGAAAAAATGTCGAGTTTAGGTCAACTTGTGGCCGGAGTTGCCCATGAAATTAATAACCCGGTTAATTTTATTTATGGTAACTTAATTCATGCTCAAGAATATACGGAAACTTTATTAAATTTTATCAAAGTTTATCAAAATCATTATCCTGATCCCCCCCCTGAAATTATTGATTTTGCCGAGGATTCGGATCTAGAATTTTTAATTGAAGATATGCCTAATATTCTCAATTCTATGAAAATGGGAGCCAACCGAATTCGAGAAATTGTTCTTTCGCTTCGGAATTTTTCTCGGTTAGATGAAGCCGAAATGAAAGCCGTTGATATTCATCAAGGAATTGATAATACTTTATTGATTTTACACAATCGTTTAAAGGAAAAATCCCAACATCAAGCTATTCAAATTATTAAAAAATATGACAATATTCCTTTAGTTGAATGTTATGCTGGACAATTAAATCAAGTGTTTATGAATTTAATTTCTAATTCCATTGATGCTTTAGAAAATTGGGGTCATAATTCCTCTGTCCAACAACCTCGGCACAATCAGGGTCGAATTACAGTTCAAACTGAACTGCTTGATCAACAATGGGTTAGAATTAAAATTGCAGATAATGGCATGGGAATGTCAGAAAACGTTAAATCTAACTTATTTAATCCCTTTTTTACCACCAAACCCGTCGGAAAAGGAACAGGGTTAGGATTATCGATTAGTTATCAAATTATTGTTGAAAAACATAAAGGTTCAATTCAATGTAATTCAGAACTAGGTCAAGGAACTGAATTTATTATTGAAATTCCCCTACATCAACATTAAAGTAGTAAGCCCTTCAGGGCTTTCTGAAAAGTAGTAAGCCCTTCAGGGCTTTCTGAGGCGTTCACGCCTCACTACTTTAATGAAAATAATCATAAATTTGTTGGGCTAATTTTGAGCCAATTCCTGATACTTCAGCTAACTGTTCTAAGGTTGCCATTCTAATATAATCAATAGAACGAAAATGGGCTAATAGTAATTTTTGACGATGATGTCCTAACCCTGGAATGTCATCTAAACGCGATCGCTTCATTCGTTCACTGCGTTTATTCCGATGAAAACTAACCGCAAACCGATGAGCTTCATCGCGTAATCTTCTTAATAATTGAACCCCCGGTTGTTCGGGATCAGTTTCTAAGGGAAAACTTTCTCCAGGTAAAAAGATTTCTTCTCGTTGTTTGGCTAAACTAACTACTCGAATTTCCTCTAATAAATTCATCTCTTGTAATACAGCTACCACCGCCGACAGTTGACCTTTTCCCCCATCAATCATGATTAAATCCGGTTTATCTGTTGAGGTAAAATAGTCTCGAAACCGTCGCTGAATTACTTCCGCTAAACTGGCAAAATCATCGGAATGTCCGGCTTGAACCGTGGGGTTTTTAATCTTATAATGACGATAGTATTGTGGGGCGGGTAAACCTTCAATAAATACGACACGGGAAGCAACAGCATCTGACCCTTGAATATGGGAAATATCATAACCTTCTATACGGTGAGGAATGTCGAGTAAATCCAGAATTTCTGCTAAATCTTCCATCGCTGCGGTATTGCGATCGCTTAATTTTTGCACCCGTTCTAATTCATATTCCGCATTGCGTTCTACCATCTCAATTAACTCGGCTTTGAGTTGGCGTTGGGGGGTTAAAATTGTTACTTTTTTTCCCTTGCGATCGCTCAACCAATCTGTTAGAATAGATTCATCGGGTAATTCATATTGAACTAATATTTCGCTGGGAATTTCAACAGTATCAACCGTTTGATAATGTTCTTCTAAAACCCGTTGTAAAATTAACCCCATTTCTGTTAATTTTAACTCGGTCGGGACGGCGGCGGTAAACCCTAATCGTCCGACTAATTGTCCGGCTCGAATTTGGAATAATTGCACACAAGCTTGTTTAGAATTAGCCGCTAGTGCGATCGCATCGCGGGAGACTCGATCATCGGGTAAAGAGACTTTCTGCTCGGCATTTAAAGATTGTAACCCTTGAATTTGATCTCGAATTTTTGCAGCCATTTCAAAGTTTAATTCTTCAGCAGCTTGTTCCATTTGTTCGGTTAAATGATCCATCAGTTCCGTTGATCGACCTTGAAAAATCATCGCCACTTTTTGAACTATTTTTCGATAGTCTTCGGGAGAAATTAACAGTTGACAAACCCCCGGACAGCGACCAATATCATAATTTAAACAAGGACGATCTTTAAATAACGGTTTCGGACGTTGACGCAGGGGAAAAATTCGCTTAACTAAATGCAGCGTATTTCTCAATACCCTTGTATCCACATAGGGGCCATAATAACGGTCTTTTTGATTTCCTAAACGACGTTTTCGGGTAATAAAAATTCGCGGATAATCTTCCGACCAAGTAATGCACAAATAGGGGTATTTTTTATCATCTTTGAGGAGAACATTAAAATGGGGTTGATGTTGTTTAACTAAATTGGCTTCTAACGCTAAGGCTTCCGCTTCTGTGTCCGTAACAATAAATTCTATCTCGGTAATTTGTTGCACCATTAAAGAAATTCTGGGGGTATGATGATGTTGTTCTCGAAAATAAGAACGAACCCGCGATCGCAATTTCTTAGACTTGCCAATATAAAGAATATTATCCTGATGATCTCGCATCAAATACACCCCAGAAACCGGAGGAATATCGCGTAACTGTTTTTCTAAACGTTCTGGGTCTTTAACTAAAGGAAGAGTTATAATCGATGACATGGTTAGAATTAAACTTGAATGTAAGAAATTAAATTGCTATAATCTGATTATAACAAAATGTTTTGTCTTAAAAATCGTAATTTCCCTACTGATTCTGTTTCTATTTTCGTCTTCTTAAAATAAAACTTTTGTTGAGGGTAAGCAAAATTAGGATAAGATTATGGTTCAAGAACTCACTGACTTAAGAAATTGTATTTTAGAACAACGTTATCAAGATGCTTTAGAGATTATTGATGAACTTGAAGAAATGGGAAAACAAGCAATTCTGAGAAACATAGAATCTTTTTTAGTTCGGCTGTTTATCCATTTGCTCAAAAATCAAGTTGAAAAACGATTAACGAATTCTTGGATAGCTTCAATATCAGATTCTATCATCCAAATCAAGAAACTTAATTTAAAAGCTCATAAAAATTCTTATTATATTCAAAGCACTGAATGGAAACCTTATTTGGAAGAAGCAATTGAGCAAGCCATTCGTCCTGCTAGTATAGAAATTTTAGGAGGCAGTTTAAAATCGACTCAACTATCAGCAATGATTGAGCAAAACGGATTATTAAATATTGCCCAAAAACTACTTGATTTAACTTATGAATATCCGGTTAAAGATTTACCTCACCGCATTGATCAAGAATTAGCTCAATTACCAGGAGGTCAAGATTGGTTTGATCCGTTATAATTGTAAAATAGCTCAATATTAGGGTTAAGGTGTTGATTATGGTTCAAGCTCCCCCTGCTTTAAAAACAATCGCAACTAACACCTGGGTAAAAGCCACCTGGGAAGAATTTTTAGCATTAGCCGAGAATCCTCAGTATGCTGAGGGTAAATTTTATTATGATCAAGGATATGTGAGGATAGAAATGTCACCATTAGGTTCAGCACACGGACACGATAACACAATTCTCTCAACGGTAATCTTAATTTATGCAGCTTTAAAAAATATTCGGATTAAAGGATTTACTAACACATCTCTTAGAAAAACAGGGTTGCGAGAAAGTCAACCGGATATCGGGTTTTATATTGGGGATAATTTTCAATTTCCGCCTCGCAATAATTCCCCGATTAATTTAGATGAACTCACTTCTCCTAATTTAATTGTTGAAATCGGTGCTTCATCTTTTGCCGATGATATTGGTCGAAAACGATTACTCTATGAAAAATTAGGAATCCAAGAATATTGGGTTGTAAATGTTGAAGATAACACAATTTTAGCCTTTGCTGTCGAAAATCAAGGCAGTCGATTAATAGAAGAATCAATCGTTTTACCCGGATTAAAAATAGCCTTAGTGCTAGAAGCATTGCAACGTTCCCAAACTGAAGATGATGGAGCCATTACACGCTGGTTGATGGGTGCTATTAATTCCCCTTAAATCAGAAAGACTAGGGTTATTATTGAGATTAAAAAATTAAATCAGGATCAAGTTGCTCAAAATTTTAAAAATATTTTAGAATAAGAGTTAAAAGCATCCCTCGTTCAAATTATGACCCTAGCAACAAATTCTATTTTAATTTCCACAGACGAAGCATTATCATTACTAGAAACAGTTCTAAAAAATTCCCAGGCTGAGGATGTCACTGTCACGGTCAACAATACCGAAACATCCTTAACTCGGTTTTCTGAAAATCAAATTAGTCAAAATCTCACCACTACCCAATTTAATCTCTCCATTACGAGCCATTATGGGAAAAGGTGTGCTACTGCTTCCACGAATGAACTTGATCCCGATGCCATTATCGCCACCATTCGCCGTTCTGAAGAACTCGCCTGCATCGCTCCCGAAGACCCAGAATGGGTTCCCCTGCTGGAACCTCAAATTTATGATCACCGTATCCCCGCCTTCGATCTTGAAACAGCCCACTTATCTCCTCGCTGGAGGGGGGAAATGGTGCAAAAGGTATGCCAATTAAGTGCTAAATCCAACGGAGAAGCATCGGGAACCCTCAGCAGTGAAGCGGTGTTATTTGCTGTGGCGAATTCACGCGGGTTACAGGCTTGTAACCGTTTAACATCAGCCGATTTCAGTGTCACCGCCCGAATAGAAACAGGTTCGGCTTGGAGTCAACGAACGGCTTGGAGTGTGAACCAATTACCGATTGAATTATTAACTGAAACTGTAATTAATCGAGCTTTGCTATCCCAAAATCCGCGTGAAGTTAGCCCTGGAATTTATCCCGTTGTCTTCGATGGAGCCGCCTTTACTGATTTATTAGAATGGGTAATTTGGAATTTAGATGCACGGGCGGCGGATGAAGGACGATCTTTTATGTCGCGGACGAATTCCGAGGGAAAATCGATGGGAAATCGCCTCGGAGAACAATTATTTAGTCCCTTAATTCAGGTACAACGAAATCCATCCCATCCCTTATTACAAGCCTCTACCTTTTTTAATAATGGCATGAAAAAAGATGATTTAGAGATGATCAAAAATGGAATTCCTCTAACCTTAAATTATAGCCGTTATTGGGCTCAAAAACAAGGAAAAACAGCACAAGGCGGACTATTTCCCCTAGTTATGTTAGGGTCAAATCAAAGTTTAGAGGATTTAATTGCTCAGACGGAACGGGGGATTTTAGTAAGTCGGGCTTGGTATGTTCGCTCTGTAAATCCACGAACCTTAGAAGTAACGGGAATGACAAGAGATGGCACCTTTTGGATTGACCAAGGAAAAATTGCTTATCCCATAAAAAATCTCCGTTTTAATCAAAGTTTACCAGAAATGTTAGGGAATGTTGAAGCATTAAGTTCCGTTGAACGTTATGGAAATAGCGTTGTACCTGGAGTTAAAGTTAAAGCTTTTAATTTTAGTAGTATTACGGATAGTGTCTAAGAAAAGTATCATCTAAAAAATTGTTTTTATTAAGCTTGATAAAATCAGTTTAATAAAAAATTAATCTTTTTTGTGATTTAGATTACTAAAGCTGAGGTTGTTATTGAGTTATAATGTGCTAAAAACGTGCAATAAAAGCTAAGGACTGGCTATAGTTCGGTGAAAACCCTGATCACAAGGGCACTAATCAAAATTAGTCACTTGTTTGAGAGGTTAGTCAACAGAACATCGATCTATTCTGCTCTACTTGTGCGAGGATCACGGGTTGTTATTCAATTTGCATTAAATGATTCTAAGTTTAACAGTAGCATAATTAATTCCAGGGCGGCAAAAACCTTTTGGGATTTATCCTGGGAGGTTCATTTATTTATACAGAATGAAGGAGAAACCCAACAATGAGCCAGCACATTTTTCAGAGAGATCCTTTTAATTGCAGCCCAATGGTTGAACCTTTATGGCAGGATTTAAACCCCCATGCTATTGTGGATAGAATTATGGCTGATTATGAACGTTTAATCATAGAAAGAAATGCTTTGGATGAAGAGCTTCAAAAAACTCAATACGAACTGACGGAATTGAAAAAAACACTCGCTAACTCTAGCTTAGTTTGTATTCATGTTCAGCCTGAAAACAAATGCCAAATCCAAGAACGATATGATCAAATGACGAGGTTTTTAGAACAAGCAGAAGCTAAAACTAAAAGTTTAATTCAAGCCATTCCTGATTTAATGTTTTGCATTAATACGGAAGGGATTATTGAAGATTATTATCCAGATAAACAGAATAAGCATCTCTTAGAAACAGAAGATGTAATGGGTAAAAAAATTGAGGATGTTTTTCCTAAAGATTTAGCAACGTGGACACAATATTATCTGGAAAAAACTTTAGAAACAGGTGAAATTCAAACGGGTGAGTATGTTATGAAAGTAGGTCGGGAATGGCATCATTATGAAGCTCGCTACGTTCAAAGTGGAACCTATGAAATATTAGCGATTGTAAGGGATATTACTCAACGCAAGCAAGCCGAAGCTAACTTACGAGTTTCAGAAATTCAAGAACGGGAAAAAGCCTTACAACTGGAAAAAACCCTGCAAGATTTGCGACAGACACAAGCTCAATTAATCCAAGCTGAAAAGATGTCCAGTTTAGGGCAAATGATGACGGAAATCGCCCATGAAATCAAGAACCCGATTAATTCTATTTACGGAAATCTAACTTATGTTGATCAAGATGTTCAGACTTTAATTGAACTTCTCAAACTCTACCAACAGCATTATCCTGAACTGACCTCAGAAATTCAAGATTTTATGGCAGCATCGGATGTTAATATAATTATTAATGAATTACCGCAAAGTTTAGAATTCATGCGATTAGGGGCTAACCGTTTATATGATTTAGCTTTATCTCTGCGAAATTTTTCCCGCTTAGATGATCAGCAAATGGTATCGGCGGATCTCCATATTGGTTTAGATGGAACCTTAAAAATTTTGCATACTCAACTGAAAGCCAAGGGGAATCATTCAGAAATTAAAGTAATTACAGACTATGGAAAACTCCCCTTAGTGAAATGCTACCCGAATCAACTCAATCAGGTGTTTATGAATCTTCTATCTAATGCAATTGATGCCTTAGAAAATCAACCTGTTCCTCGAAAAATCATGATCAAAACAGAGTGCTGCAAAATCAACCCAAACTCTGTAATAGAAGATGCCGTTCGTATTTCTATTTCCGATAATGGCCATGGAATTCCCCAGTTCGTTCAAAACCAAATTTTTAATCCGTTTTTCACGACAAAACCCGTTGGTAAAGGCACAGGTTTAGGTCTATCTATTGCTCACCAAATCATTGTAGAAAAACACCAAGGTAGCTTAAAATGTTTTTCTCAAGAAGGACAAGGGACAACTTTTGAAATTCTTCTATCCCTTGACGAACTGACTCCCGGTTAGGAATTCGTTGTCAAACTGGCGTTGTGTACCGATACAATTGGGGCAAGCACTCCATTCTCAATGTCTCATGAATATTCGTACAGTTTCAACTCAACCCTTTAACGACCAAAAACCGGGTACATCAGGCTTACGCAAGTCGGTTCCCGTGTTTCAACAACCCCACTATCTGGAAAATTTCGTTCAAGCTATTTTTGACACCCAACAGGGGTATGAAGGGGGAACCCTGGTTTTAGGGGGAGATGGTCGCTACTATAACCGTCAGGCGATTCAGATTATTCTCAGAATGGCCGCAGCTAATGGCGTAGGGCGGGTTCTGGTGGGGTGTGAGGGCATTGTTTCCACTCCGGCGGCATCCTGTATGATTCGCAAAAATCAAGCCTTTGGGGGGATTATTCTCTCGGCAAGCCATAACCCCGGAGGGCCAGAAGGAGATTTTGGAATCAAATTTAATGCCAGTAATGGCGGGCCGGCCGCCGAAAAAATCACCGAGGCAATTTATGCTCGAACTCAGGTGATTGATGCCTATAAAATGATGGATGCGGCGGATATTAACCTCGATCAACCCGGTAGTTTTAAATTGGGAACAATGGATGTTGAGGTGATAGATTCCGTGCAACCCTATATGGAATTGATGGAGTCTTTATTTGATTTTAACTTAATTCAAAAATTGTTAACATCGGGCAAGTTTCGGATGTGTATGGACTCTATGCACGCGGTTACTGGCCCCTATGCCCATGCTATTTTTGAAAAACGGTTAGGGGCTGCACCGGGAACGGTTGTTAATGGTATTCCTTTAGAAGATTTTGGGGGCGGTCATCCCGATCCGAATTTAGTTTATGCCCATGATTTAGTTGAAATTATTTTTGGGGAAAATGCACCGGATTTTGGGGCGGCTTCTGATGGTGATGGCGATCGCAATATGGTTTTAGGGCGTAATTTTTTTGTAACTCCCAGCGATAGTTTAGCGGTATTAACTGCGAATGCCCATTTAGTTCCAGGGTATAAAGACGGTTTGGCGGGAGTTGCCCGTTCTATGCCTACTTCTCAAGCCCCAGATCGAGTGGCAGAGAAATTAGGAATTGAATGTTATGAAACCCCTACGGGATGGAAGTTTTTCGGCAATTTATTAGATGCTGGAAAAGCCACATTATGCGGGGAAGAAAGTTTTGGAACCGGATCAAATCATGTTCGGGAAAAAGATGGTTTGTGGGCGGTATTATTCTGGCTGAATATTTTAGCCGTGCGTCAAGAATCCGTTGAAGATATTGTTCGCAATCATTGGCAAACCTACGGACGAAATTATTATTCTCGTCATGACTATGAAGAAGTAGAGACAGAAAAAGCCAATCAATTAGTTGACAAGTTGCAAGCTATTTTACCCAATCTCAAAGGTCAACAATTCGGAAATTATCAAGTCGAGTATAGCGATAATTTTAGCTATACTGATCCGGTTGATAATAGCGTCAGTAATAATCAAGGAATTCGCATTGGGTTTACCGATGGTTCTCGAATTGTGTTTCGTTTGTCAGGAACAGGAACTAAAGGCGCGACGCTACGGGTTTATTTAGAAAGTTATGAACCCGACCCCGCAAAACACAATTTAGATCCCCAAGAAGCGTTAGGAGAATTAATCACCATTGCTGATCAAATTGCCCAAATCAAAACCATAACCGGACGTCAACAACCCACTGTTATTACCTAATATGGGGTAAATTGATCTAAACTCGTAGGGTGGGCTTTGCCCACCAATGTTATTATATGTAATCTAGTTAAAATGTTTTATCTTAAGCTAAACCCTACTCATTTTAGCCTAGGTAGAGGCATCACCTTAAACCCTCTCTTCCTTTAATTTCTCCTGTAACCACAAATTTAAAAGATTTTCCGCAGACATCCCTTTTCGTTCTGCTACAGCACTGATTTTTTCAGCTAAACTTTTATCGATGCCGTAATATGTTACTTGAGATTTAGGGCCAAGATTAATTGTAAATTCAACGGGATAAGTTTGCTCCCAATAATTCGCCGTATCATGCTCATCCCAAAACTCTCCTATCTCTTCATAAGAGGTAGCATTTGAGATAGAACTTCTAGTCATTTTGGTATTTTCTTCGTTCGGCATTAGTCATGTCCCTCGCTGATAATATTAAGGCATTGTTATCTTCTTTATAGATGAAGAAAACAATTAAGTAGCGTCCCGTCTCTGTTTGACCATAAGTGGCATAAACATTTTCATTTTGACGGTTTCCTTTTTCTATAAATCGTATCAGTGGAAACCGCACAAAAACTTCTCTTACCTCCTGTGTCTGAACGCTGTGCTTGCGAGCCAGTTTCTCAACAATACTATCCAAGAAAATTAAATCAAATATTTCCAACTAAATTTTATCTCCTTTTTTTTGCGATCGCCATCTTCAAGCACCTACCTAGGTAATAGAGTCAGTCTTACCTATTATAACTCAACCAGCACAATCACTTCAGCCTCCATCTCTTCTGAAGTTGCAAATTCAATAATAGTATGATTAGAGTTTAAGTTAAGCCCTAACCCCCAAAATGATATTAACTCAACTTACAGATAGCCCAACATCCTAAAATCTCTAACTCCATCTTCGATGCCAAAATTAATGGATACAGTATATTGAATAGGATTCATTTTTTTTGTGAGTTAATACTTAGGTAAAATTCACTAAATAGGAGTAGCTGATAAATTTAAAAGATAGTTTGTACTTCCTTCCACTTGAGAAACTCGGACAAAATATATACCACTGGGTAATGAATCAATTAAAATTGATTCTGGGGTTAAACCTAAATTAGCAGAAGTCGCAATAATTTCATTACTTTGAACCGCTTGATTATTATTGAAATCTTGAATTAAATCTAAATCTAAATTAGCTTTCATTTGATTCATAATCGCACTAAATTCACTATTATTATTGGGAATAATTAATTGATAAATATCAACCGGATCAGCATCTGTAATCAAGCCAACAATTGTTCGGTTTCCTAACAGAATATCAACATCAACAGCTTGAGTCAGGTCATCTTTTAAAGCCGGAGGTATTCCTAATCTTCCTGCTTCTAAGCCTCGTTGCCAAAAATGTTCAAATAATGTATTATATAGCCCTGATTCCAATTCTGTTAGAATTTCAGGATATCGAGTTTGATAAAAATTAGTATCAAAAGCAATACTGGGATTACGTCCTTCATATTGTCCGTACAGAAAAAAATGTTCAAAGGGGTTAATTTCTGCTCTCAGAAAACCTGCTTTAACATCGGGATATTGTTCTAAATAATATCCAGGGTCAAAGAAAGGATTAGGAGAACGCAGTTCAAATTGTCCATAATTAATAAAATGTTCAACAGGTGTGAGAAATCCGCCTTCAATTTGGGCGGCTAAATCGGGATTAACCTCCTGATAATATGGGGTATCAAATAAAGCGTTAGGGTTATAACCCGATACTTGACCAATCTCAATAAAATGATCAAAAGCCGTATCGAATTCTCCGCTTTCAAGAGTTTGAGCAACATCAGGATATTTAGCGAGATAGAATTCTTCATCAAAGAGTGTTTCTAAGGTTAACATCTTATCAAAACCTTCCTATTGTTGACTTCATTCTTAAGTTTACTATAGTAACGGCAACCCAATTTTCACAAAACCAGTAATAATAGAATTAATCAGAGGAAATCACCCCTGATCAAATTGGATGAGTGTTAAGTAGGAGAAATCAATGACTCTTAATCCTAGCATCATCAATGCCGTGGAAAAACTAGGGCGTCGTGTCACCAGTGGCGATGTCGCAACTCAAGCGGGAATTGATGTTAATATCGCCCAACGAGAACTTTTAGCCCTCGCATCGGAAGCGGGAGGTCATTTACAAGTCGCCCAGTCGGGAGATATAGCCTTTGAGTTTCCCTCAAATTTTCGGGCGATTTTGCGGAATAAATATTGGCGGTTAAAATTACAAGATGGGTGGGAAAAAATCTGGAAAGTTTTATTTTACCTGATTCGGATTTCTTTTGGAATTATTTTGATTGTATCGATTCTTCTGATTATTGTTGCTATTATTGCTATTTTAATTGCAATTAATTCTAGTCAGGATAACGATAGTTCAGGCGGAAATCGGAATAGTGGTGGTTGGTTTTGGATAGCTTGGTTGATGCCTGATTTTCGGTGGTTTTCCACGGTCGATAATAATAATTATCAACGCCAAAATGCTAAAAGTAGCGATAAAAAGAAACAGATGAATTTTTTGGAATCTGTTTTTTCGTTTATTTTTGGAGATGGCAACCCCAATTATAATTTAGAAGAACGCAGATGGCAAACTATTGGTACAGTCATTAAAAATCAGAAAGGAGCGATTATTGCTGAACAAATCACGCCTTATTTGGATGAAATTGGGAGTTCAGTCGCTCAAGAATATGAAGATTATATGTTACCGATTTTAACTCGATTTGATGGCAAACCGGAGGTGAGTCCAGAAGGGCAATTGGTGTATCATTTTCCTGAATTACAAATCACAGCCAAAAAATCAGAACCTCAACCTGTTTCTGATTATTTAAAAGAAAGATCTTGGCGATTTAGTTTAGCAAGTTCTGGGCAAGTTTTGGGGGCAATTGGTTTGGGTTCGGTTAATTTAATTGGCGCATTAATGTTAGGAAGTTTATTAAAAACTCCAGAAATTGCTGGATATTTAACAGGTTTTTTGGGATTTATTAATATCATTTATCCAATTTTATTAGTTTATGGAATTGGATTTTTAACGATTCCTATGATTAGATATTTTTGGATTCAATGGAAAAATCAAAAGATTGATAATCGCAATATAATGCGAGAAAAAAGAGCTAATATTTTAGTCGAGGGAGATTCAATTTTAAAGAAAAAACTCAATTATGCTCGTCAGTTTGCTAAAAAAACGGTGATCACTGAAGCTAATTTAGCTTATACAACGGAAACAGATTTATTAGAACAGGAAATCCAAAATTCCGATCAAATTGATGCGGAATGGCAAAACCGTTTAGATCAATCGGAATAAGAGCAAAACAAGCTGAATCAAACCTCATAAAACTTGACTTTTATCCTACTTAAATTAGGAATTATGAAGGTTTAGAAATCAATCCTTTCTGAATCGCTAGAATTGCAGCTTGAGTGCGATCGCGCACCTCTAACTTTTGTAAAATAGCATGAACATGAGTTCTCACTGTTCCTGATGTAATATGAAGTAAATTGGCAATTTCTTGATTCGTTTTCCCATCAGCAATTAAAGCTAAAATTTCCTGTTCCCTTTGGGTTAAATCATGATCAGCGATCGCTGTATTTTGAGTTTCTCCTGATTCGATATTATCAAACAATGTCCGAATTTCTGCGGTTACAGTTTGATCCCACCAAGAAGCTCCCGCCGCCACGGAATGTAAGGCTAAAATCAATAAATCAGGTTCAATTCCTTTTAAACAATACCCTGATGCACCCGCCTTAATTAATCGTTCAATTAGGCTTTTTTGAGAATGAGAAGTTAAGACTAAAATCGGAATTTCAGGATGGTTTTGTTTGATTTGACGACAGGCTTCTACTCCTCCAATTCCCGGCAATCCTACATCTAATAATACCACATCTGGTAAATATTGGTTGGTTAATTCAACGGCTGTTTCTCCATCAGTAGCTTCCCCAATAATTTTAATTTCTGGTTCTTTTTGCAAGCGAATATTCAGTCCTAGACGGAATAATTCATCATCTTCGACTAATAAAACTCTTAAGACTTTTGATGGCATTTTTACTAACTTTTTTCAAAATATTTTAAATTTTACAGTTGAATTTCTCCCTGAGCTAGAGCCGGAAGACGAAAACAAAATATTGCTCCATTGGGAATTTTGTTTTCTGCCCAAATTATACCCCCATGAGCTTCAATAATTTGTCGAGTTAAGTATAATCCTAATCCTGAACCTTGAGCTTGGCGATCGCTATTTCCCTGATAAAATCGCTCAAACAAATTCGGCAATTCTCCGGGGGTTATTCCTAGACCCTGATCCCAAATTTTCACCACCTGAAAATGAGCTTCCGATTCTAATATTACCTCAACCCGACCCCCACGCGCTGAATGATTAATCCCATTAATTAATAAATTGCTAAAAACGCGCTGAAGTTGCAGTTGATCGCCTTTTACCCATAGAAATCTACGAAAATTCGAGTTCCGATAACTTAAACTTAAATAAATTCGTCGGGTTGTGGCTAAATCCGTTAAAGTTGCGATCGCTTCCTCTGCAATATTAACTAAATTAATCGGTTCTAAATTTAGTTTTAATCCCTCCGTATCATTGCGATAAACATCCAATAAAGTTTGAACTAATTGTAAGCTATTTTGGTGAGAACGCAACATCATATCGAGAATTTTTTCTTGAGTTGAATTAATTTCACCAAACTGTCTATTTTTAAAAGATTTTAGTGTTTCAATTGCTCCTAAAAGGGGTGTTTTTAAATCATGGGTTAGAGTCGATGCAAAATCTTCTCTAACACTGGCTAGTTTGCTGTGCGCTTGGAGTTGAGCTTGTTGTTGAGAAATCGCTTCTTCATAGCGACGAGTGCGATCGCTTAACCAACCCGTAACAATTAAGGCAAAAACAGCAATCATTCGATTAGCAACTGTTGCTGAATTGATGATTTTAGGAAGAGGAAAAACCAAATTAAATAACGTCAATAAACAAGCAGCTACAGTTACTTGTAGCGTAATCATCCGATTTAAACGGGGGTGAGCGAGTAAAATCGGAACCGTATAAAGATAACCAAAAACATAGTCTGCTGGAGTCGTATATTCTAATAAAATTACCACCACAAAGAATCCCAAAATTAACCAATGAATTTTTAAAGTATTTTTTAACATCATAACTGATTGCTCAATAGATTGTGTTTTTAATTTAGCTTAAAATCACCGTTGAAAGTGACCTATAGCAATCCTAAATGATTTGTGAACAAATTATGTAGGGGTTGGGTCTCCCAACCCTCTTTATGCCTGGGTTTGAAGACCAAACCCCTACATTTTTTATGATTGGTATATATCTCTAGTTATACTCATCTATATCAAGAGGTTTATAATCTCAGATAGAAGTAACTACATATCTCTTATATTTTTGGTTTATATCATTTTCTGATCAAAATTCTACTTTTTGTTAGATTGTTTTTTCGGGAAAAAGTAAAATAATAGGATTAAATTCAGATGTTAATCTCTATCATATTTATGTGGCATGGATTTTTTCAAATTGCCCTAACATTAGGACTATTAGTGGCGATTGTTCCTATTTTCGGAACCTATATTGCCAATGTTTTCTTAGGGGAAAAGACCCTTCTTGACCCCATACTCAATCCCTTAGAACGCCTAATTTATAACTTCAGTGGAGTTCGTTTACAACGGGATATGACAGGTTGGCAATATGCTCGCGCCATGCTTTTGATCAACTTAGTCATGGGAGTTTTTGTCTATCTTATTATCAGTTTACAAGGAATTTTGCCCTTAAATCCCATGCAATTAAATGCCCCAAGTTGGGATTTAACCCTACATACAACAATTTCATTTTTAACCAACACTAATCAACAACATTATTCCGGGGAAAATACCTTCAGCCATGCCACCCAGATGCTCGCATTAGGGTTTTTAATGTTTACTTCGGCTGCAACAGGTTTAGCCGTTTCTATCGCTTTTATTCGAGGAATAACAGGCAGATCATTAGGGAATTTTTATATTGATTTGATCCGTTCTATTACTCGAATTTTATTACCTATTTCCTTAATTGGAGCAATCATTTTATTAGCGTTAGGTGTACCTGAAACCTTAGCCGGATCACAAATTGTTACCCCCTTAGATGGAGGAACACAAGCGATCGCACGGGGGCCAGTTGCTCATTTTGAAATCATTAAAGAACTCGGAGAAAATGGAGGCGGTTTCTTTGGAGTAAATTCAGCCCATCCCTATGAAAATCCTAATGGGTTTTCTAACTTAATTGAAACCTTAGTAATGGTTAGTATTCCCGCTTCTTTGATTTATACCTTTGGAATTTTTACCCAGGATAAAAAACAAGCCTGGTTACTGTTTGGAATGGTATTTTTAATCTATTCAAGCTTCATCATTATTACCGCTCTGGGGGAATTTCAAGGAAACCCAATTGTTAATAATTTTCTCGGTCAACAAGCTCCGAATTTAGAAGGAAAAGAAATTCGGTTTGGTTGGGCAGAAACCGCATTGTGGGCTGTTACCACAACCGGAACAATGTGCGGTGCTGTTAATGGGATGCACGATTCATTCATGCCAAATGGGGGTTTTTCTACCTTATTTAACCTGTTCTTACAAATTGTTTGGGGAGGACAAGGAACGGGAACAGTTTACTTATTCATTTTCCTGATTTTAACGGTATTCTTAACCGGATTAATGGTCGGTAGAACCCCAGAATTTTTAGGGCGAAAAATTGAAAAACGAGAAATTATTCTCGCCAGTGTAATTTTACTGGTTCATCCCATTGTCATTTTAATTCCTGGTGCTATTACCCTCGCTTATCCTCAACTTTCAGGGATTTCAAACCCCGGATTTCATGGCATTTCCCAAGTGATTTATGAATATGCTTCTGCCGCTGCCAATAATGGCTCAGGATTTGAAGGATTAGGGGATAATACTATCTGGTGGAATCTTAGCACCAGTGTTGTGCTTTTAGCGGGACGTTATATTCCAATTGTGGCTTTATTGCTATTAGCAGAAAGTCTGTTAAATAAACAACCTGTTCCCGAAACTCCTGGCACATTAAAAACCAATTCTCTCCTATTTACCAGTGTGACAACGGGAGTGATTTTGATTTTAGGAGCCTTAACATTCTTACCTGTTTTAGCATTAGGGCCAGTGGCGGAAGCCTTTCAAATTGCTAGTTTCAAATAATCTCACTATTTTTCATCAAATACCCCTGCAATTTTATGATGCAAACTCGCTTAAATAAACGACAACAAAAAAAGCAAAAAAAAGTCAATACTAAAGGACTGTATCAACGAGCGTTTAGGGATGCTTTTAGCAAACTTGATCCACGATACATGATTAAAAATCCAGTGATGTTTGTCGTTTGGTTAGGAACAATAATCACAGCCTTATTAGTTCTTGATCCTAACTTATTTGGAACCATTCAAGGAGAAAATAATCGCTTCTTTAATTTCCTAATCACCGTGATTTTATTGTTAACCCTTTTGTTTGCAAATTTCGCTGAAGCAGTTGCAGAAGGACGAGGAAAAGCCCAAGCAGATTCCTTACGTTCGACCAAAGCAGAAACCACCGCCCGAAAATTATTACCCGATGGTTCTGTTGAAGAAATTAGTTCCACATCGTTAAAAAAAGGAGATCAAATTAAAGTTATTGCTGGAGATATGATTCCAGTGGATGCGGTCGTAATTGCGGGAGTTGCTTCCGTCGATGAATCAGCAATTACTGGTGAATCTGCCCCGGTTTTAAAAGAACCTGGAAGCGATATTGCTAGTTCTGTAACGGGGGGAACTCGGATTATTTCTGATGAATTAATCTTGCGGGTGACATCGGAACCAGGGAAAGGATTTTTAGACCGAATGATTGCTTTAGTTGAAGGAGCAGAACGGACAAAAACCCCGAATGAAATTGCCTTAACGGTGTTATTAGCGGTATTAACTGAAGTTTTTTTAATTGTAGTCGCTACAATTTCACCCATTGCCAATTATGTTCAAACTCCCGTTAGTATTGTAATTTTAATTGCCCTATTAGTGGCGTTAATTCCGACAACAATTGGCGGTTTATTAAGTGCAATTGGCATTGCTGGAATGGATCGGGTGGCTCAATTTAATGTTGTTGCGACATCGGGGCGGGCTGTAGAAGCTTGTGGGGATATCAATACTTTAGTCTTAGATAAAACCGGAACGATTACGTTAGGAAATCGACTAGCTGAAGAATTTATTCCGGTGAATGGTCATAGTCCAAAAACTGTTGCTGAAATAGCACTCATGGCTAGTATTTTTGATGAAACACCGGAAGGAAAATCGATTGTTAGACTTGCGGAAAAAATGGGAGCGACGGTTAATTTTAATCGAGAATTAGCCGAAGGAATTGAGTTCTCTGCTAGAACTCGCATGAGTGGTACAAACTTACCCGATAAAAGCGAAGTTAGAAAAGGAGCAGTTGATGCCATTAAAGGGTTTGTTCGTTCTCGTGGAGGTCAACTAACGGATGATTTAGATATCGCTTATCAGCGTATTTCTCGTTTGGGTGGTACACCTTTAGCTGTTTGCAAAGACAATGAATTGTATGGAATTATTTACCTGAAAGATATTATTAAACCGGGGATTAGAGATCGGTTTGATCAACTGCGACGGATGGGAGTAAGAACCGTAATGTTAACGGGAGATAATCGGATTACGGCTGAAGTTATTGCTCAAGAAGCGGGGGTAGATGACTTTATTGCAGAAGCCACTCCAGAGGATAAAATTGCTGTGATTCAAAAGGAACAATCCCAGGGTAAATTAGTAGCAATGACTGGGGATGGTACGAATGATGCTCCGGCTTTAGCTCAAGCAAATGTCGGATTAGCAATGAATTCTGGAACCCAAGCTGCAAAGGAAGCAGCGAATATGGTTGACTTAGATTCTGATCCTACAAAGTTGATTGATTTAGTCACCATTGGTAAGCAATTATTGATTACTCGCGGAGCGTTAACAACCTTTTCTATTGCGAATGATATTGCTAAGTATTTTGCGATTATTCCAGCAATGTTTTCATCGGTGGGTATTGGAAGTTTAAATATTATGGGATTAGCCAGTAGTCAATCGGCTATTTTATCCGCCCTAATTTATAATGCTTTGATTATCCCCGCTTTAATTCCTTTAGCCTTAAAAGGAGTTAAATTTCGCCCAGTTAGTGCTAATCTATTACTTCGAGAAAACATTTTAATTTATGGATTAGGAGGAATCATTGCGCCCTTTATTGGAATTAAAATGATTGATAGCATCATCGCTATTATTGGTTTAACATAAAAAGAAACCAAGCTAAAAAAAATAGGAGTAAAAAATGAAAACATTAGATGGTTTTAATTCAAGATTACCGCGTGAATTCAAAGGAATAATTTCCTTAATTCAAACTCAAGGTAAACGCAACCTTTTCCCCCTTGCTTTGTTTTTTTTGTTATCCTCTAATTTAATCTTTGCTCCCGTAATTTATGCAGCAACGGGAGAAGAAATAACTCGCAAAGCAGCTTGGGCTATTGGAGTTTTAATTTTAGTCACGATAGCCATTGCTCTCTATTTATTGGCTGTAATTTTACAGCCTGAACGGTTTTAAAAACCAGTTAAGTTCTCAAAAAATGTACTTTCAATTTCAAAATATACTATGTTTAGAGATTTGTTAACCGCCATCCGCACTACCCTAGTTTTATGGGTTTTAACGGCTATTTTATACCCGGTTTTGATTCTAATAATCGGTCAATCAATTTTCCCCTTTCAAGCGAATGGAAGTTTGATCAAAAATCCTCAAGGAGAGATTATTGGTTCGACTTTAATCGGTCAAAATTTTACCTCCAATCGTTATTTTCTATCCCGTCCCAGTAGCGTTGATTATAGTCCAGTTAAAGATGGTTTAGCAACCGGAATTTCAGGAGGAAGTAATTTAGCACCCAGTAATCCAGATTTGTTAAAAAAAGTAACAGAACGAATTGATCAACTCCAATCTAATAATATTATTCCAACGGCGGATTTAGTTTATTCATCGGGTTCAGGGTTAGATCCTCATATTAGTATTCAAGCCGCAAAAGCCCAAATTCAACGAGTCGCTAATGCGCGTTCTTTGAATCCTAATCAAGTGGAAATTCTTGTTAATAAAAATACTGAACATCGATTTTTAGGAATTTTTGGAGAACCGGGGGTTAATGTTCTGAAAGTTAATTTAGATTTAGATAACCTATCCAATTCACTATGATTAATAGCAGCGAAATTGAGACTCAAAAAAATTCCCCTGAATCTGATTATCAAACATCCTCTCGAAATCGAGGAAAACATAAAATTTTTATTGGGATGTCTCCTGGGGTCGGTAAAACCTATCGAATGTTAGAAGAAGGACACCAATTAAAAGCAGAAGGAATTGATGTTGTAATTGGGTTACTAGAAACCCATGGACGAGAAGAAACCGCAGAAAAAGCGATGGGTTTAGAACTTATTCCTAAAAAAACGGTTTTTCATCAAGAAATAACCTTATGGGAAATGGATACAGATGCGATTTTATCTCGTCAACCTCAATTAGTTTTAGTGGATGAATTAGCTCATACTAATGTTCCGGGTTCTATCCGAGAAAAGCGTTATCAAGATGTAGAAATTATTCTCAATCATGGAATTGATGTCTATTCAACGGTGAATATTCAGCACTTAGAAAGTTTAAATGATTTAGTTGCAAAAATTACGGGGGTTGTGGTTCGAGAACGAATTCCTGATCGTCTTTTGGATGAAGCAACACAAGTTGTGGTGATTGATGTTACCCCAGAAACGTTACAAGAACGGTTAAGAGAGGGGAAAATATATGCACCTGAAAAAATAGAACAAGCGTTACAAAATTTCTTTCAACGTCGTCATTTAGTGGCGTTGCGAGAGTTGGCTTTACGCGAAGTTGCTGATAATATTGAAGCAGCAGCAGAAACCACTGAAAAAGCTTTATTTTGTAATGTTCATGAGCGAGTTTTAGTTTGTATTTCTACTTATCAAAATTCCCCCCAACTTTTGCGGCGAGGATTACGTTTAGCGAATGCGATGAAAGCTCGTTTATATGGGTTATATGTGGAAAATCCAGAACGTTTTTTAACAAAAGAAGAAAGTTTACTATTAGAAACTTGTCAAAATTTAATTAATGCGTTTGGAGGAGAGTTTCTTAGGGTGAAAAGTTATAATGTTTCTGAAGCGATCGCTCAAGTTGCTCAACAATATCATATCACTCAAGTTGTTCTCGGACATACGCGCAAATCTCGCTGGGAATTGTTTTGGAAAGGATCGCCTGTTCAGCAATTATTAAAATATATAAAAGGGGTTGATATTCATATTATTGATGCTGAAAAAACATTGAATTCCTCCTCCTAATTAGATTAGAGTTTCAGTCTAGCTTGTAAGTTAGCTGGAGCCAGATAGAGAACTGTTTTCTGATTTTTAGATTTAGCGGCTATTAATAAATCTTTATTCACTAATTTATTCAGATAACTTCTAGCAGTATTTTCGGTGATCCCAAAATCGATGGCGACTTGTTTTGAAGTAAATTCTTTACCGGGTGTTCTGAATGCTTCTTTGAGGATTTCTAAATGACCTCTGTGTAAAGTTTTTGCAATAGGACTTTGATCAATCCAATCCATAAATTCATAAAAATCTTGTTTTTTTCTGCCCATATACTCATACAATGATTTCACTGCTTTTTCTATGGTACTAATCTGATTATAGAGAAAATAGGTGATATCAAAATCATCAGTTTCAGTGTAAATAAAAGCTTGATCATAATCTCCACGTTTTTCTTGTATGAGTTTGCTAATCGAAACATATTGAAATAGCCAATAACCCGACCGCAGAATACTCCAATAGAAAATAGCTCTTGCAGTTCTACCATTACCATCCCCAAAAGGATGAATATATCCGATCATAAAATGTAAGATAATAGCCTTGATGATGGGATGAATAAAATTACTATAATCATTGGGAGCAGGATCATAATTTGCAAAATCACACAAATTTGTTAGTCTAGCTTCGAGGGTTTTCCAGTCAGGGGGGTAAAAAGTATTCTCATTGTATAAATTAGAAACAAAAATATTATTGTTTTTTCTAATTTCCCCTGGTGTTGCTTGATTTTCTATGGCTTCTTCTGTTGCAATTCTATGGAGTTCTAATATAAATTCTAGCGATAATTCCTCATCCTTTTTTTCAACCGCTTTTTTCATCAATAAATAATTATTCAGGATCATCTGTTGAGATTTATCTTTAGGGGTGAGATTTTTTTCCAGCATTTCCTTTGCAACTTCACGAGTTGTTGAAGCTCCTTCAAGTTGAGAGGAAGTAATCGCTTCTTCTTGCATTAAACTTTTGACAAGATAACGATTTTTGGGAAGAGAAGATCCGAGAATACTATTACTATTCTCTCGACTTCCCCCGGTCATTGTATCAATAGCATAGAGTTGAGCAAACAGTGAGTCTGGTACACAGTAACTAAAGCAATAATCGCCTTCAGCTTTTAATAATGGTAAGTTCTTAGTGATTGCTTTCCGTGCAATTTTAGTGGCTATCCATGCCGCTAATTCGTTGTCACCCGGTTTGACTCTCCATTTAAAATCATTCCAATGAAAATACCTTCCTTTGGAATCTGTTGCTCCATATTTTCCAAGTAACGGTAGAAATTTTTCGGGTTCAACTTCTTGCAATAGTAAAATGAGAGGTTTAGGCACTCTAATTCTTGCCATAGAGAGTATTTTTCACTCAATTCTATTCTTTTAGTTTATCTTATTTTAGTCAAATTTATGAATCCGAAAATAAGGTTTTAAAGCTTTTGCGACGATATCGAGGAGAGTCGGGAGTGAAATAACTCCAGAGGGTTTCCCAATAGAAAAACGAGATTCCATCAAAGCCGCGATCGCGTACAACTTGCATTTGTTTTTCAATTTGTTCCATCGGTACAGGATGTCGTAATGTTCCACTTAATAATCCAATAATTACTGGGACTTTACGCCGTGCTATTTGTACAGATTCATGATCTAATTCTGAAATAAATTTTACCATACTATCTCGATAAACTTGTAAAACAATTTCATCGACTAATCCTTGATTCACCCAGGTTAGCCAATCTTGTAAATACATTTCATAAGTATATTCATAGGGATTAGGGGATAAAGAAATCATACAATCGGGTTTAACTTTTTTAACGTTTTTGACAATTCTTTGCACTAATTCAGTAATTTTGTTTGCTCTCCAACTTCGCCACTCTTGATCATAATAATTATTAGGCGGAGATTGACCATTATGTTCTTGTTGATAAAGTTGAATCGTATACTGATCATAACCAAATTCTACGGGAAGACCAAAATGATCATCCAGTTGAATCCCATCAATATTATATTTGATCACAACTTCTAAAATTAAATCTTCAATAAATTGTTGGACTTCAGGATGTAACGGATTTAACCAGACATTTTTAATCGTCATCCATTCTAAAATTTGATTGACAATCCAGTTTTTGATCTTGGTTTGATAGGAAACATCCTCAGAATTTCTGAAATGATCTAAGGCTTTTTCCCCTTGTCGAGTTTGAGCAATCCAGTCAGGATGACGTTGAACAATAGCGGAGTTTTTCGGAGCCATAAACCCATATTCAAACCAAGGAATTACTTTTAATCCGTTTCGATGTCCTTCTGTAACAATTTTGGATAAAATATCTCCTCCTAATTGGGTTAAATTTAACAAAGGATCTTGAGAACGACCCATAACTCGCCTACCAACAGCACTTTTATAAAATGTAATTCCTCGGTTCCAAACAACGGGATAAATGGTATTAAATTTGAGTTCTGACAATTGATTTAAAGCTCTATTAATTCCCCAAGGAAAAAATAGTACACCACTGCTGACATTGGTTAACCAAACGCCTCTAATTTCATTGGGGATAATTAAAATGGGTTGGGAAGGTGTGGGCGGAATTAAAAGAGCGATCGCTAGAATCAAGGATAAAATTAAACTTGAAATTCCATAGATAATTAAGATGATTTTTTTGCTTAATTTCATTATTATAAAGAAGGAAACACAAAGACACAAAGAAAGAGAGAAGGATAGAGGGTAAGCAAGAAACTAGAATTTTAGTATTTTTGCACCGGAAACCCTAGATTATTTTAATATAATTTTTTCCATTGCTGATCAATATTTTGAGTGGTATCAATGGTTGTCAGATAGTTTTTTTCATAATCTGTAAAGGGTTGAGATTTTGCTTGTTGAGAGGTTAATAAATCTACCGTTGCGTCAGCAATATCTCCCTGACGTTGTTGTAAACGATCTTGTAAAATATCCATTGGTGCTGTACATTCAACAATTTGTAAGGGTAATTGATGGGTATTACAGGTTTCTATGACTTCTCCCCGTCGTTCTTGTTGATCATATTTGGCATCTAAAATTACCCAAAATCCTTGTTTTGCTAATAATAATCCTAACTCTAATAGTCGTTTATAGGTCTTTTCGGTCATTTCTGGGGTATAGATTTCTTCTTCTCCTTTTTCATAAAGAGGAACATTTGCTAAGTGTTTTCGCACCGCATCAGAACGAATATGAATCGCATTTAATTGTTTTGATAATTTGCGGGCGGTTGTGCTTTTTCCTGACCCCGATAAGCCGGACATCATCACAATTCCTCCTGAAGATCTGCGAGTATATTGCCATGCTAATTTATAATATTGGGTGGCTTCTTGTTTGGCTATTTCTTTTTGTTCTTCAGCAATGGCTGGATCATCTAAGATTAAGGAATTGACTTTGGCTCTCACATAGGCTTGACGAGTTAAATAAAAGGGTAATAATTGTAATCCTTCCCAGTCTCCGGTTTGTTCAATATAAGTATTTAAAAATCGATTTCCTAAATCAGCCCGTCCTCGTCCTTCTAAATCCATGACCACAAAAGCGACATCATAGATCACATCTACAAACCGAAATTCTTGATTAAATTCAATTCGATCAAACAGTAATATTTTATCCTGATAAATACAAATATTTTTTAAATGCAAGTCTCCATGACATTCTCGAATCCATCGGTTTTCAATTCGACTTTTAAAAATAGCTTCATGGGTTTCAAAAAAGCTATCTGTATATTGTTTGGTTTGTTCATATTGGTCTTGAGTTTGACAACAGCCAATATATTTTTGTGTTTTTTGATAGTTTCCATCAATAGAATGGCGAATTTGAGCAATAATCCCAAATTTTAAAATTTGCTCGTTTGTAGGGCATTTAAGATGGAAATCAGCAACAGCTTTTCCTAATTCTTCCATCTCTTTCATTGTTAATTTATCCTGATTAAATAAATCAATTAACAAATCTTCTTGGGGGAATTGACGCATTTTTAAAGCATATTCTACAGCTTGATCGTGATTGTCACTAAATTGAAAGCGATCGCCTATTTCTATAATTGGTAAAACCTCTAAATACAATTCCGGTGCTTGTTGCTGGTTCATTTTTAATTCTTGTTCACAAAAATAGCATCGTTTCTCTAAAGTGGAATAATCTAAAAACCCAAAATTTACGATTTTTTTAATTTTATAAGCATACTCTCCCGTTAACAAAATAAACGATATATGAGTTTGTAAGAGTTGAATGGGTTCTTGTACCGAATGGGGATAAAAATCCGGTTCTAACATTTGTTGAATTAGTCGAGGAAGTGCAGAGTCAGTCATATCAAAAAAAGATAAAAATCGGAGAATAAGGGCTGAGAAGAAATAATAGGTTGAGTATTATTTTTATTATGTCTGGAAAAACAGCAAATTCCAATGGGTTGAAAATAAAAGTTACAAAAGGTTTGATATGATAACAATTGAATTGTTCAAACCGTTTTATACCAAGAGTCAATGACAGAACCCAAACCCTTTAATGTCTTTGGTGTTGGAAATGCCCTCCTCGATATTTTGGCATTAGTTGAGGATAATTTTATCCAAACCCATGACCTCAACCGAGGATCAATGACCCTGATGGATACGATCAAACAGGGGAAATTGTTACAACAATTGGAGAGCCATCCCCTAGAATTACGCTGTGGAGGTTCCGCCGCTAATACGATGATTGCGATCGCTCAAAGTGGAGGGACGGGAATTTATTCGGGTAAAGTTAGTGCGGATACCAATGGCGAATTTTATCAACAGGATATGGTCGCGGCTGGAATTGGGTTTGAAATCGAACCCGCTAATAGCACCGAAGGGCCAACGGGAACCTGTTTGGTGTTGACAACTCCCGACGCAGAACGAACGATGTGTACTCATTTGGGGGTTTCCACAACCTTAGCGGTGACGGATATTAATGTTGATCATTTGAATCAGTGTCAATACAGTTATATTGAAGGCTATTTGTGGGATGCACCCCAACCCCGTCAAGCCAGTATTCAAACGATGGAACAGTCGAAACGCTTAGGGGTAAAAGTAGCGTTTACCTTCTCCGATATGTTTTTAGTCGAACGGTTTGGGGATGATTTTCGCAGTGTTTTAACTGAGTATTGTGATGTGCTGTTTTGTAATGCAGATGAGGTGCGTCACTTCTGCGGTAACGAAGATTTAGAGGTTTGCGCCCGTCAGTTAGGAGAAAAAGTTGATCTTGTGTTCATGACGAATAGTGATAAAGGCTGTTTCGTGGTTGAAAACCAAACCCTGATTCATGTTCCAGGGTTTCCGGTCAAACCCGTTGATACTGTTGGGGCGGGAGATGCTTTTGCGGGTGGGGTATTATACGGACTCACCAACGGTTTAACGACCTCACAAGCCGCCCGTTGGGGAAATTATCTCGGTTCTCAAATCGTCCAAATTCACGGCCCCCGTTTACCCGAATCTCAACAGGATAAATTAAAGCAAATTATTAATTAGTTGGGTTGTCGGTTGTCGGTTGTCGGTTAACATCTCATCTGCCAACAGCCAACAGCCAACAGCCAACAATCATTAAGCTTCCGCGTCCCCTTCTTCACCCCGTTCAGGACGAATAATACTGACAACCACTTGTTCAGAATCACCTGTGGCTGTGACTCCTGAAGGTAAGGTGAGTTCTCTAATATGTAGGGCTTGACCTTGATGTAAACCTGTAACATCGACATCAATGCGATCAGGAATACTACCCGGTTCACAGTCTATTTCTAATTCCGAGAGGACGACATCTAACAGACCGCCTTCGAGTTTTACCCCAACGGGTTCACCGACGAAATACAGAGGAATAGAAACGGTTAAACTGTCTTGTTGAGCCACAGAGAAGAAGCTCAAGTGATAGGGAAATCCTTTCCAGGGATGTTTTTGTACTTCCCGGAGGAGGGTTTTGCCACTCCAAGAGAGTTCAGGAACGTTCAGTTGAATTAAGGCATGATTCACAACGTTCCGTTTCAGAAGGGTTTCTGCGGCTTTCGCTGGAATAGTAATGTTAATAGATTCGGCCCCTTGATGGCCATACAGCACCGCCGGGACTAATCCTTGACGACGCAAAGCATTGGGTTTAGAGCCTTCTGGCCGTTTGTGACCTTCAATCGTAATTTCCATGACGTTTCTTGCGCTTAGAGTAAAACACTTAAAATTTTTTAGCCAAACTCTGATTATACCAAAATTCTGACGTTGTAGCTAACATCTTTGCAGATACAGATAGTTCAGATTTTCAATACACTTGCGGAGTTCTTGCAGGATTTTTAAGCGGTATGTCGCCTGTTGATATTCTTGCTTTGAGGGAGAGTCCCCCAGTTGAGTTAGCACTTGATCACTTTCCTGGGTGATCACATCTCGAAAAAAATTCTTGAACTTTTTGCGAGTGTCTTTCCCTAACTTAACTAAAGGCAGTTTTTCTGTTTCTCCATCAATCAGCATTTTACGCTCGACCGACTTCCCAATTTTAGAGAATTCTGACTTGGCTAACCATTCATATATCTCTTCTGAAACATCAACAGAATAAGATGACTCACCATTAGCAGGATAGAACACAATATCTAACATTATCCTTCCTCCTGTACTTCAGATTCCATGAACTCGCTTTCAGGGACTTCTGCATAGGCAATATTGGCACTATCTAATAATTTTTTAGCATGAGATGTAATTTTACCTCCACATACAACACCTATAATAGAACCTTTTTCAATCATTTTCTTTGCATCTCTTTTAGTTACTCTTTGTCCCTTAATTTCAATATGGGGTTGTTCTGGCTCGTTCATGATTTAATATTGTTTTAAGAATTCAATTACAGTTTTTTGATCAATTAGACTTGTTCTGCATTTGATTAATAATTTCTTTAACCCTTGCGACATCTTCAGGATTAACAATTAAAATATCTCCTTTCGGATCATTTTTAGTGGTTTCCTGACAACTTATTCCTTCTTCTTTCAATTTCTTTATAACAAATCTCTTCAAGTCTCTATGTTTAATTAATATTTCTATCATTCTGTCTTCATCGGACATAAAATCAGGCATTTAATACTTCCTTTAAGATTTTATAGATAGGCACTAATCCGATGTTTTCTCGGTACTTCTACAGTGGAGATTCTTCGTTGACATCCTCCTAGTATATAAACGCAATCCCCAGCAGAGGGAGTAAAATATTTAACGTAGCATGGATTGACATTCCAAGCTACGTTTTAAAGAGAAAAAATATTACCACAAAAAGACAGGATGCAACACTTTTAACCGCCAACGGTTATAGGTTGTCCGTCTGCATCTAATAGTGCTCGTTTGGGGCCGTGAATCGGATCTTCAACAATAATCGTTTGATCTCGACTCGCTCCTAACGAAACAATAGCGATCGGAACTTTCATTAATTCCGCCAAAAATTTCAGATAACTGAGTGCGGCTTGGGGTAAATCTTCTAATTTCCGACAGTCTGCGGTTGATTCTTTCCAACCCGGAACAGTTTCATAAATCGGTTCACACCGAGCAAAGGTTCGCGCACTACTGGGGAAATGTTCGCACCGTTCTCCATCGATATCATAGGCAACGCAAACTTTAATTTCCTCTAAGCCATCTAAAACATCTAATTTGGTAATGGCTAAACAATCTAAACCGTTAATTCTAACCGCATAACGACCAATCACCGCATCAAACCAACCGCAACGGCGTTGACGTCCGGTTGTGGTTCCAAATTCTGCACCGCGATCGCACAAGACCTGGCCAATCCCATCCACCATTTCCGTTGGGAATGGCCCCTCACCGACCCGGGTTGTATAGGCTTTCGCCACCCCAATTACCCGGTCAATCATCGTCGGGCCAACTCCGGCTCCCACACAAGCACCGCCTGCTACAGGGTTAGAGGAGGTCACATAGGGATAGGTTCCATGATCTAAATCTAACAGGGTTCCCTGTGCCCCTTCAAATAAAATATTCCGTCGAGCCTGCACTGCTGCGTCGATTTTCAGTGACGCATCGACGACATGGGGACGCAACCGTTCTGCATATTGCAAATATTCCGCAATCACCGCTTCCGGGTCGAGAGGAGGATGGTTATAAAGCTTTTCGAGGATAACGTTTTTATTGTTAATCGTCCAGCGCAATTGATCGGGTAAACTCTCAGTTTCCATCAAATCAATAATCCGAATTCCGGTGCGTTCAGACTTATCGGCGTAGGTCGGGCCAATTCCCCGGCCCGTTGTCCCAATCTTTTGCGATCCCCGTTGTTTTTCTGATGCTTGATCCAAGAGGCGATGGTAAGGCATCGTAACATGGGCGGTCTGGGAAATCATCAAATTTTGGGTAGAAATCTCCAAGGATTCGAGTTGATCCAGTTCTTCGATTAAAATTTTAGGATCAATCACGGTTCCTGAACCGATAATGCACTCGGTATCGGGATATAAGATGCCTGAAGGAATCAGATGCAGTTTGAAGGTTTGATTGTCAACAACAACCGTATGACCTGCATTTACGCCACCTTGGTAGCGGACAACCACGTCTGCTGAACCACTGAGCAGATCGGTGATTTTACCTTTTCCTTCATCGCCCCACTGGGCACCGATAACAACTACGTTAGCCAAGAGAGTTTTCACTCCGACAGTTTACACAAATCCTGATTATCTGTTATTTAGGAAACTCTGTCAAATTAAGTTTTGTGAACTGTTACCCAATAGTTCATCCAAATAACGGAGTCAGTTAAGACTTAGGCGGGTACGAACTAGGGCTGTATTTCAAGCCCCCACTGTACTTGTACTCAAGTCAGTGGTGGGTTGTTGACCCTCGTTGAACCCTGTAGAGACGCGACATGGCGCGTCTCTACTACAGACTATCTCGTTTTTTGAGTTCAATCTGAAAACAAGTAGCAAAAGTATTTTTTTTCTAATTTATTAATTTTTATCCAAAATTTTATTTTATAGCACTACGGATTACAGTTAGGACATTTGTAAATCCTGTTCCCTGTTCCCTATTCCCTGTTCCCTCGAACTATAACAAATAAAAATGGGTTTTGGGTGATTCTCCTAAAAAATAAGAATTTTCATAAAAACATTAGTTTTGACCCCATATTTTTTGAGGGTTGTGTTATCGTTAATGCTCAATATCCTGATCCGTTAATCCTGTTAGTCAAGAGATGTTTAAACGGGTAGCGCGATCGCCATTGTTTTAACCTATATTTAAGAGTCACTATGCCGTTACACGCCGAGTTACATCGCCATTTAGGGGGTTCAGTTGTACCGCGTATTCTGTGGCGGTATTTCCAACGTCATAACTCTCCGTTAACTGAAGGGTTTGTAGAATATGAACAGTTTGAGGATTTTTATACCAAACCCCGCAACACCTTAGATGAATATTTAGAACTGCATACAATGGTTGAAAGTGTGCAGACTGTTGAAACCCTCCCCTATTTTATTTATCGGTTGATGCGGGGTGCTTATACTTTTGAAAATTTGGCGTATTTAGAATTACGCTATACCCCCTATTTACGAACACCTGAACATCTCAGCCAGTCCCAACGAATTGATTGTATGGCTGAAATTGTGGAAGTCGTAGGAAAAGCCAGTCAAAGCAGCGATACTCCAATTATTACCAGCCAAATTTTATGTATGCACACCCGACTTCCGCTTGAAGTCAACCGAGCTATTATTGATTTAGCTGCACAAATGCCTGAATATGTTTGTGCTATTGATATCGCCGGAGGTGATAATCATTATGCTCAACGGTTAGATGAGTTTATTGATTTGTACAAATACGCCTTATCCTTGGGGTTAAAAACCACCGGACATTTATATGAAACCCCACAAGGTTGTTATCCTGAATTATTGCCCTATTTAATGCGAATTGGTCACGGTATCCAAATTCCGTTATTACACCCGGAATTATTACCGGAATTAGCGCGTCAAAACCAGTGTTTAGAAGTCTGTCCCACGACCTACATTAAAACCGGAACCCTCAAGGATATTCAGCAATTAAAAATTGTTTTTGAACGCTGTTTTGATGCGGGAGTTGATATTGCAATTTGTACCGATAACGCCGGGTTACATAACGTGCGTTTACCCTTTGAATACGAGAATTTATTAACTCTTGATATTCTAGGGTTTGAAGAATTACAAGCTTGTCAACAAGCCGCCTTTCGTCATGCCTTTGCATGGCCTCATCAAAACCCTCCCGCACAAATTCTTCATGGTCTATTAAAACCCGAACCTGCAATGGTCTAAACAATTGGAAACAGTGAGCAGTTGATTTATTCTCCTGTCTCCTGTCTGCTGTATCCTCTTTAAGCGTATCCCCGCAGTGGTAAGACATTTGTGGGGTTTGCGGGAAAAAATCGTCAACCGCCAATAAAAAAGAGAGAGTCGCCTTGGCAACTCTCCCTACCATCAGGGTGCATCTACATAGCATAATATAACCTTTTTAGTGTAGGGGGTCAACCCCCCTATTTAAAGATCGTGTAAAAAATTCACCGCAATTGCTAAAGTTCTGTAAATCAGTCATCAGTTAATGGGCAATAGGCAAGGTCAACAGTCAACGGTCAATACCTTTACCGAAAAGCGAGTGGAAAGCCCCAGAATTTAGCCCCCCTAGAAGAAATCCATCATGAAAAAGTTTTATCTAGAATATTCTGTGGTAAGATTGAGTCATGTTAATTAGAGAAGCCAAGCTAATAAACGGAACTAAGGAGCAATACCTAGCTATTGATGAAGCGATTCGTACCGCACAATTTATTAGAAACAAATGTGTTCGGTACTGGATGGATAATCAAGGAGTAGGTAAAGCTAATTTGTATGCGCTATGCAAAGACTTAGCCAAGGAATTTCCTTTTGCCAAAAAGTTAAATTCGGCGGCTCGTCAAGCTAGTGCAGAAAGAGCATGGGCTTCGATTTCTAGCTTCTACAGTTGTTGTAGAAAGAAAAAAAAGAAAAAAGCTTATCCCCAATTTAAAAAGCATTGTCGCTCTGTAGAGTATAAAGTTTCTGGATGGAAACTATCCGATGATTGCATGAATATCGCTTTCACAGATGGTTTTGATGTCGGTACTTTATCTATTTATTGCAACAAAGAAACAAGGGAAGACCTGTTTCGATTAAAAATTAACCGTGTTCGCGTGGTCAAAAGAGCAGATGGCTATTATGCCCAATTCTGCTTTGATATTGACCGCAAGGAAAAGGTTGAATACACTGGCAATGTTGTCGGATTAGACCTGGGATTAAACTATTTCTTTAAAGATCAAAATGACAACGTTGTAGTGTATCCCCACTACTTAAGTAAATCTGAGCGCAAATTGAAAAAGGCTCAGAGACGATTAAGTAAAAAGTTTGTGAAAGGGGCAAAACCCCAATCTAAGAATTATCATAAAGCTCGGAAAAGACTGGGTAAAATCCACCTTAAAATTCAGAGACAGCGTAAAGACTGGGCGATTAAGCAAGCTCGGTGCGTAGTTCACTCTAACGATGTGATTGTCTATGAAGCTTTAAAGGTGTGGAGTATGGTCAAGCATCACTACTTGGCTAAGTCGATTTCCGATCCGAGTTGGTATCAATTCACCCAATGGTTAAACTACTACGGCAAAATTTGGGATAAAACAGTTGTGGCGATTGCGCCTAACTATACTTTTCAATATTGTTTTAGTTGCGGTCATCGGGGGAAAAAGTCATTGAGTAGCAGAACCCATTCCTGTCCTAATTGTGGAATAGAGATTTGTCGTCATAGAGAAGCGGCTATTAATATTCTCCAGAAGGGTATGGGAATTCTGGGAATGGAATGGCAACACAGTACCTTTGGGCAAAAGGGATCTGCCGAGCAATCGGGAAAGCATGGGGAGAAGACCGTCTCTACTATTGATGGGCAACCAGAGATAGCAAATGGACTTCTGTGAACCATGAACAAGAATCCCTCGGCTTTAGCCGTAGGGAGTATGTCAATTTTGCAAATCTTAATAAAGCTATAGGTTTTTTAATAAATCTTTACGAATAATTCATGGCACAATAGAGAATAAGTTAAAAAGCCATAATGAATTATCTAGGGAGGTCATGAATGGTAGCCCTCACTGACCGTGTAAAACAAAATCGTTTAACCATTGAAGTTAAAGAGATTGCTGTTGATACCACAACTATTCGTTCCCTGGATTGGGATCGGGATAGATTTGATATAGAATTTGGTTTACAAAACGGTACAACCTATAATTCATTTATCATTCGAGGAGAAAAAACAGCCCTCGTTGATACATCCCATGCTAAGTTTCGCCAACTGTATTTAGACACCTTGAAAGGATTAATTAATCCTGCGGATATTGACTATTTAATTATTAGTCATACCGAACCCGATCACAGCGGCTTAGTCAAAGATATTTTAGAACTTGCTCCGAACGCTACTGTTGTGGGTTCAAAAGTTGCGATTCAATTTTTAGAAAATTTAACCCATACGCCCTTTAAAAGACAGTTAGTGAAAAATGGGGATAGCTTAGATCTAGGAAATGATCATGTTTTAGAATTCATTTCCGCCCCGAATTTACATTGGCCGGATACAATTTTCACCTTTGATCGGAAAAGCCAAACCTTATTTACTTGCGATGCGTTTGGAATGCACTATTGTTCCGATCATACCTACGATGAAAACTTAGCCGATATTGAACCCGATTTTCGCTTTTATTATGAGTGTTTAATGGCTCCTAATGCTCGTTCAGTAATTAACGCGATGAAACGCATGGAACCTTTAGGAGAAATTACCACGATTGCCACCGGACATGGGCCGTTACTGCGACATAATTTAGGAGAATTAAAAGGACGTTATTGGCAATGGAGCCACGAACAAACTAAATCGGAAACCACGGTAGCGGTGTTTTATTTCTCTGATTATGGATACAGCGATCGCCTTTCCCAAGCCATTGCCCACGGGATTACAAAAACAGGTGTTGCCGTAGAAATGATGGATTTACGCACCGCCGAAGCTACGGAAGTTCGAGAATTAGTAATGAGTTCTACCGGATTTGTGATTGGAATGCCACCCGTTTCTGGTGTAGGTTCTGAACTCGCAGAAGAAACGATTAATACGATTATTGCATCCGCTCATAATAAACAATCTTACGGTTTATATGAGTCGGGGGGAGGCAATGATTTATCGTTATATCCCTTGCAAGTTAAACTGAATGACGCGGGATTAAAACAAGCATTTCCTTCCATTCGGATTACTGAAACTCCCCATGATACTACCTATCAAACCTGCGATGAAGCGGGTACAGATATCGGACAATGGTTAAGCCGGGATAAAACCGTTAAGCAGATGAAATCCCTGGATACAAACTTAGATAAAGCCATGGGACGCTTAAGCGGTGGATTGTATATTATTACGGCTCAAAAAGGGGAAGTCAGTAGTGCGATGTTAGCCTCTTGGGTAACTCAAGCTAGTTTTCAACCTTTAGGATTAACAATTGCTGTAGCAAAAGATCGGGCAATTGAAGCCTTAATGCAAGTGGATGATCAATTTGTGCTGAATGTTTTGGCAGAAAATAATTATCAAAAATTGATGAGACACTTCTTAAAACGCTTTGCTCCCGGTGCGGATCGGTTTGAAGGAATTAACACCCAAACGGCTAACAATGGCAGTCCGATTTTAACAGAATCCTTGGCTTATTTAGAATGTCAAGTCCAAAGTCGGATGGAGTTAAGTGATCACTGGATTGTTTACGCCACCGTTGAGAGTGGACGAGTCAGTGATCCTGATGTATTACCTGCGGTTCACCATCGCAAAGTGGGAAATCACTATTAAGAAGAATGTTGACGGTTGACGCTCCCCTTGCCCCCTGTACACGGGGTTGGGGGGGACGGTTGACCGTTGACTGAACCCGAAACCTGACACCTGACACCTGAGAATTATGCCTAATCAAAAAGCGCGCGATGTTCAAGTTTTTTTAATTGGAAATCAGACAAAAGTGGTGCGATCGCGCACTTGGGATCGGTTGAAATTTGAAGTTGAATATTCTCTACAACGGGGAACAACGGCAAATAGTTATGTGATTGAAGCTGATCAAACCGCAATTATTGATCCCCCTGGAGAATCGTTTACCCAAAATTATCTGGAAGCGTTAAAAACTCGCTTGAATTTAGAACAGTTAAATTATATTGTTTTGGGTCATTTTAATGCAAATCGAGGCGCGACATTAAAGGCATTATTGGCATTATCACCTCAGGCAACTTTTGTCTGTTCTAATCCCGCCGCTTTAGCTTTACGAGAATATTTTGAAGACGACAACTTAAAAATTATCCTGATCAAAGGAGAAGAAACCTTAGATTTAGGTCAAGGTCATCAATTACAGTTTATTGCCACGCCCACTCCTCGCTGGCCTGATGCCCTTTTAACTTATGATCCGGCGACGGAAATTTTATTCTCCGATAAACTATTTGGAGCCCATGTTTGCGGCGATCAAGTGTTTGATGAAGGCTGGTCAGTATATAGCGATGATCGGCGGTTTTATTATGACTGTCTTCATGCTTCCCAAGCTAAACAAGTTCTCTCCACTCTCGATAAAATTAAAGACTTACCCGCGATTAAATTATACGGAACAGGTCATGGGCCGTTAGTCAAATATGGCAAAACTGAATTAACAAATTTATATCAAAATTGGAGTGAAAAACAAAAAGCACAGGAGTTAAATGTAGCTTTATTATATGCTTCAGCTTATGGAAATACGGCTACAGTCGCCCAAGCGATCGCTAAAGGATTAACAAAATCTGATGTTGCGGTTGAATTAATTAATTGTGAATATGCCAAATCCTCAGAAATTCAAGAAGCCTTAGAAAAATGTGATGGATTTATTATTGGTTCACCGACCTTAGGAGGTCATGCGCCAACCCAAATTCAAACTGCTTTAGGGGTGATTTTAAATACGGCTTCTACGAATAAATTAGCGGGAGTTTTTGGGTCGTATGGATGGAGTGGAGAAGCCATTGATTTATTAGAAGGTCGCTTAAAAGATGCGGGTTATAAATTTGGTTTTGAACCCATTCGGGTGAAATTTGCGCCAACGGATATTACCCTACAAACTTGCAAAGAAGCGGCGGTTGATTTTGCCCAAACCTTAAAACGCACCCAAAAACGGCGGGCCTTTCGTCCTACAGCAACCTCATCGGGAGCCGATCGCACCGCCCAAGCCATGGGGCGTTTGGTGGGTTCGTTGTGTGTTGTTTCCGGTCATCGAGGCGAGCTAAATAGTGCCATGTTAGCGTCCTGGGTGTCCCAAGCTACCTTTAACCCTCCTGGGTTTACCGTCGCCGTCGCTAAGGATCGGGCGTTGGAACCCTTAACTCATATTGGCGATCGCTTTGTTCTGAATATTTTGCAGGAAGGAAAACAACTGCGAAAACATTTTCTGAAGCGATTTGAACCCGGAGAAGATCGGTTTGTAGACATAGAAACAGAAGAAGCATCTAATGGTTGTTTGATCTTAAAAGATGCCTTAGCTTATCTGGAATGTGAGGTTAAAAACCGGATGGAATGTGGTGATCATTGGGTAATTTATGCAAGTGTTAATAATGGTCAGGTGTTAAATCCAGAAGGGGTTACAGCCGTTCATTATCGCAAAACAGGATCGCAGTATTAATCCAGATAAAAATCGGGTTTTTGAGACTTTTATTGAAGAAACCCGGTTTTAAATAAATTGCGATCGCATCCGCCCCCGTCGTAACCAACTCTATGAGGTGTTGCAGATTCTCAAGCGTTTGGGACAAATTGCAATTCAGTGAAACCAAGATTAGAAAAAACCATGAACATTCAACGCCCGGAAACATGGCCAACAACGGTTGAAGATGCGATGATAATTCAAAACCAACTTAAATCGTTAGTTCGGACAACAGATGAATTAGAAACTGTCAAATATGTGGCTGGGGTTGATGTGGGATTTAAACAGAATTATACCATTTCTCAAGCAGCCGTGGCAGTCTTAAGTTTTCCTGATTTAACTTTACAAGAAACTGCGATCGCTCAACGTCCAACCACCTTTCCTTATATTCCTGGGTTTTTATCGTTTCGAGAAATTCCTGTAATTTTAGATGTGTTGGAACAATTAACAATAACCCCTGATTTAATCATCTGTGATGGTCAAGGAATTGCCCACCCCAGGCGGTTTGGATTAGCCTGTCATTTAGGAGTATTAATTGATCAACCGACCATTGGGGCGGCTAAATCTTTATTAATCGGAAAACATGACGATCTCCCGGCTGAAAAAGGCAGTTGGACACCGTTAAAAAATAAAGGAGAAATTATCGGTGCGGTGCTACGTTCAAGAACGAATGTTAGACCCCTTTATATTTCCCCAGGTCATCGGATTAGTTTAGAAACGTCTATTGATTATGTGTTAAACTGTACTACTAAATATCGTTTACCGGAAACTACCCGATGGGCGGATAAATTAGCTTCCCATACTTAATTTTTATTATATACCCAGTCATTAATTTAATCTGTTAATTTTAAATAAGATTTAAGATATTTTAAGCTTAACCAAGCCAACCCGCAACCGATAATATAATAGGGAAAATCCCACCCGGAAAAGGTTGTTCCGAGTAACAAACGACCCCATAAAGTCGCCCGAATCACTTCTAAAAAAGGAGGTTTCCAGAGTTGAGCAAATTCTAAACTAGAAGTAATTATAAATATCCAAAGTGCGACCCATCCAGGGGATAATTGAGGTTTAATTAAAACCACTAAAAATATCCAAAACATTTCATAAAATACCCCACCCACAGAATTATTCAGCCATAAATCAAACGGCCCCTGATAAAATTTACTCGCTAATCCTATCGGAATTAACGCGATTAAACTAATAAAAATAATTCGTTGATACTGTTTCATCGTCGTAGTAAGCCCTTTAGGGCTATCATATCCATTTCTTCTAGTGAAAAAGTCACCCCAATCGTTTCTAGGAAGAACCTAGAAACGAGAGCAAATCAACAGAATTAGATTTCTGAATGAAGTTCTGAGGAATTTGTGGGAACAGATTTTAACGATTTAGGAAGAATCGGAGAAATGGCTGAAGATGGGGAATGATTATGACTCATTGTTTCAAGGGTTTCTGCTACATCAATTCCCGTTGTTTGTTTCAATTCTGCTAAAAATGCCGCTAATTTTGTCGCGCTTCCTCCTTGTTGATTATTGACAACGGTAACATTATCGACTTCAATTTGAGGAACCGTTGCCACCATTGTTTTTAATAATACTTCTAATTTTTGATACAGGAAAATCTCCCGCGCATTTGACCCGGCCAACTTCCAAGATTCAGCTAATCGTTTAGCCGCTTCCGCTTGAGCTTTTCCAGCTTCTAATATTTGAGACGCATTTCCTTTCGCTTCAGCAAAAGCGCGTTTACATTGAGCTTCCGCAGGTGCGACAACATCCGCTTGTAACTGTTGTTCGACTTGCTTAATTCGAGCTTTCTGAACTAACACTTCAGCTTGAGTTTTTGCCACCTGTGAAGCCGTTTCTGATTCTGATTCCGCGATCACCGCCTGTCGTTTAGTAATAGCATCTTTAACCCGACGTTCTGCTTCTGCTTTCGCCACTTCAATATCCGTTTCTAACTTTTTCAAGGACGTATTTTTACCGTTTTCTGCGGTTTGAATGATAGATTCTGCATGGGCTTTTGCTTCTGCAATTCGAGAATCTCGGAATAGATCTGCCCGTTGTTTTCGACCAATAGAATCCAAATATCCGACTTCATCAAAAATATTTTGAACTTGCAACGTATCTAACACTAGCCCCAACTTTTCTAAATCATCTTCTGCTTCTTCTAATAAACTTTTTGCAAAGGCTAATTTATCCCCATTCACCTGTTCTGGGGTTAAACTCGCTAATACCCCGCGCAAATTTCCTTCTAAGGTTTCTTTCGCTAATTGTTCAATTTCCTTGCGACTTTTCCCTAATAACCGTTCAATCGCATTATGAATAGTCGGTTCTTCCCCAGCTATTTTAATATTAGCGACTCCTTCAACTGTTAACGGAATTCCTCCTTTAGAATAGGCATTAGACACTTTTAACTCAATAATCATATTGGTTAAATCCATGCGAAAAGCGTGTTCTAATAAAGGAATTCTAATGCTACTTCCTCCTTTTACTAAACGATAGCCAACATCTTGCCCCCCTTCAACCGGACGACGACTTCCGGCAAAAATTAACACTTCACTGGGTTGACAAATATAGTACAGGTTGCGAATCATTAAAAATCCCGCCCCTGTTCCTAATCCTAAAATACCTAATAAGGCAATGATAATTTCCATGTTTAAAATCTCCTAAAATTTGTGGTTACGTTCAGCGTAATTTTGAGCGTTCAAGACCGATAACGAGGTGTTATTTTCCAGCTAATTTAACCCCTAATGTTTGTTCAACAGTTGCTAAAAATTGTCGGAAAATTTCAGGATAGGCATTAACAACACCCGCAATCGATTTTCCATCTCCACTATCAATCACATTAATTTTTTGTAAGTCTACACGGGTCGAAACTTTAGCCGCTTCAGTCAGAATCATTTCAATTTGTTGTAAATAGAATAATTGTGAAGCATCCGCCCCCGCTTCCTGCCAAACTTGATTTAATAAATCCGTTACCGTTGCACCAGCTAAGGCATTTTCAGTTAAAGATGCTGCTTCTCCTCTTGCTCTTAATTCCTGGGCTTGGCGTTGAGCATCCGCAGGTAAAACTTCATCGGATTCTAACCGTAACCGTTCCAATTCTGCCCGGACAGTTTGTAATAATTGTTCAGCTTTTGCCCTGGCTTCTTTTCCAGCCGCAATGGTTCTTTCTTCTTCTGAACGTGCTTGTTGTTCTAATTCAGCTTTGATTTTTCTGAGTTCATTTCCTTTCTGTAAAACAACAGTTTGGGCTTGGGTTTTTGCCACTTCTGCTTGTCGCCGACAGTCGGCTTCTGTTTGTTCAGCTTCTGCGAGAGCATTTGATTCAGCGATTTCCGCATCTCGAACAATTAAGGCAATTTGACGGCGACCAATGGAGTTGAGATAATCCACATCATCGGATACACTTTGAATTTTTAAGGTGTCTAATTGTAGGCCTAATTTGGATAAATCCCGTGATACATCTTCGGCGATGCGTTCCGCAAATTGAAGACGATCTTCGTTTAATTGTTCTGGGGTTAAAGTTCCCACAACACCGCGTAAATTTCCTTCTAAGGTTTCTTTTGCCACACGAGAAATTTCTGAACGATCTCGCTCTAAAAATCGTTCAATTGCATTTCCTACAATTGCCCGATCATTTGATATTTTAACATTAGCGATCGCTTGAATATTTAACGGAGTTCCTCCTTTAGAATAAGCATTTTTGACTTCCACACGCACAGGCATTGTCCGTAAATCCATCGTTTTAACGGTTTCTAAAATCGGAATACAAAGGGTGCGTCCGCCAAAAATTACCCGATATCCGACTTCTTGACCGTCTTTATTGCGACGTTTTCGACCAGATAGAATTAATATTTCATTGGGTTTACAAATTTGCAGAAAGGTATTGAGAAACCACAGGAGAAGAACTACACCAAAAATAGATAAAGCAATGGGTAAAGCCGTTCCAATACTGTTAGTGTTGTTGGGTACATTATCGGGGGTGGGAGCTTGGGCAACTTCTGTGATTAGGGGTATATTCTGTTCCTGGGGAATGGAATCTGGCATCATTTCTCCTCCTATTAATAAAATGAATAATCCTGATTAGGTCTATTATCTGCGATCTTTTATAAATCTTCCCCAATCTTAATCCTTAATTCTTAATTTTAGTTTAAGGCTTCTTCTGGAATCACTAAGACTTTATGATGATTTCTTCCGACTACAAAAACTTTATCTCCTTTCTGAAAGTGACAATCATCCTCTGTAATAGCGACAACATCCACCATTGATTCTTTGAGATATAATCGCACTGTCCCTTTGCCGGTTTGATCAAAGGGAATTTCAACGGTTCCCGATAATCCAATCAGATCTTCAGATAAAATCAAACTATTGGCTTGTTGTTGGTGCAGTCGCCGTAAAATTCCCACAATTGTAGTTCCAAAGCTGACCCCAACCCCTAGGGAAATCGCAAAAATTAGGCCAGGGGGAAAGGATAGATTAAGTTTTGTTAAAATAAATCCGGTTAAGCCAAAAAAACAACTCCCAAATGTCCAAAATCGGAAACTAAAAAAGGGAAGATGAAACCGACGTTGACGGGGTTTGGGGTTTTTTCGGGTGGGGAGGGTTTCTACATCCTTTGGAGGTTCAGACAATTCTACATCTATCTCAAAATTGGGATCAAAATCGATACCATCAAGTCCCGCAAAGGCGGATAGAATCACAAAACCCCCACCAATTGTCAGACAGAATAGATACAGCGTCAGCATAATCGGGTTCTTAAGTGGGGAATAACCATTAAAATACTTCTATTGTGGCAAATGTCGGAACGGATGTAACTGCTTTTGTTAAGAAAGTTTGCGTTTTGATACTGATAAATTTACAGGTTGTGACTGAAATTGACTGGTCAATTGCTCAAAGTTTTAGCATTTTCCGCTCATAGCGCCCCACGTCTGACCCGGTAGGGCAGTGTGGGATGAATTGCGGTGGGGATTGTTGGGATTGTTAAAAAACTTGTGCTATCATCAGGATAAAACAAGGTAAGTAAAGCGAAAACCAAGCTAAACTTCAAACAATTTTTTTGATCAGCCTTGTCTTTTACCTTTGGAACGAGGGAGTAGCCTATCGTTAGAATGTAAGACTCGCTGTTCTTCGGGATAGAAAGCTATTCTTTGGATAGGAAGCCTACACTTACTCGTAGAGAAGTTTAGGTAGTTCACTATAATTACTTAAGAAATTAACCTCTGCTAATTTTCCCTCTGTACACTTACAGACTCATTCAAGCTCAAAGACTATTAACGATTACCAGGATAAACCTGTGTTTTTTCCTTAGAAAGCAGTATATTCCGCCCTGCTTTCTCTCCATTCTCAATTAAGATGGGGTCTTTAGCGGTTTTTTAACTCATGAACAATGATTTTATCAACGAATACCAAAAACAGTTAGTGAATTGGCAAAAACAACTGTTTGACACTTGGCTAGAAAATCTCAAAGCAACTCCCCATTCCTTGAATCCTCAAGAAGCTTATGAAAAAACCCTAAGTTATCAAGAAGAATTGCTACAAACAAGCTTCAAAGTTCAAGAAGTTACGAATCAAGCAGTAATGGAATCTCAAAAACAGTTTTGGGATAATTATTTTGAATTCATGAAAAAAACCGCGACTCCGGCGGCTTAACCTCCAGGGCTATTTGATTTTCCCTGTAGTCACCTCTCCCCCAACTCCTTGCTGTGTAGGAGAAGGGGGATAACTTTATCATTAATAACGTGAGTTTGATGGGTTGCGATGGCGTAGCCGCCTGCCAAGGCATCGCATCTGTGATCAAGATTTAATGGGATTATAAGACAAGTCTGGGAGATTGAAAACGAGCGTGTCTTCAGACCTGAGAGTGTCAATTGTGTTTTTCCAAATATTTTTGCACCCCTTTCCCCATGTCTATTAAATTGGGTTCGAGTTTTTTTCCGAGAACTTCCTCAAACACATTCGCTAATTGACTTCTGAGAAATACAGGAATTCCATCTAGTTGATCGGGGTCTAATTCTATTTCTCCTCGTGTTTGAATTAAGGTGTGATTTTTATCCTCTAAAAAGGTATTTTTACCGGAACAATGGAAGGCTTCTGTAAACGCTTGGGTTTTAATTTGCCAATCTAGGGTAAAGTCTTGTTGATTCCAAGTGTCAAATTCTGTCCACCGGAGTTTATCGTATTTTAATATATCTTCAAACAGTGCGGGGACATCTTCTGATGATTCCCAGTCATAAACGGTATAAACCGTATCTGCTTCGACCCGACGAGAGACTAACTTAACGCCATTTTTAGGGGGTAATAAATTAACCACCTCAATTAATCGATCTCGATAGGTACTAAAGACTAGGGGACGGGGAAAAGGAATTTTGATGTCAGTGGAAAGCTTCATAATCAATGGGGTCAAATGGTTCTAATATTATACGCTTTACTTCTGGAGCTACCCTAAATCAGTTATAAAATGTTAGCAATTGGGGGGTAAAATAAATCAAAATATTACAATTATTAGAATCACAGCATGATCTTGTTTATCCTTCTGATTTCAGTGCCAAAAACTCATCTAAATTATCAAAAGTTCCCCCATAGGTAATTGTAGGAGTATCATACCCTTTCAGGTGAACTGTATATTGTTTAAAGGTTTGTTGAGGACAAGCTTGTAGTAGATATTTATAAGTGGTTTCTCCTAATGCAATATCCATCCCCATTTCTTTGGTCGAAGACTCTAAACGAAAGGCGGCATTTACCGTATCTCCTAACGCCGTATAATCAGCAGTTCCCCCACTTCCAGTATTTCCCACCATTGCATATCCGGTATTAATTCCAGCCCCCACGCGCAAGGGAAAAGGTAAAGGATAAAGATGACTTAATTCCAGAGTTACTTTATGTAATTGACTTAATGCTGTAGCAATTTTGATCATTTCTTGGGGACTGACGCCTTGGGTTCCATGAAACCAAACCGCCATAATTGCATCCCCAATATATTTATCAACCCAACTGCCATTTTCTCGAATAATTTGTCCGGCGTGACGAAACCAACGTCCGATTACTTCTGATAAAATCCGTTCATCTAATTGTCGGGTTAATACGGTAAAATCCCGAATATCCATCACCATAACTGAGATTAAACGACGGACTGTTAATGTAGCGGTAAAATCCTCTGATTCCGGTTCAGAAGGGTCAGTTTCCTGAGTAATATCAGGACAATAAAATTCTAATTCCGTTTGTCCAAAAACAATATGATCTTCATTATGGAGTGTAACGGGAATTGTCACCCGACGACCATTGAGAAAAGAACCATTCCGACTTCCTAAATCAATTAAAAAAAACTCGCCATTTTCCATGCGTTGTAACATCGCATGATTTCGAGAAATCCATCGGTCTTTAACGACAAAGGTATTGTCTTCACTGCGACCCAATGTCCAGTAATTTTTGCCCATCAGTGGTAAATAGCGATTACCACCTTCGGTATGTAAGACTAAGTGGGGGGTTGTTTGCAACGTCACAATTAGTTAATAGAGGACATTGGAGAATTTAAGTCTATGAATTTTTGACCGCAGGCTATTTAAAAGCCACGCCTAACATCATAAACATTTTTCTCTCTATGCACCCTCTTGATTAATTTTGTCTTAGGCTAGACAAGCTGCAATCAAAAATAAACTATCTACCAAGATTGTACTCAATACGGCACCCCCAAAAGCCCACCAATGTTGTTCCTTCGATTGTAAAGGAAAAACCCCAACGCCAAATAAAAATAGGGCAAATCCGACGGCCCAACTAATCCCCCAAGGGGTACTGACAATTTGTAGCGCGTTTTGAAAAATGGGTAACGCTAAGGCGGGTTCAACGTTCATCAGTTGTCGCCAACTAGGAATTAATCCGGTGATATAAAAATATCCATCTGTAACGGCTGTCCCAAATAGAGAACCCAGATAAAACCAGTTTCCGACTTTACCCCAGCCGCGATATAAACACCACACGGCGAAGGGGACGCCTAAAGCTTCTACGGGTAAATGTAACAGAGGTTCCCACCGTAACCAGCCCCAATAGATGGCCCCCGTTAGCCAACTCCAACTAAATCCTAATAATAAGTCTCCCCAAACCCAAGTGGCGGGTTGTCTGAGTAATTTCCAACTGATTCCTAGCCATCCCAAGGTCAGAATTAAGGTCAGTTCTGGCCATTGTCGCACGAGAGGTGCTTGGAAAAATACAGGAACACAGACGAGAAACACCGAGGCTAAAAATACGAGCCCAGGCTGAGATCTCCTAACTTTGGCTAGAACTGTCTGAATAAACCGAGAGGTAGACTGAATCGGTTGAGTTGTAGTCAAAATAGAACCTAGTAGTATATTGAGCAAGATGTTTAAGATTTATTAAGTAAATTATCATCAGAAAAAATGGGTAGAAACCTCCTCCTTCTAGTTAGGCTTTATATTTCCCTTTTCAGGGAGGAGGGTATGGTGACCCTCCTAACTCCTATTTCTAGGGTAAAGTTAGCTTCGCCAAGGTTTTAAGAGCTTGTTAGGCTAGTAGCACTGTCTTACCCCTCGTAAAACTGTTTAACTACTAACGACAGAGCCAGGGACTAGCTACGCATCCAGCAGGGTGTCTTGACTCAAAAAACATAGTCAGTTAAGACTTAGGCTGGTCAACTAACTAAAGTTAGAGGCATGAAGCCCCGTCACTTCAGTGCGGGGTGCTGACATTTAATATATCATAACAATTATCCCCCCCCAGGGGATTTGATTTCTATTTTAGCAGAACCGCCAACGGTGGGCATCCAATTTATCAAAAAATGTTACATATTATTGCATTGATTCCTAAAAATTGAGATTGAGTTGCCTTAATCCCCTAATCTGTAGGATAGTCAACCATGTCGCTCTAAAGCTCTGAGCGATTATGGTAAAGTCATCAAAAATTGGGTTTCATACTCCGTCCTTCTAGGATGGCTTCGTACTAAGATCTAGAGGCAAAACTAAAAACCCAAGGTTTTTTAGGGAGTCGCCGGAAGGCATTCGGAGACTTAAAACGGACGTGGAGAGGGTGTAAGACCTATTTTTTTGGCAGTTCTTGATACGTCAACCCACCGAGAGGCTTGGCCTGGTAGGAATCCGTTCCCCTGGGGGGAGTGGAGGATGCTAACAGAAGATAACAAACGACCTTGAGTTCGAGATTTAAGGAGATATTAAGGTGGCGCTTCCTTTATTAAGCTATGGCCCGACCAGCCGCAATGTTCGCGTAGCTGGCTTTGAAGTAGCCGGTGATGAACAACCCAGAATCTTTACGGCTGAAAATATGCCTTCTGGTACTGAGTGGAATGACATCATTTGGGCTGCTTATCGCCAAATTTACAGCGAGCATCAAATGCTCAAAAGCAATGTTCAAACTTGCTTAGAGTCTCAGCTTAAGTTTGGTCAAATTAACGTGCGGGACTTTATTCGGGGTTTAGCGACTTCCGATCCCTTCCTGTCTCGTAACTACCAAACCAATAGCAACTACCGTTTTGTCGAGATGTGTGTTCAACGCATCCTCGGACGGGACGTTTATAGCGAACGTGAAAAGATCGCATGGTCTATTGTGGTTGCTAACAAAGGCCCTAAAGGCTTTATTGATGAGTTACTCGATAGCGATGAATACCTGGATAACTTCGGTTATGATACGGTTCCTTACCAACGCCGTCGGGTGCTGCTTCAGCGCAATGAAGGGGAAGTTCCTTTTAATCTCAGAACACCTCGCTATAACGAATACCACCGTAACCAGCTTGGGTTCCCTCAACTGGTCTGGCAAAACGAGGTTCGTCGCTTTATTCCCCAAGAAAAACAAGCCAAAGCGGGCGATCCGTCCAATTTCTTGGGTTTAGCACGGGCTGTTTCTCCGATTATCAATCCCGCAACTCGCGTTGCTTTGGGCGATATCAATATTGATACAATGGTTCCCTACCGCAAACGCTAATATTGGCGATCGCCAGGCGAGCTAATTTTCAACACAAACGTTATTAAAATAGCGTTGAAAATAGTGATCAGTTGTAGGGGCGGTGGATTCGGATAAGGATTGATGGGTATACCCATTATTCAATAACCGAATACGTCGCCCCTACCTGTTATCGATGAATTCAACTACTGAAATGAACGAATAACACCGTTTAAACTGGTGTTTAAGGGTGTTCCTAATGCTTTAAATTTCCATTGTCCGTTTTCTTGGGTTAGTTCTCCGAGTAACATAGAAATTTGACCTGTGTAAGCGGGTTCACCGGAGAGGCTGTAACGTGCAATTTCTTTACCCGCAGCATCAATTGCTCGTACAAAGGCATTATTAACCATTCCAAAGTGTTGTTCGCGTTCTTTTCCGTGATAAATATTAACGCCTAAAATAATTCGCTGATAAGCTTGGGGAAGATTTTTGAAATCAATAATAATGCTTTCATCATCTCCTGATCCTTTTCCCGTTAGATTATCTCCTGAATGAATAACGGTATTATTTTTTGTGGCTAAATGCCCAAAATAAACAACATCTTCTTGCTGAGTTTTTAATTTTCCCTGAGTATCTAATAACAAGGCAAATCCATCTAAATCAAAATCGGCAGATCCGCTTAATAATCCTCCAAAAAATCCTTTTTTAGCCACATCCCATCCTAACCCCATCACGACCTTTGATAAATCATATTCATTTTTATCAAGAATGATGCTTTGACCTTTTTTTAAATTAATAGTCATGGTTGAAATCCTCCAAAAGAAATTAAATTTAAACGTATTTGTCTACAAAACTCTGTAACCCAGCATTGTAACCTTGTCCGACGGCTTGAAATCGCCATTCGCCATTTTTTAGATATAATCTCCCAAATTCAACAGCCGTTTCCCGTGAGAAATCTTCTTCTAAATCATATTTTGTGACTTCGGTTTGAGTGTCCGCATCGTAAATTCTAATATAAGAATTCTTCACCTGTCCGAAGTTTTGTCGCCGTTGATCCGCATCATGAATGGTAACAACAAAGATTAATTCTTGAATAGAAGGATTAATTTTTGTTAAATCTACGATGATAGTTTCGTCATCCCCGCTTCCTTCTCCAGTCCGACTATCTCCTAAATGTTTAACAGATTGATCAGGAGAAATTAAGTTATTATAAAATATGAAATATTCATCGACTGGAATTTTACCATCTTCTGCCACCATAAACACAGAAGCATCTAAATCAAAGGCTGTTCCTGTATCACTGGCATTCACATCCCATCCTAAACCAATAGATGCTCGTTTTAAACCCGGAGCTTCTTTGGATAAACTAATTCGTTCCCCTTTTTTAATATTAATTGACATGGGTAATCAACTCCACAGATTGTAAATTTTATCAGTCTGAGTGGCTGACGGTTAACCGTCAACAGTCAACCGTCAACCCCTTTAGGTATATTGTTGAACAAAGGCTTCTAAACCTGAATTATAGCCTTGTCCAACGGCTTGAAAGCGCCATTCGCCGTCTTTGCGATAGAGGCGACCCATTTCGATAGAAGTTTCTCTGGAAAAATCCTCTTCTAAATCATAGCGAGTGATCTCAGAGTCATTTTCATTGTTATAAATTCGGATGTAAGAATTGCGAATTTGTCCAAAATTTTGCCGTCTGGCTTCGGCTTCGTAAATGGTGACGACAAAGACAATTTCTTGAATATTGGGATCAATGGTATTTAACTCAACGAGAATGGTTTCATCATCACCGCCTCCTTCTCCGGTGCGATCATCTCCCAAAGATTCAACAGATCCATCGGGAGATTTTAAGTTATTATAAAATACGAAATATTGTTCGTTAGGAATTTTGCCATTACTGGCAATCATAAATACCGACACATCTAAATCAAAAGCGGCTCCAGTGTCAGAAGCGTTAATATCCCATCCTAATCCAACTCCGGCTTTTTTTAAACCCGGTGCTTCTTTGGAAAGGCTAATCCGTTCTCCCTTGCTTAAATTAATCGTCATAGCTTTAATAAATTCTCCTGAAATTGACTTACAAATACTCTACAATAGCGAGGGTAACTATTTCGCAAAATCTCGGTTCAGAAGGGAACAGGGAACAGGGAACAGGGAACAGGGAACAGGGAACAGGGAACAGGGAACAGAGATAATACTTCTGGCTGTTTCATATCAGTTATAAATTGTTACAACCTATTTGGGATTGCTATATCACGTTTTTGATATTCGGCTTCTGTAATTAGCTCCTGGGTACTTTCAACCCGATCTAAAAATACAATTCCCTCAAGATGATCAAGTTCATGTTGAAAAATCCGAGCCACAAAATCCGTTAATTCTTGATGACAGAGTTTCCCTTCTCGACTGGTATATTCAACTTCTAGGGCTTGATAACGGGGGACTAATCCCCGAATTCCAGGGACACTTAAACAGCCTTCCCAGTCCTTAACAGTTTCGTTAGAATGCTGAATAATTTTAGGATTAATCATCGCTGTCGGTTCCATAAGGGGTGCGTTAGGATAGCGCAATGTGGGACGAGAAGCGATAATAAATAAGCGATCGCTAACCCCCACTTGAGGGGCAGCAATACCGACTCCATTAGCTTGAGAAGCCGTTGTGATTAAATTATCAATTAAGGTTTGAATTCGCTCCTCCCAAATATTTTGAATCGGATGAGCATAACCCCGTAAAACCGGATTTCCTAATTCCGAAATCGCTAAAATTTCACTCATTTGATTAATTGTTAACCATTACGAACATAATTAATTTATTAACTGATAACTGATAACTGATAACATTTTACCCCTGAATTTGTTCAGGCATATTACCTGTTTTTACTTCTAAAGTCAGGGGTTGTCCTTTACGATTTAACTCTACTTTCATCGGTGTCCCCACATTTTGATTTTGAACTAATTCTTGAACCGCATCGGATTTTGTAATCGGTTTATCATCAATTTTTACAATAATATCTCCGGGTTTTAATCCAGATTTCATTGCAGGAGAACTCGGAATAACATTAACAATTAAAACCCCGTTATCTTGAGTAATCAGGAATTCTAAATCAGGAGTTTCTTGCAATTCTTGACGCAATTCGGGGCTGAGTGTGACCATTTCAATCCCTAAATAAGCGTGTTCAGCGCGTCCGGTTGTGGCTAATTGTTGGGCAATTTGTTGAGCTTTATTAATCGGAATAGCAAATCCCAAACCTTGAGCGCCACTAATAATTGCGGTATTCATTCCCACAACTTCCCCTCTAGCATTAAGCAGTGGCCCCCCTGAATTTCCAGGGTTAATTGCTGCATCAGTTTGAATAAAACCAATCCGTTTATCGGGAACGCCAACATCACTACTAGAACGTCCTGTAGCACTAATAATTCCCACTGTAACTGAGTTATCTAATCCTAATGGATTGCCAATAGCGATCGCCCATTCCCCAGGAGATAATGCCTCAGAATCGCCAATTTTCACACTGGGCAAATTATCCGCATTAATTTTAATTACAGCAACATCAGTTACAGAATCCGATCCTAGGACTTTTCCATCAAACCGACGGCCATCTTTTAAAACTACTTGTACCCGATCAGTTCCCTCAACAACGTGAGAGTTGGTCATAATCACGCCATTAGCAGACAGAATGAACCCTGAACCCGTCCCTTGCTCAATTGGTCGATTAGAACGGCGTTTAGGAGATTCAGCCCCAAAAAATTCCTCTGGAAAACCGTCCCCAAACTGATCAAATCCTCGACGAGCTACTTGACGAGAGGCATTGATCCGAACCACGGCTGGCCCAACTTCATTAACGGCATTGACAATAAAGTTAGAGTCTACAGGTTTTAACGCTGCTGCTAAATTAGCTTTTTGACCTAACCAAGCAGTCGGGTTGGGGGGAGAACTCCCGTTATTATTGGCATTACCAGAAGCAGAGGGGGAAACTTGAGCCAGAGGTTGAGGTGTTGACGGTTGAACAATTGAAGCGTTGCGGGTGGCTAACCAGCGATCACCGAGTAAGGCAACCCCGCCTCCGATCAGTAATAAGAAAACAGTACGGAGGGGGTTTTGGCGATTTTCTTTGTCAGATGTACTCTTCATCGACGGCTTTTAAAGTGTTAATAATATCAGTAGTTTTGAACTATTTCCTAGAGTTCAGGGTTTTTCTTAGCCTCCTATTGATTGCTGTTGACTCTAATTGGATCATTCCTTTATTATTATCGCTTTTATTTTCGAGGGTTTGCAGAAGTTGAACAATTTTAAATTTCCGTTGCTCCTGTCTCAGGAATGTTAGGGAAACTGTTATCGTGTAGTTTGAACTCGTGGGTCTAGCTATGGAACTCCCCATCGATCATCTCTGGGATCAAGTTCTGGAACGTCTTCAGGCACAATTGGGACGTCCAACTTTTGATACCTGGATTAAAACCGCTTGGGCTGAACAACTAGACAACAATTGTTTAATCATTCGCACGCCAAACCCGTTTTCTTGCAATTGGCTTCAGAAATATTATCGAGAATTGATCGCCGATACGGTGCAGGACATCCTGGGTTATCCGGTAGAAATTTACATTACAACCCAGATTAACGAATCTGCATCGGATTCTAGCCCATTTAACTTGGTTTGGCCGTCTCCTGTTGCTTCGGTGGGAACGGAAAACCCCCAGGATTCACCCCCCAAACCCACGAATTTAAACTCCAAATATGTGTTTTCTCGGTTTGTGGTCGGGGCGAATAGTCGTCTTGCTCATGCGGCTTCTTTGGCGGTGGCGGAGTTTCCAGGTCGGGAGTTTAACCCGTTATTTTTGTGTGGAGGTGTGGGATTAGGAAAAACCCATTTAATGCAAGCTATTGGTCATTATCGGTTAGAAATTGCACCTTATTCTCAAGTATTTTATGTTTCAACGGAAAAGTTTACTAATGATTTAATTACGGCAATTCGTCGAGATAGTATGCAGAGTTTTCGAGAACATTATCGAGAAGCGGATGTATTATTAGTCGATGATATTCAATTTATTGAAGGTAAAGAATATACTCAGGAGGAATTTTTTCATACCTTTAATACGTTGCATGAAGCCGGAAAACAGGTGGTGTTAGCGTCCGATCGCCCTCCCCATCAAATTCCTCGATTACAGGAGCGTTTATGTTCTCGATTTTCGATGGGGTTAGTGGCGGATATTCAACCGCCGGATTTGGAAACCCGGATGGCAATTTTACAGAAAAAAGCGGAATATGAAAATGTTCAGTTACCGCGTGAAGTGATTGAATATATTGCGTCTAATTATCGTTCTAATATTCGGGAATTGGAAGGAGCTTTAATTCGAGCGATCGCTTATTTATCCATTTCGGGTTTAGCAATGACGGTGGAAAATATTACTCCAGTATTAACCTCAACGGAAAAATTAGAGGAATCTTCACCCGAAGCCGTTATGCAAATTGTTGCCGAAATTTATCGGGTTTCTTTAGAAGATTTGAAGGGGAGTTCTCGACGGCGAGAAATTAGTTTAGCGCGTCAAGTAGCCATGTATTTGATGCGACAACATACCGATTTAAGTTTACCGAAAATTGGAGAATTATTTGGGGGAAAAGATCACACCACTGTTATGTATAGTTGTGAAAAAATTTCCCAATTACGTCACCAAGATCGGGATTTAGCTCAAACCTTACGACAACTTAGCGATAAAATTAATTTTAACAGTCGTTCGCATTGAGAAGGGAACAGGGAACAGGGAACAGGGAACAGGGGATAGGGAATAGGCAATAGGCAATAGGCAATAGGCAATAGGTAATAGGCAATAGGCAATAGGCAATAGGCAATAGGCAATAGGCAATAGGCAATAGGCAATAGGTAATAGGGGAAGTAGGAGGAGCAAGGGAAGGGGAGAAAATAATAGAAACCCGAAACCTGACACCTTGATTGTTTGGTGTGGAAAACATTGTGGATAACGTCAAGATGGGGATGAAAGACTGATGGTTTCAGGGAATTTGTGGGGTGAAGTGTGATGTTTTTTCACAGGTTTTCCACAGGTTTTCCACAGGTTATATCCTTGAACTCCCTGGATCTCCTATCCAATTTTAGGCCCTGAATGGAGATTTCATTCCTTCCTTGAGAGATTTTAGCGGAGTCAAATCGAGGGTTTTGTGAGGTATAATCAAATGTTTGGTTCTCTCGTCAACATCAGAAACCGTTGGCGAGAATTCCTAGGGTAATACTGATCAGTCTTGGGCGAATTGTCAGCACCCCGCTCTGAAGAGACGGGGCTTCATGCCTCTCCTTTGGATAGCTGACCAGCCTTAGCCTTAACTGGCTACGTTATCGGGAAGCGTTAAAGTTCTTACCTTGGGATGCGAAGCTAGTCCCAAGCTCTAAAACTCGGGCATTTAAACAGTTTTACGAGGGGTAAGACAGTGCTTTCGAGATAGTACCGACCGATAACATTGGCGAAGCTAACATTACCCTAGCAATAGGAGTGGGAGAAATCCCAAAAAACCGGGAATCGGCAAATACAACAATTTTTGTCGATTCCTAATCTAGTATTCACGGGGAATAAATTCCCCTGAGTCGTTTTTCCTCCGCGCTCTGAAGAGATGCGGTTTCCAAACTTCCCATTTTTTTTATTATGAAAATTATTGTTGAGCAGGACAAATTAAGTTCTAATTTATCTTGGGTTTCTAGGGCGATTCCTTCTCGTCCGAATCATCCGATTTTATCTAATATTTTAGTTGATGCAGATGCCGAAAATCAACGCTTAAATTTAACGGCATTTGATTTAAGTTTAGGTATTCGGGCGAGTATGTCAGCAACGGTTGAGGAAGGTGGAACTTTAACCGTCCCGGCTAAATTATTTAATGATATTGTCTCCCGTTTACCAGGGGGAGAAATCACCCTAGATGATGAAATTGGAGAGGCTGTTGTTACCTTAACTTCTAGTTCGGGGGAATATCAAATCCGAGGAATGGCGGCAGAAGAATATCCAGAATTACCGTCTATTCAAGGAGAAGATTCGATTCATTTGGCGGCAGAATCTTTAATTTCTGGATTGAAGGGGACGTTATTTGCTACCAGTCCCGATGAAACAAAACAAGTTTTAACCGGAGTACATTTAAAGGTTCAAAATAATACGATAGAATTTGCTTCAACCGATGGTCATCGATTAGCCGTTGTGCAAACGGAAAATTTAAGCGAAACTGATCCCGATGAAGAATTAGAGGAATTTGAAGTTACTGTTCCCGCACGGGCTTTAAGGGAAGTGGAACGGATGGTGGCGATGCGAAGTGGTGAAAAAGATGATTCTCCGGTAATTATCACATTGCGATTTGATGAAAGTCAAGTGATTTTTGAGTTAGGCGAACAACGGTTAAATACTCGCAAATTAGAAGGAGCTTATCCCGCTTATCGTCAGTTGATTCCGAGTCAATTTTTAAATCAGATTAATTTAGATCGACGGGGATTTGTGGGAGCCTTAGAACGAATTGCTGTTTTAGCTTCCCAAAAAAATGATATTGTTAAATGTACCGTTGATCATGTTAATCAACAAATTGCTTTATCCGTAGAAGCCGCCGATGTTGGTAATGCTTTAGAATCTCTCCCGGCTCAAATTTCAGGGGATGAACCGAAGGAGTTAGCATTTAATGTTAAATACTTATTAGAAGGATTAAAAGTATTTAATACGTCGGAAATTTCCATTCAGTTGAATGCAGCGACTAGCCCTGTTATTGTTAATCCGTTGGGTGGGATTAAAATGATTTATTTAGTTATGCCAGTACAATTGAGAAATTAATCCCAGAAACCGGGTTTCTCGAAGAAACCCGGTTTTTATATTAAGCTGTTAAAATCTGTTTTTTATGAGTAATTAAAATCGGCATCTTTTGACTAATATTTTTCAATTTACTTTCCATTTCAGGAGCATCTTGTAAGAGTTGATCTAAATTTGTCCGATCTTTTAAATCAGTTAAGATATTAAGAATTGCGATCGCTAAATTCTCATCGGCATCATCTAATAATCCTATCAGTTGTTGTAAAGCTTCTTTTGCACCTAAATAATATATTGCTCCTAGTAGTTCTGCTTTTATTTTGATACTTTTCTCAAAGTATTGAAGATAAATTTTGAGTTTTGGTAAAATTAAATCACTCCCTAAAAGACCAATAGAATTTGCAGCATAGGCGCGAACAGCTTCATCTTCATCTAGTTTTAATAAGGATTTTTCTAATGTTTCTATTGCTTCGGGTTCTCCCAATTCTCCCAATGCTTCTGCTGCTGACGCACGAACTAAAGCAGAAGGATCGTTAATTAATTTACATTTAATTTGAGTAATAGCCTCAATATATTGCAATGCTCCCAAAGCTTCAATTACATCAGACCTAACAATTTCTTCAGGATCATTGAGTCTATTCATTAAGGCAAAACCTACTGTTTTAACCTGATCAATTCCCAGATAACCTAATGCGTAAGCCGCACTAGAACGAATTGCAGTTTCTGGTGAGTTTAATAAGGGTAGAATATCCGGTACAGCTTCATAAACTTCATCATCAACTAACTTTAGTAATGCCTCAGCTTGTCTGGTTGCATTACCGGATCTCAACTCTTCTAAACTATTTGTCATATAGATTGATTGATCAAACATTTGTATAGATCTCAATAATGGTAACAGATTGTCGTAGGGGCGAGGCGCGNATGACTTCAGCTTTTAGCCCGAACTTTAGTTCCGGGCGCGGGGAACTTAAGTTGACGGACTTTGGGCGCGCCTCGCCCCTACAATGAATTGGGTTTTAATCATGATTAAAAATCGCTATATAAAGTAATTTTTTTCAATTTTAGATTAATATAAAATTTCTCTAAAACACTCTTGAAAATATTGACGATATAACTCACAACTGGGAATAACTTGATTTCCATTAATATGAATTAACCCCATACTTTTTAATTTAAACGCTTTTACTTGTTCAATTTTAATGGGATGAGTTGTAGCGATAATTTGTTGATAAGTAGTGACTAAATCAGGATCTTGTTGAAGTAACCATAACTGTTCATGGAGGTGATCGCTATAAATTCCTGTATCAGTGTTTGCCTGTTCTAGCAACTCTGGGAGGGGAATATTTCGACGCACACAATGATCAAATGCTAATCGTACTAAATAAGGAAATCCCCCAACAAATTCTGTAAGTTCTTTTAACTCTTGCTCGGTTAAGTTTAATCCATACCTTCGAGATAAAGTTTGAACTTGATCGAGATTAAAAGGATGTAAATCAATCCCTAAACCGACATTAAACGGAGATTTATTAGTATCCAAAGGAATATAAATATCGGTAGAATAAACAATCACAAACCTTAATTTTTGCCAATTGCTAATATCCCGTGTTTCTTCATGCCAAGAGCGTAATAAAGCTAAGACATCACGAGCTAAGGAGGGATACTCAAATAACTGATTGACTTCATCCAGTGCTAAAACAATCGGTTGCTGAATTTCCTCTAATAAATAACCTTGAAAATATAAAGAACTACTGACTAATGCTCCCACATCTTCATCCCAAAATTCATCTATTTTAGATTCTAAGCCTAACTGTTGAGTCACATTCGCACAAAACCAACGTAAGAATTTTTCCGTTGAGTTAAAGACTAAACTACTCGCCAGATGAAGACTTAAACGAACCGGGTGATAATTTTGCTGTTGAGCATAATCCAAAATGCGAGCCATTAAAGAGGTTTTTCCCATCTTTCGAGGGGCTTTAATTCGCAGTAAAGTACCTTGATGTTGAATTTCTTGATAACAAATCAGTTCACTGGACGATCGCTCAATATAAAAAATAGAATTAAGCGGAACTTGACCTTCTGGGGATTCTAAAATAATCGGTTGAGTAAAAACAAGTTCAGGAAAAATTTTCGGGATAGTTTGAGTTTCTAATTCCCGTTCTAATAAACAGCGACAAGTGGCTTTAGTTACTTTTTCACCCACCACATCCGATAAGAGTTGCCAAAGGTGCGGAGCAACCCCATTTTTTAAATAACTGGGAGAATAGCCATTTTCTTCGGCAATTTGATCGTAAGTTTTTTTTGTTTCTAATAAGGCTTCTGTTAAAATCACCTTTTGGATATAACTCAGGGGATTTCCACCTTTGGCTGTAACCAAAGCTTCAGCTAATCCCAAAAGTTCCTCAACACTCTTGACCATGATCCATCCCAGTGTCTATAAACAGACTCATTAATTATTTAATTGGGGTATTTTAATAAAATTAAATAGGAAAATCTGTTGGCTTTTGGGGTCAATTTCCTATGATGTATTCAACTTTGATATATGTCGTGATGGGGAGAATAAAAACCCTGATTAAAAGTATTTACCCTCCTCGATCTATTCTAGCACTCAACCGGGATATTTTTCCGGGATATTACAGGTATAAATCAGACTAAACTGTACCGACTAAGACCCTGGGTTTTGGGGGTTGTGAACGTTTATTTAGGAGTTCCATTTTAATCCCTCCTTTTGGTGCTAAAGTTATCCCTCGACGCACTGCTTTTACAGGTTGTTTTTCTAACGAATGTAACTCATAATTTAACAAAATTGTAGCTAATACTAACTTCATTTCATATTGAGCTAAGGCCATTCCTAAACATAAACGACTACCTCCACCAAAGGGAAGAAATTCATAAGCAGAAAACTTACGCTCTAAAAAGCGTTCTGGTTTAAATTGATCCGCTTGCGGATACAAATCTTCCCGGCGATGGGTTAAATAAATACAGCCCACCACTGGGGTTTTTGGAGGTAATTGATAACCCATCAAATCCACTGATTCTTTATTAGTTCGAGCAAATGTTAACATCCCAACAGGATAAATTCGTAAAGTTTCCTGACAAACAGCCGTTAAATAAGGTAAGCGAAAAATTTCCATCCCATCAGCATCCCGCGACAAACTATTTAACTCTGACATTAATTTTTCATACACTTCCGGCTGATGATGAATCCAATATAACGCCCATGCCATTGCTGTAGCAGTCGTTTCATGCCCAGCAAATAAGAATGTTAATAACTCATCTCGTAATTCTTGATCCGTCATCGGGTTGCCTTCTTCGTCCCGTGCAGCAATCATTAAATTCAGCATATCCGTGCGAGATTCATCGGGGTTTTCACGACGCTCCCGAATTTCTGCATATAATAACTCATCAATTTTTTGACGCTGTTTCAAGAAATATCCCCAAGGACTCCAAGATCCTAAATTTTGTTGTAAAATTGGGAAAAATAAGAAGCTAGAAGTTAAGGGGGATTTACCAATATCTAGCATTCCCGATAAAAGGGGTTTTAACTGATTATATCGTTCTCCTTCATACACCCCAAAAACAACTTTTAGAATTACATCTAAAGAAATTGCTTGCATGATATCCCTGGCTATAAAAGTCTGTTTTAGGGGTAATTTTTCCATAATCTGGTGAGTAATATCTGTTATTAATTCCCCATAGTCTCGCATTCTTTCCCCATGAAACGATGGCATTAATAATTTCCGTTCTCGTTTATGGCGATCGCCCTCTAATATGAAGATAGAGTTATCTCCAGTTAAAGGGGCTAAAATTTTATTCACTGAACCCGGAGCTTCAAAGATATCATCCGTTAAAACTTTTTGAATCCCTTGGGGATGGCTAACAAAAATCCAAGGATTGTTTGCACCGAGAATATAATTGGTAAAGATATCTTCATATTGTCGGGCGTAGGTATCCATATAATCGAGGGGGTCAGCAATCCAATAGATTTTTTCCCAAAGAGCAGGACGTTTAGATGCAGGAGGCAGTTGTGCTTTCATAGTGAAGATTTCAGCCTGTTCAAATTAGGTTAGAGTTTATTCTATAGTAACGATCTGCTAAAAATTTGCAACCAAGCTTAAATACTCTCCTGACACTGCAATAACAGACTGATTTTCTATCTATTTATTGAAATCAATGATTTTAATTTATCTCTATAGTTGAAAAATATAATCATTTTTAGCGACAACCAATTGTAAAATAAATCTTAACTCGAAAAATTAGAATGACCGAGAAAGGATTAAACATGACAGCAACAACAATACCCGAATTTTGTCAAGGAATTCAGTATTTTAGCGACAGTTTCCCCGAATTTGACAGCTATGGGAAAACACCAATTATTGCTGAAAATAGTGTATCAATTTCTGATCCCCATGATGCCACAGCCGCCTATCAAACCTTACTTTATGCCGATGCTCTGCGTTATTTAACCTTACAAATTACCGCGAGTAAAGCCTCTGGACACCCTGGAGGATTTGCCTCTAGTGTAGAAGCTTATGCTGCGTTAGTGATGCTCGGTCATAAAAATATTATGACGGAAGTGGGACACCATGCCCCAGGGTTTTATAGTGCGGTGTTCTTAGATCGTTCCCTAGAAGATATGGGGATTTTCACGGTTCAACAATTGCGCGATCGCTTCCGCGAAAAACATGGACTCCTCGGCCACCTTTCCGGCTTTATTCCGGGTCTGCTCAACCCTGCTGGGCCATTGGGTCAGGGACAACATTTTGCTATGGCTGGGGCATTGTTACACCGAAATGTCCTATTTCCGTTCACTCTCGGCGATGGGGGCATGGGTGAACCCTACCCCATGAGTAGCATGATGCACTTCCACACCGCCTATCCTGACGTGACCAATTTCTTGCCCGTGTTGGTGTGGAACGGCTACAGCCAGGAACATCATAGCATGGTTTCGACAAAAACCAATGCAGAAATGATTGCTTACTGGAAAGGTAACGGATTTTCAGAAGTGATTTTAGTCGATGCTAAAGATTTTGATGACCAAAATCAACCCGGTGATTATGTTGATAGTACCGCCTTTTCGATTAATAAACGAATTGAATTTACCCAAGCCATTTTAGGAGCAATGGATAAAGCTGCAAAATCAGCTTTAGGGGATCAATTAACCGTGTTTATTATTAAACAATTGAAAGGAGCAGGAGTTCACGCCCGGGGCGCAAAATCTCACAACCTTTATCCAGGGGATACCTTGGATAGTCCCCATATTATTAACGCTTTAAAAGAACGGGCGTTACCGATCGCAGCGTGGGAATTAGTGCGAACCAATTTAGAACGATCCAGTGGTGGCCCTGCGGCTAAAACCGTTGTCACCGAGTTTGATTACCATTTACCCGAATTAGGTGAATTACCCCTAGAAGAATATCCGGTTGGCGGTGATCCCAAAGTAGCAACAACCGCAATGGGGTCATTAGTCGTTTATGTTGGGCAAAAAGATCCCCATTTTATTGTTACTAATGCCGATGGTAATGCCGCTTCTGGAATTAACAATATTAACCAGGGATTAAAGATTATTCACCCAACAACGGATAATACTTATTTTCAACAACCCCAAGGGCAAGTTTATGAACCCTTAAGCGAGGATGCTTGTGCGGGTTTAGCGGTAGGATTATCCTTATTAGGAGCGAGAACTTTATGGTGTTCCTATGAATCTTTTGCGATTAACGGGGTTCCAATTTTGCAAACAGTAGCCCAAGCCATGGCTGAGTTACGACGTGCTACCCCCTCAACGGTTTGTTTATTCACCGCCGGAGCCTTAGAACAGGGTCGCAACGGTTGGACACACCAACGGCCGGAAATTGAAGCCTATTTCGCCGCCATGATGCGGAATGGTAACGTTTTCCCGGTGTTTCCCCCCGATGCCAATAGCATTCAAGTGTGCTACGATTGGGCTTTAACAACCAAAAATAAGAGCATTATTATTACCGCGAGTAAGTCTCCGTTACCCATCCGCACGACGTTTGAACAAACTCGCCAAGGCTTAAAAGATGGGGCTGTGGTGTTACAGGAAGTCCCAGGGGATAAAACCGTTGTGTTTGCAGTGATTGGGGATATGACCTTAATTCCGGTGTTTGAAGCGGCGGCATTTTTGGAAACGGAAGGAATTGGAGTGCGAATTATTTCTATTATTAACCCTCGGCGTTTATATCGTTCTCACGATGTTTTATCCGAGACTTGTTCGGAACCGGATAACGATTTTGCCAGTGATGAAACCTTTAATCAACTGTTTGCTGGAGATGCGTTAATTGGAGTAACAGGAGGGTCAAGTTTGATGTTAGAACCGATTATGTTACGCAGCAATTCTAAGCGGGATACCTTTGCTTGGAAACGGGGCGAAACCACCGCCAGCGCCGGGGAATTAATGGCATTTAATGGGATTACTTCGGAAGCGTTGACGAAACGAGCCATTGAGTTGATTCATTAATACCTTTCCTCACCCTCCCTGACTCAGGGGGGGATACAAATCAATTTCTAAAGTAAGGAAAAATTGTGAATTAGAGATAACCTATTTTAAGAGAATCAGTTTAACCATTGTTATTGCGTTCAGATAAAAAATAACAATTCAGAAAATCGGTAGGTTTCATAATCAGTATTCCCCTAAAATTATCTAACACTAATAAATCTTGATCTCCCGTAATTAAATATTCAACGGTATGATTTCGCTTTTTAAGCTGATTTTTAAACTTGGTACGTTTTAAAGTTGTTTCTAATTCTCCCAATAAAGATTCAGAAACAAAAATAGTTATCTTGTTCTGTCTGGATAGATGTAATATTTGAGATGGTAAACCTCCCCATAATAAAGCAGAAATCCAGATATTAACATCAAGAACAACTCTCATGATTTTCCCCACAATTCTTTTCTAACTTCTTTGACTATTTCACTAATTTCTTCTAAACTCGGCTGATTGGGATCTGGTTCGGATTCATCAATCCGTTGAAATAACTCATCTAAGCTTAACTTTTTTTGAGTTTTTGTCAGTTTAATTTCACTTTCTGTAACGGATATTTCATATTCCGTTAAAGGTTGCAGTTGTTGTAATATTTCGGGAGGAATTTCTAATTTTCCTTCAGAAGTGACTTTGGCAATGGATTTGATGGTCATATTTTTCTCCTTTATGGAAATTAGTTAATCCAAAAATCTAAAAAGTAGTTGGTTCTGAATATTCAACAATATTAACACAATCTTCAGCATCAAGCGTGTCAATACGTCAGTTAATTTTTATCTGCTTTGCTAATCTATGCCACAATTATCTAGTTCTCAACTCAACTCAATTAAATTAAAATGACTGAACGTGAGGAAAATATAGATATTTCTTTACGCCCTTTAGTTTGGATGGGAGATTCTCGTCAAAATATCCGTGAGTTTCCTGAGACAGTGCGTATATCTATCGGTTATGCGTTACAATTAGTACAAGCGGGGGAAACACCTTTAGAAGCGAAGCCCTTTAAGGGAGTCGGCTCTGGAGTCTATGAAATTATTAAACGTTATGATACAGACACTTATCGAGCCGTTTACGCTGTTAAAATTGGGGAAAAAATTTATGTTCTCCACGCTTTTCAAAAGAAATCAAAGAAAGGTATCAAAACGCCCCAGGCTGATGTTGACCTGATTAAACAACGTTATAAAGATGCAGTGGTAAGGGAGAAATCACAATGACACAAGAACAAATTTTTGAAGAAAGTAGTGGTAATGTATTTGCTGACCTTGGTTTGGATGATGCGGATGAACTTTTGACACGGGGAAAAATAGGAATCCAAGTAGTACGTTTGCTCCAAAGACGTAATCTAAAACAGCAGGAAATTAGCAAAATTCTCGGTATTACACAAAGGGAAGTATCTGATTTGATGAAGGGGGAATTTCAACAATTCAGTGAAGGTAAACTTCTCAATTTTTTGAAACGACTCGATATAGAAGTTACTTTATATCTTCGTCCAAGAAATCAAGATGTAGAAACAGCGATCGCACTTTGAAAAATATTAATTCCTCCTGCTTTAATTTCAATTGCTAAAGCGATCGCCTCTGCTTCCCCTGGATCTATATTCACCAAGTCTTTTTAAGGTTTCAATGTCAGCTTGAAAATCCTCAACATCATAATTAACACAAACCCCTCTTTTAGACATTTCTTTTTGAAATTGAATTAAGTGCATTCCTGCTAAACGGCGAGCTTGTCCTGTGCTAATTTTTTTCTGTTGATAAAGTAAAATAGCTAATTCTAATTTAATGTCATCTTCTGACATTTTAGCAGATGTTAATATTTCATCGGGGATGGTAATGTTCATAGTTTTATTCCTTAATTAATAATTTTTAGTCTAACTTCTTTGACAATTTCACTAATTTCTTCTAAGGTGGGTTGGTCAGGATCTGGTTCTAATTGATCTTAGGTTTAGGCATAGCCCACCCTACAATTATAGCAAGAGTTTTTCTGCGATCGCTCTAATAACCTAGATCTTATTAAGGAGAGTCTTGATTAACCCACAATTCCCCATTTTCGTGATTGAGTTCATTTTGTAAGATTTTATTATAAATTTCGGGTAAGTCACTGGTAATCATATTATCTTCAATTCCATAGCCTAAACTTGTCCAAGTTCCTGATAATAATTCCAACACTTCATCGAGTCTATCTTCGCGTAATAATTGGGAAATATTGACTCCCCAGAATTTATCATCTAATAACCAGCGATAAACTACTGTATCTTGATATTCTGGTTCAAAACTATAGGGAAGCCAAAACCAAAATTGAGCGGGTTTAGGATGATAGCGTTCTGATTTTTCTTCCCAGGTCGTTTTTAACATTTGATAGCGTCCGGCGGCGGTGCTACATTTGCCTTTATTCGGGCCTGTAACAATCTTAATACACTGATCGGGATGACGATCCAAATCCGAGACATATTTGCCCCCATATAAAACATAATAGGGGTCAGAGTAACTGGATTCACTGGCGGAAATGGTTCGCATCAAAGCCCGAATATAGGGGTCACCACCCCGCATAATTAACGGTGGCCATTGTGCTTCCACCTGTTGATCAATTAAGGGTTGAAATTCGGATTTTCCTTGACAACTTCTCACTCCAATAAAGGTTAAACTGAACAGCAGCAAAACGCTCCAAAATAGTCGCTTTCGACGACGAAGTTGGTCTTTTCTTCGAGAGATTCCCATTAGTTCAATACACTAGCAAAAAGTTGTTCAAAAGGTTTTGGAGGAGCCTCTGAATTTGCTACAATTTCAACAATTTTATTTCGAGAATTATCCAAAAATAAGGCTTCTACACAAACTTGAGCGACTTTAGTTCGGGGAATACTCCCCTCAAATAAAGTATCAGCAGACTGCATCACAACGTTGTTATTATTATCATCATTTTTTAAACCGCCTGGACGCACAATTGTATAAGTTAAACCGCTTTTTTGTAAATATTCCTCCGCTTGTTTTTTCCACACCAGAATTAACCAAAATAAATTTAACGGGTGAAAAAATTGCGAAACACACAGAGAAGTCACTAAAACAAAGTGTTCAATTCCCTGGGCTTTGGCGACATCAACTAAATTTTTTGTCCCTTGATAATCAACTTGATAAGGCCCGGTTGGATCAAAACTCGGTTTTGCACCTGTGGCACACAATACAACCGTACAATCACGGATGGCTGTGGCTAAACTATCAGGTTTTAAGACATCTCCCGCCACCAGTTCAACCGTAGGCGGTAAAATTTGTTGCGCCGTTTCAATATCCCGAACCAAAGCCTTTACAGGAATTTCCCGCTTAACTAATTCAGCGACAATCCGCCGTCCTGTTTCTCCCGTTGCTCCCGCGACAAATGCTTTCATGCTATCAAACGTTTCTAAGTAGGGGTTGAGTTTTGCAAGTAACATCAAAACTTCAGTATATTTATTGTAGCGGTTTAAGATAACAAATGGCATTCTGGAAATAGGAAGAAACGCTCGTAGGAAAACAGATCATGCAGTACGATATCGCTGAACTTCAACCGTCAAGAGCATCATATAATTTTATTGATGATTCTGTTACTCTCCCGAACCCCGAAGAGGAGACGAATACAGCGCTGGATTCTCAGGAGCTAATCTGGTTTCACAGCCAGTTTGAAGACTGCATGGAAATGTTCGCCGATATGGATACGGTGGCGGAATATTTAAGTCAGCATAGTGGCTGGTTTTGTCGGTGCGCGTTACCGATGAAAACAGAACCGTTAGGAAATAATGCTTATGATTTATTAATCGGACGATTTGGGGCTTTTGGTTATCAAGTTGAAGCTCGGATTGGATTAGAATTAGTACCACCGGATGCCGAGGGTGTTTATCGGATTCGGACTGTTCCGGTGCCCAATTATACGGCTCCCGGTTATGAGGTTGATTTTCAATCTACCATGACTTTAGTAGAATTACCTACAGCAGAATTTTGCGCCGAACGGGGGATTAAATTAGGTGAATGTCCGACCCAAATTACGGGAGCGAAATGGTGTTTAGATTTAGCTGTTGGGGTACAATTTCCTAAGTTTATCCGTTCTAAATCTCAATCCTTAATTCAAAAAACCGGGGATACGTTATTAAAAAATATCGTTAAACAAGTTTCTCGCCGTCTCAGCGCCAAAACCCAACAAGATTTTCACAGCACGTTAGGAATTCCTTTCCCAAAACAACGTTTTTAATGGGTTTGCTGTTGACAGTTGACGGTTACGGGCGGGGGAACCCCGCCCCTACGAGGGTTGACGGTTGACTGTTAATTCCGTTTCCACACCCAGAATTAAGGAAATTGTAAATTTCTTGTTGCTATAGTTGGAGGATTAGCATAAAATCTGCCATGATTTTGATCAAGTTTTCTGTCTCTGACAGGCTTGCTTAGGAAGTGATGCTCATAATTTTAGGAGTAAACTTTCTATATCCAGCTAGACTGAGATAACGATTATGAGGAGTACGGTGAAGGAATGACGAAGCCACAATTTGACCAAACCCGCTTATCCCCATCAGAATTTAATCAGGAGGTAAAAAGTGCTTCACCCTCGGAGAACTCCTCAGAAATTGCCGTAGAGGAAAAGCCAACTGCTCAAAAACGAATCCCGTTAAAACTTCCTGGCTGGTTTTGGGGCTGGCCATTTCTGTGGCTGATTATTTTCTTGGGGTTTGGGACAACGGGGACGGGGGCGCTGCTGTGGTTATTAACAATGCCTCCAGTCCCCACCTGTGATGATATCTCTGCCTTATCTCCCGATAGTGAACGCTTGTATTGCGCCGATCTCGCTACCAAGTCCGGTAAAGTTGAACCATTACGTCAAGCCTTTGCCTTGGTTGCTAGTTGGCCCGCAGACCACCCCCTCCAGGGACTCGCGCAACAAAAAATGAAACAGTGGTCACAGGCTTTAATTGAAATTGCCAAGCAGAAAATTGAGAGTAATGGGGACTTGAAATCGGCGTTAGCCATTGTCGATATTGTTCCCAAAAATACTCCCGCTTATGAATTGGTAGCCATCGCCATTGAGGGATGGAAAAATAATTGGGATCAAGGGCAAAAAATTTATGATCAAGCCCAAATGGCAATGAAAGCTTTAGATTGGACAAAAGCCTTTGAATATGCCCAGGCGTTATCAAAATTAAATAATACCCATTGGAGTGAAAAGCGGTTTAATGAAATCATGGATCGCTTAAGCTTAGAACGTCAAGGCAATCAACGATTAAATGAAGCGCGTGAATTAGCCAAAGAAAATACACCGGAAAAGTTTGCTGAAGCGATCGCCTTAGCAAATCAAATTGATAAAAAACTCTATATTCAAGCTGGGGCGATCAAAGAAATTAAAAATTGGAGTCGTTCTTTACTGGATTTAGCCGCTAAAGAATTAAAGGAAAAAAACATAGAGAATTTAACAGAAATTGCCAGTTTAGTTCCCCATTATTCTCCCTTGTATGCAGAATCCCAAAATTTGATTTTAATGGGTCAAGTTAAAGCCTTGAATTGGAATCAGACCAATAGTCAACCGATTGTGCAACAAATGGCCCTGCTTTGGGAAGGACAAGCGGCTCTGGATAAAATGGGGAATAATCGCCCTCCCTATGAGGAAGCTCAAGTTAAACCGGAGGAGATTTCCAAACAAATTCAAGATCTGATGAATTTGCAGTTGGCGACGGTGGCGGCGAATATTGAGCATCCCTTTACTTTACAATTGGCAATTGATCAAGCTCAAATGATTACGCCCCAACAACCTCGGCGTATTCATGCTCAAACCTTAGTCGCCCATTGGCGCAAACAAATTCAACGCTTAGAGGATCAGCCCTACATTGCTCTAGCTCGACGTTTAGCCCAAACGGGAAGCATAGACGGGTTTGAAACCGCCGTCCAACAAGCGCGTCAAGTGGCTTTAGGACGCCCGTTAAGGATTGAAGCCCAAACGTTAATTGCAGAATGGACAAAACGGATTGAAATTATAGAGGATCAGCCCCTACTGAATGAAGCGTTAGCTTTAGCGAAACAGGGAAATCTCAGTGCTGCGATTGATAAAGCTTCTAAAATTAACTCTGGTCGGGCGTTGTATCAGCCCGCACGAGATAAAATTTCCGGTTGGGTGGCTCAAGTTCAAACCACTGAAGATCGGCCAATTTTGAATCGAGCTTATGGTTTAGCCGGGAAGGGAAATCTCAGTGGCGCCATTGCTGAAGCTGCTCAAATTGGCTATGGTCGGGCGTTATATTCTGAGGCTCAAGGGGCGATCGCCGGATGGGCCGCCGAACGAGATACGGCCATCGCAGCCCAACAGCAGCCTGTAGAAACGGCTCGTCCGGTATCTCAAGGGGATTCCTACTCTAATGATTCGGGCTATTCTGGCGATAGTGGGTATTCCAATTATTCAGAACCCAGCTATTCTGGCGATAGTGGGTATTCCAATTATTCAGAACCCAGCTATTCTGAGGATAGTGGTTATTCTAGCCCCTCAAATGCAGCACCAGATTCAGGTTACTCGGATGATCCCTATACACCCCCAGAACCTGCGGCTGAAGTGGTGGCGCCTGCACCCGAACCCGCGCCTCCATCGGCTGTTGAACCGAGTCCTACGGATGGACAAGGTGCACCCGATCCTAATTTATTCTTGGAATAGGTAGAGGCTTGTTGGCTGTTGACGGTTGACGGTTGACGGTTGACGGTTAACAGACAACACACCTCAATTGTTCTATGTTATTCCTAATCTTTTTTATTATTATTTTTAGTTTGGGGGTTTCTTTCTATTACCCCATTAACAAAATATGCTAACAACCTCTACCCGCCAAAAAACCTGTGATTTAGCTACTCTTGCGATTGATTTAATTGATCAAGCGGGATGTGAGTATGGAGATATTCGTTTTTGTACCTATCGAAATCAAACACTTCATGCTCATGATCACTCCTTAAGTCACCTCACCGATCATCAGAAATCTGGTTTTGGAGTCCGAGTTTTGCTGAAGGGCGCTTGGGGATTTGCTGCGAGTTATCGCCAAACCCCAGAAGAATTAATTCGGATGGTTAATTTGGCGATTGAAATTGCCAAAGGAAGCCGTTTATGTCAACAAAATCCTGTGCGTTTAGTTCCCGTTAAAGCCTACCAAGATACCTATATTACACCGATTAAAATTGATCCCTTTTCAATTCCAATTAGCGAAAAAGCTAATTTATTATTAACGATCAATGATCGCTTACTTCAGTATCAAGAACAAGGAATTAGAAAAGCAAATTCTTATCTACAATTTAACCAAGAAAATAAACTCTTTGCTTCCACAGAAGGGTCATTAATTGAACAAACAATTTATCGCAGTTATAGTGGATATCGCTGTACGGCGGTTGCGAATGGGGATGCTCAAAGTCGCAGTTATGAACGACCTCCTTTAAATCTTGGTTATGAACATATTGATCAAACCGATTTATTGAGTCAAATTGAACGGGTCGCCGAAGAAGCTTTAGAAAAAGTTTATGCTCCTAAAGGGCCGTCAGGAATTCAAAGCACGTTAATTTTAAAGCCGACAAATCTTTATTTAACTATTCATGAATCCGTTGGTCATCCCACCGAATTAGATCGGGTTTATGGCTATGAATCTAACTTTGCAGGCACCAGTTTTGCCACAACGGATCAACTCGGAACTCTCCAATATGCAGCGCCTTGGATTAATTTTAAATGCGATCGCACCCAACCCGCAGGACGGAGTACCATCGGTTATGATGATGAAGGAGTTCCCTCTCAAGAATGGTATGTAGTGAAAGAGGGTATTTTAGTGGATTATTTAACAGATCGAGAAACCGCTTATCGCTTAGGAAAATCAAGTAGTAAGGGCTGTGCTTTTGCTGATAGTTGGTCAAGTTTACCGATGGTGAGAATTCCCAATTTAGGATTAGAACCAGGGCCAATTGGAGGCAGTCATACGGCAACATTAGCCGAGATGATTGCTGATACCAAAGAGGGAATTTTAATAGATGGTATTGGTAGTTTTTCCATTGATCAACAACGGCGTAATTTTCAATTTGGTGGCGATGGGTTTTGGCAAATCAAAAATGGCAAAATTGTCGGAATGTTAAAAGATGTCACCTATCACGCCATGACAACGGATTTTTGGAACCAAGTCGATGCTATTGGCCCTGCTTCTGAATGGCAACAATGTGGCACTAATATGTGTGGAAAAGGAGAACCTTTACAAATTGCTCAAATGACCCATGCTTGCGTTCCAGTTCGGGTACAAAATATTAATATTGGAGGCTGATGATTCTGATAGAAAAGGCATTATTAATCAGGGTTTATTGAGTAAATACAGCCATTCACTGATAGAATAAATAAAAGTAACCCATTGCAACAGTTTGTACCCCAAAATATGACCCAATCTAACCCAGAAGATAGTTTAATTATTACTCAATCCTCTCATCCCTATGCTTCCCTGATGAGTGAATTATCTCAACAAGCCACTCAATATCAAGAGAGTGGACAGTTTAACGAAGCAATCATTTGTTACCAAAAATTGATTAATCTTGAACCCAGCTTACTTTTAGGGTATCAAAGAATTGGCTATTATTCTCTAAAAACAGAACAATTTGAACAAGCGGTTATAGCTTATCAAAAAGTGATTGAATTAAAATCTAATGAATTTTGGGCTTATAATAATTTAGGAGAAGCTTTAATTAAATTAAAGCGATGGGAAGAAGCTATTCCTATCTATGAAACAGCGATTAAATTAGACCCTAATTGCTTTTGGGCTTATAATAGTTTAGGACAATGTTTAACCCAGACCCAACAATGGGAAAAAGCCGTTCCTATCTATAAAAAAGCGATGGAATTAGATCCTGATTTTTGGGGAGTTTATCAACAGTTAGGAGAAGTATTAACCACCTTAGAAAGATGGGAAGAGGTGATTCCAATTTATCGCCATTCCATTGAATTAAAACCGGACTTTTTTTGGTCTTATGTTGGTTTAAGCAAAGCCTTAATTCAGTTAGAACAATGGGAAGAAGCCATCCCAGTTTGTCAACAAGCTATTTCTATTGATCCGAATTTCTTTTGGTGTTATATTAATTTAGGGGATTCCCTCTGCAATTTAAAACGATGGCAAGAAGCCGTTGATGTTTATACCACAGCCCATCGAATTAAATCGGATTTCTTTTGGTCTTATAAAAATTTAGGGGAAGGGTTCATTCAATTACAACGATGGCAAGATGCCATTCCAGCTTATCAACAAGCGCTGGAATTAAATTCAACGGAAGCCTCCTGTTATTATAACTTAGGTTTAGCGTATCTGAATGTACAACAAAAACAAGAGGCGATCGCTTGTTTTGAAAAAGCTTTACAACTGCAACCGGATGATATTTCAACCCAACAAAAATTGAATGAACTCATCGGAATTTCTTCTATTTCACCTTCTACCCCATCATCAGGTCAATTAGAACCGATTGACTGGTTAAAATATTACCCTAAATCGGGACAAGCGCCTTCTTATCTGTTACCTAAACCTGTTCCTTTGGGCAAAAATTCCCAGACAGGGAAATGGCAATTTCCGGTTCCCCCCAAAGAGATCATGTTAGTTTTTGCCGAAAATGAGCAGTATTATCTTAACTCTGGAAAAACTCAAGTTCAGGTAATGTTGAGTGTATTGCGAGAGTCTGGTTATTTCTTAAAAACAGGAAGCCGGATTTTAGATTTTGGCTGTGCATCGGGGCGAATTCTTCGGGAGTTAGCCGATTTATCTGATATTTGTGAAATGTGGGGAACGGATATTAACGCGGATTGTATTGCATGGTGTCAACAAAATATGAGTCCTCCCTTTCATTTTTTTGTAGGGACAACAATGCCCCATTTACCCTTTGAAGACCGCTATTTTGATTTAATTTATGCGGGCTCAGTGTTTACTCATATTGATGATTTAGCAGATGCTTGGCTGTTAGAACTCCGTCGAATTTTAAAACCCGGAGGACTGGCTTTTATTACTATTCAAGAACGTTATATTTTTGAGAAAATCAGAGAATTTCCTGAACTCTGGCTATCTAATAATAATATCTGGCCAAAAGAACAAAAACAAGCCTGTATGCAAAACTATTTGGAATATATTAATCAAGATTTTGCCATGTTTACATTAGGACGAGATACAAGATCATTGGTTTTTTATGATATCAATTATTTTGCTGAAAAATGGAAACCCTTTTTCCAGGTTTTAGCTGTTAAACAAGAAGCCTATTATTGGCAAACTGGAGTATTATTAAAGCGACTTTAATCCCTAGGTCGGGGTAGGAGGATAAAGTTACCCTGTTTACGCCTACTAAACATTAAGGTTTTCCCTTCAAGTGACTATCAGGGTGAACACAGCTTTGAGGAATATTGACTGGGATTAGACAAAAAGTGGACAGTTAATTAACTCTTAATGCTTTCACTAATAACTAAACACCGATAGAAACTGGGTTTATTGGGTTCTCGCTGGTTAGGGAACCTTTTGGGATGTCCATCGACTATTAAAGTAAGTCAGGAGTTAGAGCAATTGCTGACTCGCATTTTTCCCAGATAGCCTAGGAATTCTTATCAAAATTGGTAAAATCATCTTTCAGGATGATGTAAACTACGGCAGAAAGTTTTAGTTTAAAATAAGGAAAAGAATCCACCATTTTCTCAAGTTGAGTAGACCTATGAAACCGACATTAACCTTAGCGACAGTGGTATTAGCAGCCAGTTCCATGCTTCCAGCCTATGCTGTGATGCCTAATAACCCAATTAACACAACTTCTCCAAGACAGTCCTCTCAAGATTTAATTCTGGCTCAAAATAATCTCAATAATTTTGATCAATATCGTCAACAGCGTCATGCACAGTTAGAGCAGCAAATGCGGGAAGAGGTGAAAAAACCTCAATATCGCAATTTATCCTCATCCCAAAAAGCCCAAATGATTCGAGATGCTCATAATACTCTGGATCAAAGTTTAGATCAAGAATATGACAACTTGAAACAACGGCAATCTAATAATAATGGTCGTTATAATAACAACGATCGTTATAATAATAATGGTCGTTATAATACCAATAATCGCAACGATCGCAATAGTCAACAGTCATTTGATAAATATCGTCAACAGCGTCATGCGGAGTTAGAACAGCAAATGCGACAAGAGGTGAAAAAACCCCAATATAACAATTTATCCTCAGCGCAAAAAGCCCAAATGATCCGAGATTCTCATAATGCTCTTGATCAACGTTTAGATCAAGAATATGAAGCTTGGAAACGGGGTGAGACTAATGGGAATTATAATGGTCGGTATAATTCAGGAACTTATAATGGGAGCGATCGCTATGAGCGTTATGATCGTAACACCAATCAAACTTATCCCCAACCTTATCCGAATAATGGTCGTTACACTCGTTAATTGTAGGGTGTGTAAGCAACGCGCACGCACCATCTAGGATGAGTTGATGATTAATCAACTAGAAAAAACAGCCTTGAATTAAAATTCAGGCTCAAAGCTCAAACCTATTAAAATAGGTTAAAGACTTAATAAAGCTAAAACTTTAGTTGGTTAAAACTGACTAAAGTTTTTAGTATTAAGGAGTTAATTGATAATAAAAAGGGGAGGGTTCAGTGAAATTTCTAGCAGGTATTCGAGATATTGGCGAACCCGCCCCCCTAGGTAAGTCTCTACTTGTTATAAACGCACTTGTCGGCATCTAAATGTGCCCAGACGTGGTTTGTTCCTCTTGCAGAAGGGGGTAGATCTCCTGTTTAGCGATTTTTATTGGCTTTATCAAACGCATTATCGCGGGACTTTTCTGCACTGGTATACGAAGTACCCGTGTGAGTTTGACCAGTGGCGTTATCCCGGATGACCGTTCTGTGTATCTTCGAGCCGAAGCCACCAAGGGTATGATCACTGCTAGTTTTAACGTCATAACGGGGGGTGTTTTCTTTGCTAGACATAGTTTTATCTCCTTGAAAGATTGATAATTTACTGTCTTTCTAATCAATAGAATAAAATGAATTTCTTTAATGGTCAGTAGATGAAAGTCAATCATTTAAAAAATGATCTTTTTAGCTTTAAAAGGGTGATAAAGTGAGCCTGAGTTAACCAAAGTCAGTCAAAGTCATCTATAGTTATTATTAGAGGCTGCGACTTACCAGTGGATACATCTATGGACATCAATTCAGTTTTGGACTTTATCAGTTCACAACTAATGGCTAAGAAGCTCAAAACCTTGAGTACCCTTGAAACTACTATCTTGAAAGAGGCGTGGAGGGGTAAAGAGGGCAAAAGTTATGATGAAATTGGAAATAGCGAGGGGTTTGTAGGTGAAAGTGTTAAGACGGCTGCATACAAACTTTGGCAAAGGTTGTCAAACTTATGTGAAGAAAAGGTAAAGCGGGATAATGTGCAAGCGGTTGTCGAGCGTTACTATAATAAAGTTGCGATCGCCTCTCCCTCCACACCTATAACCCCTGCATCTAATTTTATTGATAGTAACAATGAGATCACCATTCCCGAAAATATTGTTAACGAAAATATTAATTTTATTGGTCGGGAAAATGCGATCGCTCACCTTAAAACCAAAATTAATCAAGGTGCGAAAATTATTTTAATTCAAGCCGCAGCAGGAATTGGGAAAACAACTCTGGCTACAGAATTTCTGAAGAATCAAAATTTTGATAAAATCTTATATTTGACGATGGCGAAGGAAAGGGAAACCATCTCGCCTGTTGAAACTATTGTTGAGGAATGGCTGAAAAAGGATTTTGAGGAGGAACCTGGACGGGATTTTATGGTGTCCTTGGGACGACTCAAACGATTGTTACAAAATCAAAAAATAGGGATATTAATTGATAACTTAGAACCTGCACTAGATTCTGAGTTTAGATTTATTGAACCCCATCGATGTTATATCGAACTATTGAGAATGTTAACAGATCCGATGGTGCAGTCAGTAACTTTAATTACCAGTCGTGAACGTTTGTGTGAAGGGGATATTACGGTTGAAACCTATCGTTTACCTGAGTTAGACTATTGTACCTGGAAACAATATTTTAAATATTATCAGATTAATAATTATGAGTCTATTTTAACTGAAATGCACAAAGTCTATGGGGGAAATGCTAAGGCGATGCGGATTCTTTGCGGTGCAATTCAAGAAGATAATCAAGGAGATATTCAAACTTATTGGAATTGTAACCAAGCTGAAATTTTAGCTAAACCCGATTTAAAAAATTTAGTTAATTCTCAGTTTAAGCGTTTGCAAGAACTTGATATTAATGCGTTTAAATTATTATGTCGGTTGGGGTGTTACCGCTATCAAGATGTTCCCACTGTTCCTGATAATGGGTTATTGTGTTTATTATGGGATGTTCCAGAAGGTGAACAGCGCAGAGTGATTGAGTCGTTAAAAAATCGTTCTTTAGTAGAAGTTAACAAGGGTGAATTTTTTTTACATCCAATGGTTAGGGAAGAAGCGATCGCACGTTTAAGAAAAAGTGAAGATTGGGAAACCGCTAATATTAAAGCTGCGGAGTTTTGGACGGAGAGTGTTGAAAGTGTTGAAACGATAAAAGATGGGTTAACCGCGTTAGAAGCTTATTATCATTATGTAGAAATTGATGATTTTGAACAAGCAGGTTCTATAATAGAAAAAGAAAGGTATAACAAGTGGCAAAGAGGTGAACCACTAGGTGGATCATTTGCTAGATTTGGCTTATTACAACAAACTGCTTCATTAATTAATAAAGTTAAAGACAAGCTAGAGAATAGTTATGTTAAAGCTAGGTTATACAAGATATTAGGTGATATACAATGGCTAAGAGGTTCTATACATCAAGCAATAAATCATCATAAGGAATGTAAATCAATAGCAGAAAAAATAAAAACACTATATATTGATTCTGAACAAAGTCCAGAACTAGATTTTTATTTATATCAATTGTATAGATTATCCGTTGTATCCTTATTTAATCAAGGATTGTGCTATTTAGATATAGGGGATTTAGGACAATCTTATCTTTTATTTGAAGAAACGATTTTCACACTCTCTAACAAAAAAATAATCTTAATAACAAAAGAGAATCAACTTTATCAAGATCACTTTTATCATATTCAATTATGCAGTTATGTTTACCTTGCTTTAATAAATTCATATTGGGGTAACACTGAAACAACACTATCTTATCTTAATAAAAGTAAACCTTTAAAAGAAGCTAAAGTGACTATTTGGAGCCAAGGTTACACTTTTCTATGCTTGGGAGTAGCATATAAGAATATTGGCGAGACTCTAAATTCTTTTGAAATGTATAATCAAGCCATATCATTTGCTCAAGAAACTAACTTTACTCAAGTAAAAGCCAAAGCCTTAACAGGTCTAGGAGAACTTTACCGAATGCAGGGCGACTTTACAACCGCACTCACTCATCATCAAGAATCGATAGAAATTTTAGAACAAATTGGGGCAAAATGTGACATTGCTGAAGCTTATTATCAACAGGCGTTAACCTATCAACAGATGGGGGATAGGGAAAACAGTCAACCTAATTTTGATAATGCTATTCAACTGTTTACAGAAATTGAAGCGCCTCGACGAGTTGAGAGGGTGAGAAAGTCGATCATTAATGAATAATAAATAGGACTGAGGTACACAAACCAAGAAACCGGGTTTCTGAACAATAAGTCTTGATTTCATCCCAGAAATAATAGTCAGAAACCCGGTTTCTGTGCTAATAGTCTAAACAGTCGAATTTCAATCAATAGTTTATACCTGCCAAAATCTTTCTGCTATTTTTTCAATTGCGGTTTCTAACCCGGGTAAGTAATTTTCAACGATATCCCATATAACCTCTAAATCAATCCCTAAATACTCATGGGCTAGTCTATTCCTAAATCCAACAATTCTGTGCCAAGGTGTATTAGGTTCTGATGCTTTCCATTCATCAGGTAATAGTCTGATAGATTCACACATCACCTCAAGATTTCTCATCACTGCATCTTGAATCATCGTCTGTTCATAAAAGCCATCTTTTCCCGTAGCCGTATAAGATTTAATGCGTTGTAAACAATCTCGAATATGGATTAAGTAAATTCTATTTTCTTTCATAATTTAATTGCCTCATTCAATATTTTTTCTCGAATAAAGTAATGTAAAGATTTCGCTGTCACCACATCAACCTTACGATTTAAAATTTGCTCTAAATCTTCAATTAACCCCACTGGAAACCAAGGAGAAATTTTAGAAATATCGTAATCAATTAAAAAATCAATATCACTATTCTCTGTTTCTTCCCCTCTGGCAACCGAGCCAAATATTCGCACATTGAATGCTCCATGTTGATCGGCTATTTGCAAAATATCTTCTCGTTTTTGTTGTAGGAATTCTCTAATTTTCATGATCTCAATCCTAATTATTTTTACTGTAATCATTAATAAATCTGCGATCGCTCGTCTCTTAAAATCAATTAAGCTCATCGGCTTGATTAGCTCGACATTTTACCAAAAATAGCCCAAAATCGCTAGAACAAGAGTTAAACAATTGTAAATTATTAACGATGATAGCCTGCCTGAACTGGACACAACACCCCCAGAAGAACTCCAGAAGTTCCCCAATTGTGCAATAATGATCCGGCAGTCTCCCAACAAGCGTGCGTCCGATGGCCGACAGTCCCCAAACTCCCGATGAACTGATCCAGGTTTTAGCTGAATTTCAGGATCTGCATTTTGAACTCCCTGATCCAGAAGCAGAAATTCCTGAATTGGATTTTGAACACCAAATTGATGTCGCTTGGAAAGTTTGCGATCGCTTCGACTTGCAAACGGAAATCTGGCGCGGCAGAATCTTAAGAGTTGTCCGCGATCGAGAAAAAAAAGGCGGGGAAGGACGGGGTACAGGCTTTTTAAATTGGTTAAAAGAACGGGAAATTAGCAAGAGTCAAGCTTATGCTTTAATTGAATTAGCAAATAGCGCTGATGCCCTATTACTTCAAGGTCATCTTAACCCCGATGCGATTAATAATTTTAGTAAACGAGCATTTATAGAAACTGCAAAAGCACCCGCAGAAGTGCAACAAATGGTGAGTGATGCTGCTTGTAAAGGCGATCGCATTACTCGCCGCGAAGTTCGACAACTCAATGATGAATGGACGGCGATGAGTTCCGATTTAATTCCTGATGAAATTCGGGAAAAAGCAACGGAGGGTTCAATGCCGCCTCGCTATTTGGCGCCATTAGTTCGAGAAATGGAAAAATTACCCGAAGCACATATAACAGAATTGCAACGGGAAATGATCGAAAATCCTGATGTTGATACGATTAAACAGTTAACATCAGAAGCTAAAAATTTATCGAAATATTTGGATGCTGCGGCTCAAGTTCAAGCCTTAAATCAGTCTTCTGTCGATATGGAAATGGCATTAGAAGAAGCGCTGCGGGTGGGATGTTTAAATACGGCTTCTGATTTAGTCAAACAAGCTACTGCTCTCGAACAAACGATGGTTAAACTCTATAGCAGTTGGAAACGAGTCGGAAGTTTAGCCGATCGTTTATATGTGGATACGGGAGCAAGTACCCCCCATTTGCGATCGCTTTTAGGCTGTTTAGAACAGTTAGCAGGTCAAATTATTGAAGTGCAATTAGGCGATGGTAGCGAGGGCAGAATTCGTTTACAAATTCTATCAGATAATGATTAAAACCGTAGGGGTGGCTTCTACCAAAATTTCTGCTTATAGAGGTGTGCGATGGCATCAGTTACTCCTGTACCTGATGCCATCGCTGGCTGGTTTTTATAGAAAGGGTTAACGGTACCTCATCGGACTGAAAACCGCTATATTTCACTGCTTACTGCGAAGCACTGAGCCTGCGATGCCCTGAGCTTGCCGAAGGGTCGAAGTGTTCCCTGTTCTAAGAGCGCGTAGCGGTATAAAAAACTCGGTTTCTGCATAATTCCTAAGTATTTTCTCGGTTAAATTACTCTTTTAATTTCAACAAATCTACGGATATTCAATAATTTAATAGGATAATTTTTGAGACTAAAATTGTTGGTTTCGTGAATATATTAAACTAATTTTTGCCTATAGCTTTACATGGCAACTTAGTTATGATAGATGGTAACTGATCTGATGCAGGTTTGTGAAAACCTTAATCGATCAGAATATCATATCTTTACAAACAACATCAACATTTTATGCTAAGTTCCAACGAATTTGATTTGTACAACCTGTCGCACCCCATCCCTTCTATCCTCTGTTCTAGTTTATCCTCAACCCTACAAGATCAGCACTTGTATGATTGTCAAGTTGATGTTTCAGAATGTGGGGAAGTTGTTGCTAACTATTTTAATTATAATCCTTTATTCCCCGGAGTCATTTTAACGCAAAAGCAAGAATTTTTTGGGATGATTTCTCGACGGCGATTTTTAGAACGGTTAAGTCGTCCTTATGGAATTGAATTGTTTTTAAAGCGTCCGTTAAAACTGTTGTATCGCTTGGAAAAAAAACAGCTTTTAATTTTGGCTGGTTCCACTCCCATTTTAGAAGCGACTCAATCGGCTTTAAAACGCTTACCGGATTTAGTTTATGAACCCATCGTTGTTCAACTCGCACCTCAAATTTATCGATTGATTGATATGTACCAACTTTTACTCGCTCAGGCTCAAATTCATCAATTATCCAATCAAATCTTACAAGAATTATATCAGGAACTACAAATCAAAGCCAGCTTAGACGGCTTAACTCAAGTCGCTAACCGTCATTTTTTTGATCAATATTTTGAACAACAATGGTTACAACTTGAATTCACGAAATTTCCACTTTCTCTGATTTTTACTGATGTTGATTACTTCAAAGCTTATAATGATACCTACGGACATCAAGCCGGAGATGATTGTCTTAAACAAATAGCTCAAGTAATCGCACAAACCCTGACCTTAGATCAAGGTTTAGTCGCCCGATATGGGGGAGAAGAATTTGTAGTTGTTTTACCTAAAATCTACCTAGATCAAGCTATTTTAATTGCTGAAAAAATGCGAGATAATATCAAAGCAATTCAGCTTCATCATCCTAGTTCTTCCGTGAGTTCCCATGTCACCATAAGTTTAGGAATTGCGACTGTAGAATTTGGTAATTCCGAAATCATGAACCAGATTAAAACACCAGGAGATTTAATTATTGCAGCTGACCAAGCTTTGTATGAAGCTAAAAATCAAGGACGAGATCGGGTGGTCTCTTTCAGCATGAGAGACCCCTACCTCTGGGTTACAAGTCCTCAAGTATCGCTTCAAAATCACTAGAAAAATAGCTAAAATCACGGAGTAAACCGCCCTGTCTTAACGCAGTATTTGGGGTTTTAGGAGTATTCGTTCCGAAGAAGTTTAACAATAGGTAAACATATTAATAACACGTTAAATTTTAAATTTCGCTTCAAACTATAAATTATAGAATAAAATAGAATCAAAGGTTTTCAGGGTGAAAAAGCATCCCTTATCCTACAAGTTAAATACAAGTTAAACTTTAATTAATTGTCATAGATATCATTATGGTCAATGTCTACGATATGGAAACGCCATCCTCAGTCCTTCCTTTCTCATCCATTCATAACTTAGAGCTAGAATCTACGCTACAAGAGTTATCTTTGTATGATGTTCAAGTTGATATCAACGAACCGGGAATAATTCTCACTCAAAAGTTAGAAGTAAATCCCCTAATTCCTGGGGTAATTTTAACCGAAGAAGGTCAATTGAGTGGGATGATTTCTCGACGAAGATTTTTAGAACGTTTAAGTCGTCCTTATGGGCGAGAATTGTTTTTACAACGTTCTATTCGCTCATTACAACGGTTTTCTCAAACGGAATTATTAGTTTTACCCGGAAATACTTTAATTGTAGAAGCGGCTCACCATGCTGTACAGCGATCGCCTGAATTATTGTATGAACCGATTGTAGTTCAGTTAACAGAAAATTGGCATCAACTTCTCGATATTCAACAATTATTAGTCGCTCAATCTCATATTAATCAATTAACCACTGAATTATTACGTCAGCAAGCTCAATCGCAACTGATTCAAACCGAAAAATTAGCCAGTTTAGGAAAAATGGTCGCCGGGGTTTCCCATGAAATCAGAAACCCAGTGAATTGTATTTTAGGTAATTCTGGCTGTCTATCGAATTATTATCAAGATTTAATGAAGTTGATTAAAACCTATGAAGAGAATACAGAAAAACCTTGTGCTTTGATTGATGATCTCAAAGCCGAAATTGACTTTGAATTTTTGCAACAAGACTTAGGAGAGGTAATTAAAAGTATTGTCGTCAGTTCAGAACGTCTGAGTCAACTTGTTAATAGTTTGCATAGTTTTTCTCATGTCGGTGATAATTATCGCCGGGAAATTAATATCCATGATTGTATTGATGGAACTTTATTGATTTTAAAAAATCGCCTAAAACAAGGAATTGAAGTGATTAAAAATTATGGTGATATTCCTTTATTTAAGTGCTATTCTGGTCAACTGAGTCAAGTGTTTATGAATCTGATTTCTAATGCAATTGATGCGTTAGAAGAGGGAAAACAAAACGGTCAAATATCTCCTAGAATTGAGATTGATACTCAAGTTAAAATGCTATCTGAAGAGCAAATCTATCCGGCTCAGTTAGCTCAACTTTCTCAAGGGAATCGTTTATTGTATTCTTTACCCACTTACAAAGAAACAATTGACCAAGATATTCTTAATATTGATGTTAACTCAGAATGGCTATCAATTCAGATTCGGGATAATGGAAACGGAATTCCCCCGGAAATTCAATCTCGAATTTTTGATACCTTTTTTACCACTAAACCAGCCGGAAAAGGAACCGGATTAGGATTAGCAATTAGCTACCAAATTATTAGCGAAAAACATGGGGGTCAACTCAACTTTATTTCTACTCTCGGTGTGGGGACAGAATTTGAGATTTTATTACCGATTTTTTAATAATGTTTAATTAACTGAAACCGCTAAACGATGAGCAGTTTGTTTAAGGGGTTCTAATAAACCCAGAGATAAATTAAACTGATTTAAGCTTCCTACCCCATGATAATCACTCCCTCCAGTTTTTAATATCCCATACTCATCACAAAGTTTTTCTAACCGTTGAATTTGCGAAGAACTATGATAAGGATGATAAACTTCCAGCCCCATTAATCCCGCTTCTAATAATTCTTTAAAAACCGTTTCAAATTTTCCCCCGTGATATAAATAAGGATGCGCCCAAATAGGAACCGCACCACAGGATTTTAATAATTGAATCCCCTCAATACTAGAAAATTTGTCATACTGAACAAAGGCAGGTTTATGCTCTCCTAACCACCGTTCAAAAGCTTCTTGGGAAGACTTAACATAACCCGCTTTTACCATAGCCTTTGCAATATGAGGACGTGCCGCAGCCACTCCTTCTCCCATCGGCTCTAACTCAATCGGATAACCGAGTTTACCTAGTTTTTCTATTATTTGATTCGCTCTATTTTTACGCCCACTTAAACGTTCTTTGAGGGGATTTTCGAGTTTATTTTTATCGGGATAAAACCCTAAAATATGCAGTGATCGTTCATTGTAAACCGTTGATAATTCCACCCCCGGTACAATTTCTATATCATAAAATGCCGCCGTCTGAAAAGCCTCTTCCCAACCGGATACAGTATCGTGGTCTGTAATAGCTAAGGCTTTAACTCCGGCTTCGGTGGCGGCGATAACCAGTTCAGTCGGAGTGAGTTGACCATCGGAGTAGGTGGTATGACAGTGAAGTTCTAACATCCGTGTAACGTAATTTTAAGGGGAATCCCTAATTTGAGTATAGTCCGGTGAATCTGGGATTGGGTCTTGATCCTTTGCAGAGAGTTTGTTAAGATTTATGAAAATTATTAATCTTTAGTTTACATGAGCTTTTTTCATCCCACAAAACCGATTATTCGCAGCAAGCAGCACCATTTGGATATTCAAGACTTAAAGGGATTATTAAAAATAAACTTGAAATTCGGTAATATTACGCTGTTATCGAGTTTTTACACCCGAATTGATCAAGTTTTCTTGCTCTGGGGTTGGATTTCGTTGATTATCTTTGCGATTGCTCAATTTTTACCCATTAGCTGGATTACCCAAGCTTATTGGTGGTCAATTCTAACCATCGTGGGAACCGTCGGAATGATGGCGTTAAGTTATTATTGGGTACAAGTTGAACGATTGATTTGGATGGTTTATTGGTGGGTGGGGTTGATGGTATTGGGTTTAGGATTAACGAATCTGGGGATTTTTTGGGGATGGTCAGAGATTTTAAGCAATCTTTGTCCCCTGTGGTTAGGATTGTGTGCGTTAGGTTATTTAGGAACAGGAATCGGGTTACATTCCCGTGCATTTTTAATTGCTGGATTCCTGCATTTATTGGGTATTTTTGTATTACCTTATTTTATGGGTTGGCAATTTTTAATTAGTGGTTTAATCCTGGGTGGAACCCTATTATTTTTTGCCGAAGTTCAATGGGATATGCGATCGCAAATTGAATACTATTTACTCACCTCGGAAGAAATAGCATTCAATCAAGAACAACATCAACGCCGACAAATCCAGGTTTAAGATTCCGGTGCGGATAGAGTGAGTAAAAAGGCTAAATTAGACTCTGCTTTTAACGCATGAGGCGCGTTAGCCGCCATCACGATAAAAACTCCCGCTTCTAATTGAATTTCTTCCCCATTTAACGTTAATATCCCTTTTCCTTCTAATACCTGAACCGTTGCATTGCGGCTAGAGGTATGTTCGGAAATATCGGTTCCTTCTGCCAAACAAAATAGGGTATATTGGCAAATATTGTCTTTCCAAAGCACTGAACTTAAAACCCCTGCGGCTGCGTATTGGATTTTATCTTTTAAATTCAAAGAATTTCCGATCATGATTTAATCCTCTTATCCAAGTTTATAAGTTTGCAAAAAATTCTGAATGGTTTGATACAGTAAATAAGCTTGTTCTGGAGAAAAGCCTCCATGGCCTGCGCCTTTTAAGGTTAATAATTGATTAGGAACCCCAAAGTCATCTAACTTTTGGTGCATTTTAACCGCTTGTTGATAGGGAACTAACTCATCTTTATTTCCATGAATGGTTAACAAAGGCGGTAATCCAGATCGCACATAATTAATCGGGGAAATTTTAGCTGCTAATTCCTGAGTATTGGGTTGTTGACCGAACCAAAGAACGGCATAATCTTTGCGATTAATTCCGGCTAAAATATCGTTAACATCCATAATCCCAAACAGATTAATAATCGCTGCAACCTTTAATTCTGGTAAGTTTTTAGGAGGTTTGTGATCAGATGTTTCCGTTAATTGATCAAATCCAGCAGCATTGGGTAAAATACTGCATAAAGTTGCTAAATGTCCCCCGGCTGACCCTCCAATAACGACAATTTTATCCGGGTCAAATTGATATTTAGAAGCCTGGGAAAATACCCAACGCAAAGCACAACGCACATCTTCAACCGCCGCCGGAGCTAACGCTACAGTTCCTATCCGATATTCAACATTAACAATAGACCATCCTTGAGTTAAAAACGGAATCAGTTGCGGAAGAACTTCTTCCTTTGTTCCTGATATCCACCCCCCTCCATGAATCGCCACCAGGGTTTTATTCTTTCCTCTTAGGTTTCTGGGTTTATAGATATCCAGATGAACCGTAACATCATTAATTCGGCGATAAGCAATCTGGGGATAAACTTCTATCCCCTCAAAAAATAAACGTCCGAGTTCAGCAAAATTGGACATAAATCAAGTTTAGCGTTCAAACTACTATAGTCGGTGTCAACCATCCGATACAATAAGCCTTAATTATCATCAATGGAGATGCAATATTATGGCTGGAGAAATCTTCTCAACCGCCTTTGTCTGTTTTTCTATGATTCTCGTCGGTCTGTGTGGTGGGTTTCTGTTACTGAAAATCCAAGGCGGAGAATAGGGAAGTAGGAGGAGCCGAGGGAGCCGGGGAGGTGGGAGAAAATTGGTTTTTGGCCTGCACCTTTGTTTCCTCTGACTCCTCAACCGTCAACAGTCTAACTGGGATAGTGAATATAATAACTATAAGCTTGACGATGGGCTATGCTGACATTTTCAGGGTTTTGATTCAACAAGCGATCGCCTTTTTCTTGGACTAGGGGATGCAATAGCAATCCGTGTAGGGGTTGTAATATTTTATTTTTCTGTTGGAATTTGACTTTTTACCCACTTACGAAATAAGCCAATCCAAGCATTTTCCCTAGTCGTTTTCTTGAGTTCCAAAAAGTGCATAATGTCAGTTTGAGAAAGAAAGGGAAAAGTAGGAGAGTTATCAGTTTCTCGGTAGGCTTCTCCTTCTAATTGATAGAATATTATATTTTTTCCATCATACCGCCAAACTTCCGGTACACGAAAAGCTTTATAAAGTTCTAATTGATTAATAGAGCTACTGGTAATATCAATTTCAATAATTAAATCAGGTGGTGGGTCTTGTTGCAGGTTAATTTGCTCTTTATCCCAGACTGAAGGTTCATTTTGAATATAGTAACATTGATCAGGTTCAAAACCTCGATTTAACTCTTAACGTTGGCAAGTTCTCGATCCCAAACTCCTGACTTCAATATTTAATTCTTCAGTCAGAGTTTCTACCAAACGGCCTAATAGTTTTTTGTTACCTTCGTGGGGATCTAAAGGTGTGATAATTTCTAGTAAACCTTGGTCATAAATCAAGCGAATCCCCGGCTGCTCCGCTAAATCTTGTAACAGCAATTGATAGGTTTGCCAACTAATATTTTTTAAAAGAACATGATTTGCAAGGGGACTTTGTTTCTCTTGGGGTGGCTGAATCAGGGTGGCTGTCATCTTCGATACCTGCCCGATAATGTGCGATCGCGCTTGATTATATCATGCTTTGGTGGCAAAAATGAGCCAAATGATCTAAATGAGCCTTTTATATTGAGCCAAATGGTGAGCCATTGAGCCGATACAGTGTAGGGATTATAAGCTGCGTAGCAGCTTAATTTTACAATTCTGCTGTTGAGTTATTGAGCGATCGCCTGACTCGCTTCAATCTTTGTTCGCGAAGCTGTTCTGCCAGCATCGCATTAATTTCTCCTAATTCTAAATTCACTTCTTGAACCTCCATCCGAGAGCGGCGGAGGTTAGCAAGCAAGCGTTTAGATGTTTCTGGATCGGGGATATGGGGTTGTTTATTCATCGGAAAAATGGGTAGAAACCCCTAACTTTTAGTTAGGCTTTATATTTTTCCCCCTTTCGGGGAGGAGGGTATGGTTGCCCTCCTAACTCCTATTTCTAGGGTAAAGTTAGCTTCAATAAGGTTTTAAGAGCTTGTTAGGTTAGCAGCACTTCCTTAACCCGATAAAGATGTTTAACCACTAACGACAGAGCCAGGGACTAGCTACGCATCCAACAGGGTGTCTTGACTCAAAAAACGTAGTCAGTTAAGAC
>NZ_LR734823.1 GCF_900010725.2 Planktothrix serta PCC 8927 | reverse complement strand
CAATAATGCAATAATGCAATAATGCAATAATGCAATAATGCAATAATGCAATAATGCAATAATGCAATAATGCAGTAATGCAATAATGCAGTAAGTGAGGTATAGAGTGGCAGTTATCGCCTTAATCAATCAGAAGGGAGGGTGTGGCAAGTCTACCTCCTCAGTGCATTTAGCTTATTGGCTTCAGTTCAAGCAAAACTATCGGGTGTTGCTGGTGGATGCCGATGCTCAACGGTCAAGTTCTCAGTGGGTCGCCGGGATAGAAACGCCCATTCCTTGCCAGGTGATTCAATCACCCGATGATCTTTTAGAACAGATTCCAGAGTTAGTCAAAGATTATGACTACATCGTTGTCGATGGCCCTGCGAGTTTAGCTGAAGAAACCAGAGCGATTTTATTCCGATGTGATCTAGCTGTGATTCCGTTACAGCCAACGGGTGTTGACCTTCGTTCTGCTTCCGATGCCATGCGATTACTGAAACAGGCTCAGTCTGTGCGAGGAGGATTGCCTAAAGGTCTGGTATTCCTGAGTCGTGCGGTCAAGAACACAAAACTCAAAGAAGAGGCGATCGCCCTTTTATCTCAAATTCCCGATGCCAAATTTCTCAAACCCATCATTCACCAGAAACAAGCCATAGCAGACACTTCCGGTCAATCCTTAACAGTTTGGGACTTACCCGGACAAGCGGCGAGTGAAGCGGCGACAGAATACGAGCGATTATTCAAAGCCATTCTCAAACAATTGCCAGAGAGAGTATGAACAAAAAACAAACCCGCAAACCCTTGAGTGATGCCTTAGCCCAGGAGTTTGTCTATGGAGAAAATTCAACTCCTCAAGTCAGTTCCAAACCCGAAACAACCCCAGAACCAACACCACAACAGCAACGAACATTTATGGACAAATTGCAAGTTCAACCCAAAGAAGGGACAAAGCGGTTCACTGTTGACTTAGCCGAACCCAGCCATCGCAAGTTATCGATATGGGCCGCGAGGACAGGACGAACTAAAGCAGAAATTGTTAGACTCCTGTTGGATGAAGCGTTAAAGGATGTTTCAGAATAGTAAACAGAGAAGTCTGACGAAAGAAAATACTTGTTTTCCTTCGTCAGACTCAAAAGTGTTAAGCAGAAATTGGATTAAAGACTTGCCATCGCCATTTGATGTCGAACCTGTAGAATTTGAGGATTTTCTTCCGAGTAAATCTGAAATGCTGTTTTCTCTTTGGGTTCAACCCCTTCTTGATAAGTCGCTTCAGCTTCTAACTCCTCTGTCAACGCCCAGGCCTCAACCGCTTCTGGGCTAGTAATTCCTCTGGTCGCTGAAATTGATTTAGCTTGCTCAATGGCTTTTGCCAATTCTCGACGCAGCAGGGGAGCTTTAGGATTTTCTAGGAAATCCCCTTTTAACAAAATATCGGTTTGAGAAATAATCCCCATCAAATTATTGCTAATTACTGGAGCAATATGAATACCCATATTTGCAAATAATCGAGCAACATATTCTACTCCGAGATCTGGATTAACCACAACACAAGGCTTAGTCATAATCTCATAAACTCGGATTTTCTCTAAGTCTTTTCCATAGGCAACCACCTTAGAAACAATATCCGTTTGTGTGATAATTCCATAGGCATCTTGTGGAGAACGCAAATCGACAATTAAAGCCCGTAAATTTTTCAAGCGCATCAATTTAACCGCTTCAGCCACGGTTGCCGAACCCCGAATGGTGGCAACATCTTGAGTCATAATATCAGAGGCTTTCAACATATTTTTTTCCTCATTTTTTACGGTTCAATTTAAAAAGTTTTGGCAGTCTCGGTTGTGGGGTTAAATTCAAAACGAGATTGGGGAAGGGAGTCCCCATATAAATTAAACGTAACGGTGGGTTCTTCTCCGATTGCTTCTATACTATGAATGGCATTCGGTGTAAAACTGATAATTTCTCCAGTCCGAAAAATTTTTTCCCCGGTCGGTTCAATTTTTGAGGGAAATTCGGCATCGTTACAAGGTCGCCAAAATCGATGTTTTTCTTGTCCCTTTAGTACCGCCACAACTCCCCAAGTGCCATGATTGTGAATCGGTGAACTGACTCCTGGTGCAAAGCTGACGTTTTGGATCGTTAACGGATATCCAATCTCGTCATACAGCGTCATAATCGCCCGACCGGTTTGGGGACAAGGCTCTAAATATTGAGTTTGTACCCAGTAAGAATTGGTAATTAATTGGCGGACAAGCCTGCGGATTTGGGGTAAATAATCCCACTGTTCCGATTCCTGTTTTGACCGCTCAACTAAATCCAAAATTTCGGTTAGGAAGCGATGTAAGTAATAGTATTCCCGGATTAAATCCCACTCCCTAGCTGCGGGTCGAGGTTGACATTCTCCCTGATCTGTTATAAGCCAGTCTTTAGTATTCATTCCGGTAATATCAAAGATTTGATATTAATACTTTAACCGCTGTTATTGCTACTCAAGAAGTCATATTCTTGATGTTAATTTGTATTGTCGCATACATTATCTCTAATTCAGACTGTACTCAACGCTCTAAATCCAGAGTAGAAAGAGTTTTAATTTTTTTAGGGGAAGAGGGACTAGCATTTTTAAACCTCATTCTTCCTCCTCCCTAAAAAAAAATCAATCAACTTGCCTTAATTACTGTATCTAAATATACAAAATGTTATCGATTTAGAGTGATTTTTATTTATATTTGTTACGGAAAATATTAAAAAATACTTAATTAATCTTTAATTGTTTAAGTTGAACAAAATATCCAACTTTGCTAATAGAGAATAGTTTGACACTCCCATCCTATCGCACCTAATTAAGGGGTGTGAAAAAGGGAAGGGAAATAGATTCCCAGTCAGACTTATTCCCAGGAATAAATTCAAGGGCTGACATCCTTTGATTTTCGGTCAACTCTATTAGGAAGTGATTGCAATTCGCTATGTCTTATTCCATCACTAATCGTTGTATTAAGTGCGATACTTGTGAACCCCTTTGTCCCACAGGAGCCATTCAACTCAAAAACGACAAATATTGGATAGATCCTGACTTATGTGATAACTGTGAAACCTATTCAGAGCCTCAATGTGTCACTTCCTGTCCCGTTAATTCCCCAGTTCCTTTACAATCCAAAAAAGGTAGATATAAAATTGATACAACTAGAACTCTTCCCAGTCCTAATCTTTTTACCAATGGAAAAAATAATCCCTTTGCTTCTGCAATTGCAATTTGGGACTTGTGTAATATTCTCGCCCAGGGTTCATCCCTAACTTGGGAACTGGAAGAAACCGGAGAACTTTACTATCAGCGACAAATTTTAAATGGAAAAGGTCAGATAGTCTACCACGTTGCTAACCCCTTAGCAGATGAACCTACTATCCCCTTGAAACAGACAGAAGCAACTGCAATGATTGAATCCTTTGACCTGAAAGCCGCTTGTTTGAATTTAATCTATGCTGCCCATATTACCGCTTTAGATCAGCCTTGGGAAGAAGAATTTCTGATTAATGATCTGCAAATTGAAGAATATTTAGGTTTAGATAAACGCAAAGACTTGAGTAAATCTGCTAAATTATCTCTGATTAAAGAATTAGCTCAACAACCCTGTAAATTAATGGCGAGTATTGATTTACCCTCCCAAGGAAAAGTCAAAGGAATTTCGATTAAAAATAGTCCTCTCTGGCATTTATTAGAAATTCAACATCATTTTCAAGAAGACGATGGTGGATATAAATATTTAGTCGGATTAACATTTAAAGTCAAAGCCGGACAGTGGACAAAACTTTTTCTGAATCGACAGGGCTGTAAAGAACGGAATAGCTTTTATCAATATGGAACTTTACCGAAAGTTATATTAAGTACAGTCATGAGTATTTGGCAACAACATCCCGGAGCCGCTCGGATGTTACTTTGGTTATTATTTAAAACTAAGATGGGAAAAGAACAGCGTGTCACCGTTCCCACCTTAATGCGAGTTGCTTATGGGGAGAAAAAAATTAACAGTTTACTTTCCCAAAAAGAGGAACGAAAACGACTGATGAAAATTTTTGAAAATGATTTAGAAATCATGAGTTACTATGGGATAAAACCTATTTTTGATCCCATTACTTATCCTTTAGAAATTCAACCTTTGTGGGTAAAGCTTAACAATATTCCAGAAGAAGCAGAGGCAGCTTTAGACTTTTGGATTGCTGATGGTAGTCAGAATAATCGATTAACAGATGTCGCCCCGCGCGGGAAGTGGAATCGGTTAATAAATGCCCGCATCTTATATTTTGAAATTCCTCGTGAATGGGAATCCTCTAGCAAAATCAAAATTATTCAGCATCAAAAATCTAAATCAAGAACAAAAGTTAAATCCTCCGTAGAACTTTCGGCTCAACAAATTATTGAAGCCCGAAAAATTAGGCTTTTGAGTCAAAGAGAATTAGCATCCTTAATGGGAAAAAGTCAAAGCTGGATTAGAGACATTGAGAATGGTCGCTTTCGAGTTAAGGGAGAAGACCAAATGTTATTGCGAAAAGTGTTAGGAATGATCTGATATAGCAATCCATATATTAGCGCTCGCTCTTTACGCCAAAAGATTATAGCCTCTACTAATATTAATACAAAAACCAGGAGTTTAAAGTAATTTTTACCCTGGTTTTGATTAAAATTATTAATATTTTTAGGTCAAAAAAGGCGGGGATTTTTCAGGTATTTTCGTTACTAACCGTTGAACTAGGCTGTTCATAAAGTCCTAATTGAATACTTAATTCTCGGGCAACGTGAATTAAGAATTTAGAGGCATCTGGATTATCATGGTGGGCAAAGTAAGCAGCGGTTTTTGCCATAGTTTGGATTAAACCGGCATCAATTAACTCTTGATTACCATCTAAAACATCAGGTTCTTGACCATTGGGACAATGTAACAATTGATCTATTAAATTCATGTAAAGTTCTTGGCGTTGTTCAGTCATAATTCCCCTCGTTGTTTGGAAGTTCTTTAAAAAAATAGCCAGAAAAACGTCCTGCTTCTGGCGAATAAGTGACAATTTTTTGTCTCTGTTTCGAGAAATACGGGTAGATAAAAAAGAGAAAAACTAGCATTAAACCCATTTATTAAGATAGTTTTCCTCTCTTTAATGTCGGTAGTATTAGTTGGGATTTAAGCTTCAACCAAAGAAGCATGGGTATAACAATTTTTGGGACAAACTCGTGAACAAGCTTCACAGCCAATACAGAACTCTGGATGAATAATACTCATCACTTTTCGTTCAATTTCATCCTCTTCTTCATCTTCAACAAATTCTCCATCTTCATTTAAAGCTCTGAGTTGTAATACATTACGACCACAAGCTTTAAAACATCTTCCACAACCAATACATTTCTCTTGGTTAATTTCCTGTACAAATTGGGGTGTCCAAGTTGTTCCCCCAAAGGTTAAACCTGTTAATGTTGCCATGATAAAATTGCTCCTGAATGATTTAATTAAACTAAATAAGCTTCTTGGTGAGTCCGAATTGTACAATCAGAACGAGGATAAGCAACGCAGAGTAGCACAAACCCTTTATCCATTTGTTCATCATCTAAAAACGTCTGTTCTGATTGGTCAATTTTGCCTTCAGTGAGTTTACCAACACAACTAGAACAAGAGCCCGAACTACAGGAAAAAGGTAATTCTATATCCTGGGCTTCTGCTGCTTCTAGGATGTACTGATCTTCCTCAACGGGAATAATCACATCTAGGTCTTTTTTCTTGTTAATTAGATGGACGTTATAAGTTACCATTTGCCAATTCCTTGAAAATTTTAGACGAACAAAGTCAGGGAAAGATTAACTACAAGGGACACCCGTAGGGGTGCAATTTCCAGCTTGAAAAGATTGACCACAGCCACAGGTATCTGTTGCATTAGGATTCAAAAATTTAAAGCCACTTTGAGTTAAACCTTCCACATAATCAACCACAACTCCTTCCAATAGAGGCGCGCTTTTTTTGTCAATATAAACTTGAATTTTACCGAGTTGTTCTGACAAATCATCCGGTTGAGGTTGGGAGGTAATATCTAAGGAATATTGATAACCACTACAACCACCATCTATCACGGAAAAACGGACTCCCCGTTGGGTTGGGGTTTCACTTTTTCCCGAACTTTGCAGAAAAGTCCGTAGACGTAATTCAGCAACTTCTGTTAAGGTTAAGGTCATAAAAAATCCTCTGGTTTAGAAAATTAATCATTGACAATTGACAAGGGTTGAAGAGAGATTTTTTTCAACTTTTATCGTTTAAATTCAATCTTCAAAAAGCTAAGGAATTGCCAGAAGTAAAGAATTATTACGATTCGATAAATTTGTTAAATTTCTCTCTGGATTTTTGTCCCCACAAACGGGACAATGGGGGTCATGGTAAGGACGGCGTTTGGCAAAATCTAAACTGTTTAAATCCATTGTTAGCAATTGAGAATATAGCGGTTTTCCGATTCCCGTTAATACCTTAATTGCTTCTAATGCTGTTAAACAAGCTAGAGTTCCTGAGACGGCTCCTAATACCCCAAACCCGCGTTTATCCCAATTAGGTTTTTCGGGAAAAATACAGGATAAACAAGGAGTTTTACCGGGAACAATGGTGGTTAAATAAGCTTCCATATCATTCATAGCAGCTTCCACCATAGGTTTATCCCAGCCCACACAAGCGGTATTTAATAAATCCCGTTCAATGAAGTTATGAGCGCAGTCCAATACCAGATCTGAGGCTTGAACTAAAGCATCAACATTTTCCGGGGTTACATACTGCTCAATAGCCTGAATTTCCACATCGGGGTTAATATTTTCCAGAGTCATTTTAGCTTTAAAAACCCTGGGTTTTCCCACCCAATCCTCCGTCATTAACACCTGACGATTCATGTCATCTAGGCGCAAATCTCCCCCCCGAAGCAGGATTAATTTCCCCACACCGGCAACTGCTAAATAAAGGGCAGCCGTCCCTCCTAAACCCCCTACTCCTGTGACTAATACCGTTGATGATTTCAGTCGGTTTTGGGCAGCTTCCCCAAAGCCGGGAAGCATGATTTGGCGACGGTAACGTTCTAATTCAGTTGGGGTGAGTTGGAACACCATTATTCTCCTTAATCCGAATTAATTTCTGTGAGCAAAACTACATTTCCCTGCTTTTGATTAAAGACTTTAAACAGCTTCTGGTCTAAAGAATTAGACGTTAGAAACACGGTGTAGGCATTTTGCAGAGCAATTTCATATAAACCGAGTTTTTCTTCAGGATTTTCTCCCGCCCAACTGGCATCAATTTCTTTAACCAATTGTGAAAATTTCTGCAAAATATGCAGACGATTAACGTTGACCACTTGCGGGTCATAGGTTAAGTCAAAAAACTGGAAATAATCCTCGGCGTTGACCAGTTTCTCAAAATCAGACAAAGTTTTACTCATCGGCTGTTTTCCTGTTGTTTAAGTTGTTGTTTTAGCTGATCTAATTGACGATAAATTTCGTAGGTTTCGGCTGCCATTTCCATTAATTGATCATAATTTGTCGGCAGTCCTTCCGCTAAATCATGCAGATCCATTTTTTGTTGTCCCGCTTTGCTATTGAGTCGTTTAATCTGAGTCTTTAACTCCTCAATACTAACAGGAATTGGGCTTATTTCTGGGACTTGAACCATAATCTTTGAATCCGTAATTAAAGTCAGAATTATCAGAATAACAGTTAATCAATTGTTCATGTTTTTACTGATAACTGATAACTGAAACTAAAGGTTGCCAACTTCGGGAAAGCGTTTGGCTAAATCAATTCCAGATTGAGTTAGCTTTTCGCCTTCGGCTGCTAATTTCTCAAAGGAATCAAAACCAAAACGTTGGGCATCTCGTAAAGTTCTTGTCACCAATAATAGCCGACCCGAAAACACTAATGCCCAGCCAAAACCTTCGTGACTCAAATCAATCACAATTTGAGAAAGTAACCCAGTTTCTTTTTCAACCAGAGCCGCAATAGCGCGATAAAATAACTGAATTCGCCCCTTAGTATTAGCTTCAACTTCACCGTCAACGGAAATTTTACGTTTAGCTTCCCGACTAACAATAAAAGGCTTCAACATTAATTCATCTGTCCAATTCCGATAAAATCCATAGGAATCTTCGGCTCGAATTTGGCGAACTAACTCCTGCAAAAACGGATGAGTTAAAATTTCAGTATTGGGAGTTTCGGTCACAGTTTCAGTTGAACTCATACAGCGGTTTCCTCCTCTAATTGCTCTAAAAAGCTAGACTTTTCTTGTTGTAGGACTTTCCTCAGCCAAGGGGGAGGATTTCCATTTAATGTTGCCACTAATTTAGTGAGAACATCGGTAATTTCCTGTTCCTCTGACTGAGCTTTAACAGGAGTTATCCGTTTTTTCACTAAACGAGCCGCCGCACTTCCCCCAATAGCTGAAACATAAATAATCGTGCAATCTGATAACGCTTCAATCTTAGGTAATAGCTTATCTTCATTGCCATCTTCTTTGAGGTCGCCCTCAAATTTTAAAGTTTCTACAAATTGATAACGTTCCGGGGTAACTTCATAAACATCAATTTTTTTTGCCCAACCAAAATGAGCATTAATATGAACGTTATCGCTAGTTGTAAATGCTATTTTCATGGTTAACCTCTGGATTCATTATCAATAAATTTGGCTAATTTTAATTAACGTCAAGAAAATTAAACTATTTTCAATGTCTGGATTCTTCTTGACTTAAAAACAAATTGCCAAGCTCAAACAAAAGTTGGGTTGTTCCTCGGTAGCCGACGGAACAAGAATAACCATTTCCCAAACGGTCTAAGATAGGAAATCCTTGGCGAAAAAGCGGAATCTTTAAGCGCTGAGAAATCTCGGCTCCGTGGGAATTAGTAATTAATAAATCCGCCCCAGATGCTAAGTCTTCAAAGTCTTCTAAATCCCCAATAATTACCGTTTCAATGGGTAATGTTTCCAAAATTGGGGATTTAGTAGTGGTGACGGCGGCTTGAATTTCTGCCCCCATCGCCATTAATAATCCCACCCGGGCGAATAACAAATCGGGTTCTAAAGCTAAACAAACCCGCTTGTGTCCAAAGTAGAAATGGGTGTCTAACATCGCGTCTTGTAACTGACGACGTTGGTAGCGATATTTTTCGGGAACCGCAATTCCACTTAAGTCAGATAGTCCTTGTAACAACTCATCAACGGCGCCTAAACCGCTAATTTGGGGAAAGACTTCAAAGGGAATTCCAAACCGTTTTTCCAGAATTTGGGCACTGGCGCGCATACTTTCTCCAAAGGCTAAAGTATACACAGAACTGCCAATTTCTCGGAGTTCGGCTAAGGTAGTTCCTCCGGTAGTTACCGAACTATAGGAATCATCCAAATGACCATCTAAAGAAGCGGATAAATTGGGAACAACAATTGGAATTAATCCAAAAGCGGCGGTAATTTCTTTGAGTTCTTGAACATCCCCAGGACTAAAGGCAGAACTCATTAATAAAGTGACTTGTTGGGGGCGAGTTTCACCGGGTTGGGGAAGTTCCCGCATTAGGCTTTCAACAGCCGCAGCAAAACCATCTTGTAAGGCACCTCGAAAGTCAGGAGCGGAGACAAAAACAATCGGTAAATCGTATAATTCTGGGTGACGTTTGCGGACATTTTTCAAAATCCCTTCCATGTCATCTCCCCGGGTTTCAGTGAGTCCGGTTGTACACAAACCAATAATTTGCGGTTGGGATTTTTCCACTAAGGTTAAAATCGCTTGTTCAATATTATCTTCTCCTCCTAAAATTGTAGTTACTTCGGTCATGGCGGTTGTCGCTAAAGGAATCGCTTCTCGAAAATGTCGAACTAAAGAAACCTTAGCAAAAGCCGTACAACCTTGGGAGCCATGTAATAAAGGCATCATGCCTTTAAGTCCTAAAAAAGCTAAAGTAGCTCCTAAAGGTTGGCTTTGTTTAAGAGGATTTACCGATACGGATTTTTGTCGAGAAATAACAGCAGCCATGTTAAAGTACCTCCTCTAAATCCCAAGGAGCGGGTTGGCGAACCTGTGACCAAATCGGGCTATAGAGGGCTTCTTCTAATTCTCTAGCCATAGCCACCATCCCCGTATATCCGGCATAGGAATGGTGGCGTTCTTGGTTAATATCTAAAAACGGAATTTTAGCTTTTAAAGCCGTATATTGATTTCGACCGCCGGCGATTAACATATCGGCTTTAGTTTGGGCAATAACTTTAATTAATTCTGCGGCATTGCCTTTTTCCATGAGGATGCCTTCTGCCCCTAATAAGGTACGAATTTTAGCTTTATCTTCCTCGGTACTTTTTTTGGTACTGGTGGCGACAACTTCCATCCCTAGGTCTTTAGCCGCGGAAATAATTGACCAACTTTTCACGCCTCCGGTGTAAAGCACAACTCGTTTGCCTTTAAGTCGTTCTCGATAATAAGCTAATTCGGTGTTTAATTTTTCCGTTTCTTCTGCTATTAGTTGTTCGACTTTAGTTTGTAAGGATAAATCTCCTAATTTTTGGGCGATATTGCGTAAGCAGCGATTGATATCTTCTACGCCATAGAATGATTCTTCAATATAGGGAATTCCATAGCGTTCCTCCATTTTTCTAGCAATATTAATTAAAGCTTTGGAGCAAATTGTAACGTTTAATTTAGCCCGATGGGCATAACAAATTTCATGATAACGAGCATCTCCGCTCATTTTAGAGAGGACACGAATGCCCAATTTTTCAAATAAAGGTAGAACCTCCCAAAGTTCTCCAGCGATATTATATTCCCCGATTAAATTGATATCAAAGGGGGTGGTAAATTCCGGTTCGGCGGTACCAATCACATATTCTAATAAAGATTCGCCACCGACGCGATTTCCTAAGTTTTTACTGCCAATAAAACCGGGGGAATTAATCGGAATTACTGGAGTTCCCAGCTTTTTAGCCGCCGCGGCACAAACCGCATCTAAGTCATCTCCAATTAAGGCGGTGACGCAGGTGGAATAGACAAAAACGGCGGCGGGTTGGTAGCGTTGTTGAACGTCTAAAATGGCAGTGTAGAGTTTTTTCTCTCCTCCAAAAATCACATCATTCTCACTTAAATCTGTGGTAAATCCCATTTTATAAATGTGGGAACCAGAGGAAAGACTGCCCCGACTTCCCCAGGAATTTCCGGCACAGGCAATGGGGCCGTGGACGAGATGGGCGACGTCGGTAATTGGGACTAAGGTAATCATGGCGCCATCAAAGGCACATCCGCCTTGGGCTGCACCCGGTTCGGCTTGTTGTTGGCAGGCTTTCTTTTTTTTCTCCCCCGGTTTGTGATTATGTTCACAACCGGGTTCACTGAGAAGTTCGTTAATTTTACCTGGAGTAATCTTCATAGTTTTACGCTAATTCCTATTAGCAAATGTAGGGGGTAATATCTTCTAAACAAACATCTGCTAGATAACTCAGGGCGCGAAACCGTAACCCCACTAACTCGTTATACAAAGGATTCAACTTGCACAGGGGCGGAATATGATAGGTATTTCCAAAAAGATTAATATCCCGTTCAAACGGACAGCAACAGGGAATAACTTGGCAAATCCAATGGGCAATTTGGCGGTTGTTTACAGCTAATCCATCCACCCAACGCCGCAGGGGAAATAAAAGGTCAATTCCCCGATTTTTTTGGGGTACAAACTGATGGTTATGACTATGGATATCGTGTGTATGAAGCAGAGTAGCCATCATGACTCCAAGCATCGAATAAGGTGAACAGAATTTAGATCAAGGGAAAAGGAATTTTTAGATAATTTTTTCCTTTTCCCGATGTAGAAATTACCGAATTAAGTCGTAAGAAATATCGGTTTTGGAGGGAATAATGGTATTGCGATCTAGTTCATCAAGCAGGGTATTCACAATCCAATTTAGTAAATTAATTGCCCCTTGATAACCGTAAGTAGAATAACGGTGCAGGTGGTGACGATCAAAAATCGGATAGCCAATTCGCACTAAAGGTGTTTTGGTATCCCGCCATAAATACTTGCCGTAGGAATTACCAATTAATAAATCTACGGGTTCAGTAAATAACAGCGAACGCAGATGCCATAAATCTTTTCCACCCCAGATTGTCGCGCCTTTTCCAAAGGGACTAGCATCGAGAATAGCTTGCAATTCAGCTTCAAAAGCATTATTGCTATTGCTCACTAAAATATGCACCGGTTCCGCCCCAATTTCTAATAGGAATTGAGTTAAACCAATTACTAAATCCGGGTCTCCATACATGGCGACTCGTTTGCCATGTAACCAGGATTGAGAATCCGTCAGTGCGTCTACTGCCCGTCCCCGTTCATCTTCTAATTCAGCCGGAATGGGTTTACCCGTTAAAGCCGATAATTTCATCAAGAATTCATCAGTTCCCCGAATTCCAATCGGACGATTGACATAGGTAGGTTGCTTCCATTCACTATTGATATAATCACGGGTTTTAGTGGTGGAATAGGATTGTAAAGCAATAGTAGCTTCGGCATTAATAGAATCGGCTGCTTCTGTTAAGGGAGTGCCACCGGGATACATTTTGTATTCGCCGGTATTGGGGGAATCTAAATACTCGGAATTATCTGCTAATAGGGTATAGTTAATTCCCATTAATTCGGCAATTCGTTTGACTTCCCGCAGGTTGCCAATATAGGTTTCAAAACCGGGAATAAAGTTAATTTTGCCGTTGGTGGTTTCGGCTTTTTTACCCTCCGTTAGATTAGATAAAATTCCTTTCATCATGTTGTCGTAACCCGTGATATGGGAACCGACAAAACTAGGGGTATGGGCGTAGGGAACGGGATAGTCTTGAGGAACAGAATTAGCCGCTTTGGAATTATTAATAAAGGCTTGCAAGTCATCTCCAATGACTTCTGCCATACAAGTCGTACACACCGCAATCATTTTGGGTTTGTAGAGATTGTAGGAGGTTGCTAACCCTTCAATCATATTATTTTGTCCGCCAAATACCGCCGCATCCTCAGTCATAGAAGATGATACTGCCGAAAAGGGTTCTTTAAAGTGGCGAGTAAAGTGAGAGCGGAAGTAAGCCACACAGCCTTGAGAACCGTGGACAAAGGGGAGAGTGCCTTCAAAGCCAACGGCGGCTAAAATTGCCCCTAACGGTTGACAAGCTTTGGCGGGGTTGACGGTTAAGGCTTCCCGTGAAAAGTTTTGTTCCCGATATTCCCAGGTTTTTGTCCATTCCGCAATCCGGGCGACTTCTTCTGGGCTATGTCCGCCTTCAAATTCTTTTTTCCCGGCAAATAACTGTTGATATTCTTCCTGGTGGAATAAAGTAACGTGGTCTTGAATTTGGTCTATATTGTCCTGTGGCATGACTCAATCTCCAATAATCAATAAATTAGTAATTAGTAATCAGTTATCAGTCATCAGTCATCAGTTAGGAGTCTTGGGTTTTTAATTTTTAGCCAAAAACGATTAACTCTTCACTGATTACTGATAACTATTAACTGTTTACTTTTTCCAAGGAGCGCCAATTAATCCCCAAGTCGGACTATTCAGGGCTAAATCCATATCGCGCGCGAAGATAGCAAAACCGTCATAACCATGATAGGGGCCAGAATAATCCCAAGAGTGCATCTGACGGAAAGGAAGAGCCATTTTTTGGAAAACATACTTCTCTTTAATTCCAGAAGCAATTAAATCCGGTTTCAATTCTTTAACAAAATGTTCAAACTCATAAGCAGAAACGTCATCATAAATTAACGTACCGTCTTCGATATAATGAGTTGTGCGTTTGTAGTCATCATTGTGACCAAATTCATAACCCGTCCCAATCAATCTCATTCCCAAATCATGGAAAGCAGGAACAACGTGGCGCGGACGTAAACCTCCTACCATTAACGCCACAGTTTTATCTTTTAACCGGGGAGAGAATTTATCTAGTACCGCTTTGGTTTGGGGTTCGTATTTAGCAATAACTTTTTCGGCATTCTCTTGAATTTTTTCGTCAAATTTACTGGCAATTTCCCGTAGAGATGCCGCAATTTGAGTTGGGCCAAAGAAGTTATATTCTAACCAAGGAATTCCATAAGCTTCTTCCATGTGACGGGTAATATAGTTCATTGAGCGATAGCAGTGAACTAAATTCATTTTCACCGTAGGACTCATCATCATTTCGTGGAGGGTGCCATCTCCCGACCACTGCGCCACCACTCGTAAACCCATTTCTTCTAAAAGAATCCGGCTTGACCAAGCATCTCCACCGATATTGTAGTCTCCGATAATAGCAACATCGTAGGGGGTACCTTCAATGCCTAATTCTTTCTTTTTCTTGTCAGCTTGAGGGAATACCCAATCCCGTACCGTGTCATTAGCAATGTGGTGTCCTAAAGATTGAGACACACCTCGGAAGCCTTCACAACGGACAGGAACAACAGTTTTACCAATTTCTTTACTAGCTTTTCTAGCAACAGCTTCGATGTCATCTCCAATTAAACCAATCGGACATTCAGACTGAATTGAAACTCCTCTATTTAAAGGGAATAATTCATCCAGTTCCGTAATCAGTTTAGCGAGTTTTTTATCGCCACCAAACACGATATCTCGTTCTTGGAAATCCGAGGTAAATTGCATTGTCCCAAAGGTATCAATGCCCGTAGTCCCAATGTAGTAATTCCGCCGACCTGACCAAGAATAATAACCGCAACCGACGGGGCCATGACTAATATGAATCATGTCTTTAATCGGCCCCCAAACCACCCCTTTAGAACCCGCATAAGCGCAACCGCGAGTGGTCATAGAACCCGGGACGGATTTAATATTCGACTTAACGCCACAATCGGATTTTCCTTCTTCAAAAACGTTAAGATGTTTTTCCCGTTTTTTCTTGGCTTTATCGGGATAAAGTTCTATGGCTTCTTTAATCAGTTCTTTTTTGTCAACAACTAATTCTTGAGAGTCAAGAGTAGTAGAATCGATAGGAGTCATGTCTACCTCTGTTGAGTGTGTAGGAAATAATAAATAGCAAATAAGGGAAGGTAGGAATCAGTAATCATTAATCAGTATAAGAGCTAAGTATTTAATAGACTGTTTACTAAAAACTTTTTTCTAAACTGATGAGGTGATTACTGATTACTGGGATTAAACGCCAACGGTTACCGGAGCTTCATCGGCGGTTTTACCCACTAAATGCTCGAATTCTTTGTCATCTCCTAAAATTCCGAATTCCACCAATAATTCTTCTAATTCATCCATAGAAATTGGAGTCGGAATCGTCAGATTTTTGTTGTCAATAATCTTGTTAGCCAAGGTGCGATATTCTTGGGCTTGAGGATGTTGGGGAGCATACTCAATCACCGTCATCCGACGCAATTCGGCGTGTTGTACCACGTTGTCGCGGGGGACAAAGTGAAGCATTTGAGTATTTAAGCGTTTGGCCAAGGTTTCAATTAATTCTAATTCCCGGTCAACTTTACGGCTGTTGCAAATTAAACCGCCTAAACGCACACCGCCGGAGTGAGCATATTTAAGTACCCCACGCGCAATGTTATTAGCAGCGTACATAGCCATCATTTCCCCGGAGGTAACGATGTAAATTTCTTGAGCTTTACCTTCACGGATAGGCATGGCGAAACCACCACACACAACGTCCCCTAAAACGTCATAACTGACGAAATCTAGGTCTTCATAGGCGCCGTTTTCTTCTAGGAAGTTAATCGCAGTAATAATCCCCCGTCCAGCACAACCGACACCGGGTTCTGGGCCACCGGATTCTACACAACGGACATCCCGATAGCCGGTGAGTAACACTTCTTCGAGTTCGACATCTTCCACAGCACCCCGTTCGGCGGCGAGGTGAAGTACGGTGGTTTGAGCTTTACTGTGGAGCATTAAGCGGGTGGAATCAGCTTTGGGGTCACAACCGACAATCATCACGCGCTGACCCAATTCCGCCATCCCAGCAATGGTATTTTGGGAGGTGGTGGATTTACCAATCCCACCTTTTCCGTAAAATGCAATCTGTCTAATTTTTTGGTCTGTCATGATTAATTATCCTGGGTAAATGAATAGATTTGTTGTTGAAGGAGAGGTTAAGATCTAGCAAGTTGAAAAGAAATATCAGTTAGCAAAATTGGAGTCTGAAACTGATTTCTTTTTGAGGTTGAGGGGGAGGACGCTCCTCACCTTGATGACGTTTTTGAACTTTCATAATTACCACCTTAATAGGTTATTGTAGATGAATTGTTTGGGCTTAAATTTATAGTGCTTCCACTAATAAACTGGGTAAGACTTTCTGTTTTAAAGTCGTTTCAATTAACCCTTTCAGAGTAGATGTACTACTAGGACAAGAGCCACAAGCTCCTTTCAGTAAGACTTTTACTGTATCTCCTTCGACATCATAAAGTTCGACATCCCCTCCATCTGCTAACAGCAAAGGACGGACTTCTTCTAAGAGAACTTTTTGAATCAAGGAAATTTTTTGAATTGTTGTTAGCGGGGGTGCTGAGGTAGGTTGCTGAGAGTCTTTAGCAAAGGCAATCTCTGTAGCAATTTGAGTAATGTTAGCTTTTTCTTTAAGGACTTCCGCAATTAAATCATCAATGGGATATAAACAAGAACCACAACCGCCACCCGCTTTAATATAACTTGTAACTTGTTCGGCGGTTGTTAAGTTATTTTCAACAATAGCTCGGCGAATTTTCGATTCACTAATGCTAAAACACTTACAAACTAAAGTCCCATCATCATCATCATGAGCTTCTAATTCAATTCCTCGATATTTATAAATCGCCGCTTCTAATGCTTCTTGTCCCATCACCGAACAGTGCATTTTAGCTTCGGGTAAACCCCCTAAAAAATCGGCAATTTCTTTATTAGTAACCTTCAACGCTTCATCTAAGGTCAAACCCTTAACTAATTCCGTTAATGCTGAAGAAGAAGCAATGGCGCTGGTACAACCAAAAGTTTGAAATCGAGCATCTACAATCATGTCCTTGGGTTGATCGATTTTGAGATGCAATCTTAAAGCATCTCCGCAAGCAATACTACCAATTTCCCCAAAAACTACAGCAATTCCCGGTTCGTCGGTTTGTTCAATTACCCCTTGGTTTTTCGGGTTATAAAATAAGTCTAATACTTTGTCTGTGTAGTCCCACATAACAGTTCTCCAAATCAGTAATCAGTGTCAGAATTAAAAGTGAACAATTATCAGTGTCAGCGTTAAGAATTATCAGTATCAAAGGTTAATAAACTGTTAACTAATGGCTGATAACTGATTACTGGTTTGCCTATCTTGTAACCATTCCGCCGCATCACTATTGAAGGGAGAAAGGGAACGCAAACGCTCTATAATTGGTGGCATTACAGTTAGGACTTGATTGATTTCTGCCTCCGTTGTGTAACGACTTAAACTAAATCGAATTGAGCCATGTAGAATCACATAAGGTAAACCCATTGCTCGTAAAACGTGAGAAGGTTCCAAAGATCCAGAAGTGCAAGCTGAACCAGAAGAAGCACAAATTCCATACTGGTCTAAGGAGAGTAAAATCGCTTCCCCTTCAATATATTTAAACCCAATATTGGTGGTATTTGGTAAGCGATGTTTCGGGTCACCATTCACTTGACAATTTGGAATAATTTCTAGCAAAGTTGTTTCCAAAAGATCTCGCAATTGGCTTTCCCGTTTAGTGGCTTCTGGTAAATGTAATAATTCCAGTTCCGCCGCTTTTCCTAAACCAATAATTCCAGGGACATTTTCAGTACCCGCTCGCCGACCCCGTTCTTGATGTCCGCCAATTAGCAACGGTCGAAAATGAAATCCCCGGCGGACATATAATGCTCCAACCCCTTTAGGAGCGTGTAACTTATGACCCGATAATGTTAATAAATCAATGGTGCTGTTCTTCAGATTCAAAGGAATTTTACCAACCGCTTGCACCGCATCAACATGAAAAACAGCCCCGTATTCCTTCGCTAATCCCCCAATTTGTTCAATTGGAAATACCGTTCCGGTTTCATTATTAGCATACATCGTAGAAACTAAAGCCGTATTTCCCGTTAAGGCAGCTTCTAATTCCATTAAATCTAATTGTCCTTGAGCATCAACGGATAAATAAGTAACCGTATAACCTTGTTTTTCCAGTTGTTTGCAAACATTTAAAACCGCCGCGTGTTCGACTTGAGTAGTAATAATATGGCGACGGTCAGGTTGGGCAGCTAAAGCGGCGCGAATTGCCGTATTATTACTTTCACTGCCACAACTGGTAAACACAATTTCGGTGTCATCAGCCCCTAAAAGACCCGCAACTTGAGCTCTAGCTTGTTTGATTGCTTTTCCGACCTTTCCCCCAAAGCTGTGCATACTGGAGGGATTACCATAATATTCGCTAAAGTAGGGAAGCATTGCTTCTAATACTCCAGGATCTACCTGAGTTGTGGCATTATTATCTAGGTAAATACAAGTTGACATTATCTTGCCCTCAGTTTAACAATGGGGAAACGGAAATTAGGAATTAAATACAACCAACAATTTCAGGAATTTCCTGAGTAGTTTGGAGAATATGGTGCTGATAAAAAGCCCGGGCAACTTTTTCAATCACATCGTAGGCTTCCACCACAATTAAACCCGCCGCTTCTAAATCCGCTTTCGGACATTCACCAACTTTAGAAACCAAAATTGCTTGACAATCTGCAATGGCTTTAATCGTGTGTTCTAATGTGGCTTCTTCGCCATAACCACTTTGACAATAATGATCAATTTTGCGATGACCGACGAATTTAGCTTCGTTAGCATCCACTTCATAAATTTGGAACTCTTTAGCATGACCAAAATGTTGATTCACTAACCCCCCACCTTTAGTCGCAACCGCCACTAAAACTTTAGGACTGTTAGCAACTTTTTGACTGGGTTTGAGTTTGGCTTTAGCTAATTTTAGTTCCGATTTAAACTTCTCAATATCGGCATGAACTTCTTGACGAGTTTCAATATTGTATTCTGGCTGCATTTCCATGAATTTATCTTTCGTAAATTCTTGGCTTCTGTCTTCGCCTAATAAACCCACAGCATCCGCTCGACATTGGCGACAGTGACGCATCATTTTCATATTGCCAGAACAGTTATCTTGCACCGCTTTTAATTCTTTGGGGGAGGGGCCACGTTGACCGTTTAAACCAAAGTAGGTGCCATGTTCAGGCGCTGAAATCAAGGGCATAATATTATGCAGAAATGCCCCTTTGGAACGAATAACTTGATTGACTTCCGGTAAATGATGGTCATTAATTCCGGGAATTAGAACCGAGTTCACCTTACAAAGGATATCCGCTTCTTTAAGTGCCTGTAAACCCTCCATTTGGCGTTCGTGGAGAATTTGCGCTGCTTCAATCCCGGTATAGCGTTTGCGGTTATAGCGCACCCAAGGATAGATTTGTGTGCCAATTTCCGGGTCTACCATGTTAATCGTAATCGTGACATGATCCACGTTCAGTTGCTTAATCCGCTCTACATAGTCGGGGAGCATTAAACCATTGGTGGATAAGCACAGCTTGATATCGGGAGCTTTGTCCGCAATTAACTCAAAGGTGCGGAAAGTTTTTTCCGGGTTGGCTAAGGGGTCACCAGGGCCAGCAATGCCTAAGACGCTCATTTGGGGAATTTTACCCGCAATCACTAAGACTTTATGGGCGGCTTCTTCTGGGGTTAACAATTCACTCACCACCCCAGGTCGGCTTTCGTTAGCGCAGTCGTATTTGCGATTACAGTAATTGCATTGGATATTGCAAGCGGGAGCCACCGCAACGTGCATCCGGGCGTAGTGATGGTGGGCTTCTTCGCTATAGCAAGGGTGGTTCTCAATTCGTTGTTTTAGTTTTTCGTCAATTTCTGTTGTAGAAGTGCCGCAGCTAGAGGAACTGCAACCGCTTGATTGAGTGGGAATTCCGAGTTGGGGGGTCATTGAATTTCTGGGATTAAGTGGACGGGTCAACCTTAGAGGAAATCTGACAAACCGTGATTATTTTGTTTATTCCTTCGGCACGAATTCGAGCCTAATTGCATCCATTAACTTCTCCCAGAATCCATCGGTGATTAGGTTTTTGGTAGGGGGTAAGATTACCAATTCCATAAAGACCTATTTACCTTTGGCGGGTTTTGCATCTGGCGTTAGGAGATTTATAGCACCCCCCCAATTCCCCCCTTAATCAACAACGGCGGATAAAACTTATTAAACTAATTAAGACTGTACTCAAAATCTCTAATCCTGATGGGACGGGTGAATCAGAGATTTGAAAAAAAATTTGGGGGTATAGGGACGAGTATTTTTCGGGGTAGGGACGAGTATTTATAGACTAGACAACGGGTATTTTTGCACTCAAAGCTAACCCCGTCACTACATGGGGTTAACAACATTTATGGCAACTTTTTTGAGTTCCTGTATTTGTACTCAAATTATCAAAGCTGATGCCCTAAACCGAATCGGACAGGGCATTTTAGGTAAAAACCAGAACAACCTAAAGAAAAATCTCTGCGGGTGTTCTTAAATTGAATTCTGTATCTAAGATATCAGTTTTTTGGAAAAATTTGGGTTTTTGTTGCTTTTTTGTTTACAAAAGTTATTTATTGTAGTTGACGATACAGATAAACCTAAAGTTCTTCTAGCCAATTCCCACCTCTAACCCCGGAAAAATTGAGTAACTTCTTTGAGTTTAAAACCTGAAATCTTAAAGCGTGTTGAAATATACAAAAATTTAAAAATTTTGAGGGAGGTAAGAATTGGGCCAAAAAAACAAGCCGTGAGTACAATTTCTGATCGGCTTAAATTTGCTCCTAAATCACTTCAAATAGCTATCCCGAATAAGTTGTGGCTGAGTACATAAATACTCGTCCCCTACTCAAAAAATACTCGTCCCCTACTCAAAAAATACTCGTCCCTTGATCTAAAAAAAAAAAACGTCCCTTTGCTAGCAAGGCTTTGAGTCCCTGAGTACATTTTTAATTAGTTTAATAATTTTAACCCAAGTCTGTTTTTGAGCCTGAGTTTTCGCATCTGGTATAAGCAAGAAGTGCAGATGACTCCAACACGGGTCAAAGCTTTTTCACTTCCCCCCGGAAAGCAATGCAACAGACTCTTACCCCTGGGTTAACCATCTCACCCATTCCACCCAACAAACCGGCGGTGTTAGCTGATATAATCCCAACAGCTGCCACCGAGAATGTCAAATCAATTCTTCCCCTGCTCAACGGGTGGCAGACCCTCCAAGCTGACTTTATGATTATTTTTGAGCGTGACCCCGCTGCCCGAAATTGGCTAGAAGTGCTTTGCTTTTACCCCGGATTTCACGCTTTAGAACTGCATCGCATTGCTCACGAGTTACACCGTCGGCAAATCCCCTTTGTTCCCCGTTTAATTTCTTACTTCAGTCGGCTATTTACCGGAGTTGAAATTCACCCCGGTGCGGTCATCGGTAAGGGGGTATTTATCGATCACGGCATGGGAGTTGTGATTGGAGAAACCGCCATTGTCGGAGACTACGCCCTAATTTATCAGGGGGTAACCTTGGGGGGAACCGGAAAAGACAGTGGAAAACGCCATCCCACCTTGGGAAAATCGGTAGTAGTTGGGGCGGGAGCTAAAATTTTAGGGAATATTCAAGTGGGTGATCATGTTCGCATTGGTGCCGGTTCTATTGTATTACGAGATGTACCCTCTGATTCTACAGTTGTCGGAGTTCCCGGTCGAACAATCTGTCGAATTCCCCAGAATACTTGTCCCCTAGACCATGGAAAACTTCCCGATGCTGAAGCCACAGTCATTAAAAATTTAGAAACTCGAATTGAACAGTTAGAAGCCCAAATTAGTCGGCTGCAAAAGAGTTTAAAATCACCCTTTTAAACTCTTTAAGCTTAGTTTTTCTCTGGAGGTTAATCTATGCAGCTAGATGAATTAGAACTTGACTTGCCCCCTTGTTTTGAAATTGGTGAAAAAGTTCAAACTCGCAAGTTAATTCGCAATGATGGCACATTTCCCGGTCAGGAAATTGGGGCAACTTTAGCAAAAAAGGGAGAAATTGGCTATGTAATTTCTATCGGGACATTTTTACAAAATTCCTATATTTATGCCGTACATTTTATGGGAACAGGCTATGTTGTCGGTTGTCGGGCTAAAGAACTAGAAACAGTAGAAACAGGAATTTAAAGTCAACAACCCGCCGTTAAATCGGGGTACCGATTTTAACGGGGGCTTGAAATCAAGCCCAAGTTGACCAGACTG
>NZ_LR734822.1 GCF_900010725.2 Planktothrix serta PCC 8927 | reverse complement strand
AACTTAAGCCGAAAACCCGTGATTACAGCCGAGATCAGATCCCCCTAAATCCCCCTTAAAAAGGGGGACTTTGATCTCCTGTTCCCCCCTTTTCAAGCAGGGCTAGGGGGGATCATTGACTTGAGATCAGATCAAGGAAATTCTGGTTTGATCGCCTACTTTTAGCGTTAAGTTGACCCCCATGCTCCCCTTAAATTCCCTACTACTTTTTAGGTCTTATTTTTATTAATTAATTATGAAGTAAAATTTGTAAGTTTGACAGCCTGTCTTTTGACAAGGGTAAATCCCTTTTGCACGATAGAAGGATTGATTCAATTTCCTAAGAGGAGAACATTAATGAAAAAGTTAATCTCAGCCTTGTTAATCATGGTAGTGGCCGTTTTGAGTTTTGTCCCGAATGCCTTCGCCGCCGATTTAGCAAATGGGGCTAAAGTATTTTCGGCAAATTGTGCCTCTTGTCATGCGGGTGGAAAAAATCTAGTCAATGCTACGAAAAGCTTAAAAAAAGCAGATCTGGAAAAATATGGGATGTATAGTCTTGAGGCAATCACAGCCCAAGTCACCAAAGGGAAAGCTGCAATGCCGAGTTTCTTGGGCCGTTTAAAACCAGACCAAATTGATGATGTTGCGGCTTATGTGTTAGCTCAAACAGATCAGGATTGGAAAAAGTAATATCAATTAATCCCCTATTTGCCTAAAATTAAACATCTCAAATCCTCTCATTAATTAGAGTTTGAGATGTTCTGTTTTTTACGTCTCCTAGTCTAAAAATCCTCAAGACTTGATTTCTGTTCAAATCATCCACTACACTAACGGATTAGTCCTCTTCTTTTCTATTCCTTATGGCTCCTTTGCCTAATTATCGTCCTCGGCAACTTTCCCTCGGCCCTTTAGAAAGTGAAATCCTAGAGATTGTTTGGGAATTAGGCGTAGCAACGGTTAAAGACGTCCATGAACGAATTTTAGCTGACCCTAATCGAGAATTAGCTTATACTTCAGTAACAACGGTCTTGCGGCGTTTGACAGAAAAAGGTTGGTTAACTTGCAATAAACAAGAACGGGCTTTTTATTGGCAACCCGCAGTCACCCGTGAACAGGGGCAGGCAATTTTGGCGTATGATCGTTTAAATCGATTTTTAGCCATTGGTAATCCTGATCTAGTAGCTTCTTTTGCTGATAGTTTGGATACAGCAAGTTTAGAGCAAATTGATGCTATTGCCTCACGGCTGGATGTGATTCGTCGTCAACGGGAGGGACAACAATAATGCACTTCATGATTCTTCTATTCGCGCTTTTGAGTGCTGTGGCTTTACGAATGATGCCGTTACCCGAAGGGGGAAGTTGGCATCAACGCTGGCAAAAAGCTCTATTTTTGTTTGTTTGTCCCCCTTTGGTGTTGCTGATGACAGCCTTGGCGGTTTTGTCTATGGGAGCTAAGGGGAAAATGTTGGGACTCCAAGCGAGTTGGTTTAGTTATTTGCTGGCTTTGGGGGTTGTCGGTTGGGGACTGTTTACAGGAGTTCAGTTGCTAACGCAATTATGGCAGTCTCAACAGCGAATTTATACGCTGTCTCAACAGATGGTCATGGGAAAAACCGCCCGAATTTTAGAGGATGATTTTCCCTACAGTGCTCAAGTGGGATTTTGGCAACCGGAATTAGTGGTCAGTCGAGGATTATTAAAAACCTTAGATGATATTCATTTAGAAGCCGTTATTGCCCATGAACAAGCCCATTTAAACTATCGAGATACTTTTTGGTTTTTTGCGTTGGGTTGGCTACAAATGTTAACAGTTTGGCTGCCCAATACAGAGAAATTATGGCAAGAATTACTATTATTGCGGGAAATGCGGGCGGATCGTTATGCAACCCAACAAGTTGATCCATTAATATTAGCAGAATCTCTATTATATCTTGCTAAAGCCCCGTTTAAATCTCCCGATTATTGCAATTTATCCTTTAGTTGTTCGATTCGGAGTAGTCGTTTAGGAGAAAGAATTGATGCCATTTTAATCGGAGATTCTGATGCTTTAACTTGGGGATGGTGGCGATGGATGTTACTATTCTGTGTTTGTTTACCTTGGGTTACAGTACCCTTTCATTATTCTTAAGTAGGGAAAGGGAACAGGGAACAGGGAACAGGGAACAGGGAACAGGGAACAGATGAGAATCAGTCTATTTTCTAACTGTTCTGGCTAATTCTATAAGTTTTACAAGTTGTCTTTTGACAAGAATAACATCAGGGCGAAAAATCAAAACCAGATAATCTGAAAAACTATTTCTTTATTGGGTTTTGATTTTATGAACTGGCAATTTAATTTTATCAAAAACCAAAGCACAAAAGTTGGGTTTTTTCTGCTATTGGGGACGGTTTTTAGTGGTTTTACGGGATTGGGTTTATCGTCTGTTCAAGCCCATGAACAACAACACCATCCCTCCTCCGCAGATCACAAAATGGTAACGATTCCTCCCGGTCAACCGATTCCAAAGGTAGATTTAATCGTTCATCCTGATGCGCGTCAAGGATGGAATTTAGAGTTAAAATTAACGGATTTTAAATTAACACCTGAAAACGTCAATCAAGCAATGGGTTCCCATCAGGAAGGACACGTTCATTTATATATTAATGGCAAGAAAGTCACCCGAATTTATGGGAATTGGTATTATCTCCCTGAATTACCACCAGGACGCCATGAAATTCGCGTAGGTTTAACCGGAAATAGTCATGAAATGCTGATGGTTCAGGATCAAGAAATTGGAGATACAGAAATGATTGAGGTTCCTAAATAACTTTTTTCTTCCCAACTTTCACCAGAAACAGGAGTTAACAGTCAACAGTCAGTAGAGACGTGCCATGGCGCGTCTGTACACAGTCAACCATTAACACCTGTTTTTAATCACTCTTCTGAGATAGCAGAAGACCGCCGACGACGACGACGGATAATCGGTTCACCCGGTTCATGATCTGAGTCAGAGGAGTCTTCTGATAATTCCATACTGTCAGTTTCCGATAGAAAAAATTCTGATGGGGATTCGGGTTCTTCAATTTCTGGGATTTCTGGGATTTCTCGTTCCAGAATAATTCGCTCAGAAATTGAGCGTTCAGAAATCGTCCGCTCAGGAATAATTCGCTCAGAAATTGAGCGTTCAGAAATCGTCCGCTCAGGAATAATCCGCTCAGAAATTGAGCGTTCAGAAATCGTCCGCTCAGGAATAATTCGCTCGGAAATTGAGCGTTCAGAAATCGTCCGCTCAGGAACCCCAATCGCAATTAGAGGAGTTTCCTGTTCATCCAAATCTTCATCCATCAGGGTTGTAGGAGATACCGGAGGTTCCCCCGGAGAGCGAACCGTAACAATCACAGACCGAGGACTTTTTATCTGTTGATGGGATAACATCAACGGAGAAATCCCCATCAACGCATAAACTTCCTGTTCTTCTGGAGTCATTTCCACCGAAACCACTTCTGGGGGTTCCACCGGAGGTTTAATAATTTCGGATTTCGTCGGACGGCTACGTTCGCTGAATCCGGCTCGTGCTGCGAACCCTTCACTGAATCCGATATCAGAACGAGGTTCCCCAAACGGAACCGGAGGAGACATCCGCAGTCCCGTCCGGGGAGATTCTTCATCTCGTGTTAACGAATCCATATCCCGAATTCGACGACGACGGCGACGAGCATTACTGGTGCCAATATCCTGATAACTGGGATGGTTGAGCAGTTCTAACTCTTGGAAATTATTAGACGCATCAAATTCAACGACCTCTGATTCTTCGCGTGAAGCTACGGGTTCATAAGCGGGAACTTGAGGTCGTAAACTGGGTCGTTCTGAAGATTCACTACTACTGGACGGCGTGACAATGCGATTGGTTGTCAATACAACTCGTTCTGGGGACTCTCCGATATCGGGTTCAATTTCTCCAGGTAACTGAACGATATGACCTAAACCGCCACAGGTGGAACAAGTTCGCCCAAACAATTCATAAATATTTTGGCCTTGACGTTTGCGGGTTAATTCCACTAACCCTAATTCTGATAATTGAGCAATTTGGGGTCGGGCTTTATCAGCTTTGAGAACTTTATTAAAATGTTCTAAGACTTGTAATTGATCCCGTCGGGAATCCATATCGATGAAGTCCACAATAATCACCCCAGCGATATTGCGTAACCTCAATTGACGGGCGATTTCGGTGGCGGCTTCACAATTCGTCCATAACACCGTTTCGCGTGACGTCGCCGAACGGGTAAAGGAGCCAGAGTTAACATCAATTACCGTTAAGGCTTCCGTCGGTTCAATGATAATATAACCGCCCGATGGTAAATCTACTCTGGGTCTTAAAGCTTCTCGAATTGCCGCATTGACTCGGAAATACTCTAAAATCGGAATTCGTTCGCGGTGGTGGTCAATTAAGACCCCTTGAGGGGCTTTGCCCACACTCCAGTTCATTAAATGTTGTTTAACCCGCTTCACGGCTGGGCTATTATCCACCACAATCCGATTCACTTCGGTGCTGTACATATCCCGCAGCACCCGTTGAATAAAGTCATTATCTCGATTTAATAAGGCCGGAGGACGGGAAGATTGGGCTTCTTGTTGAACCGATTCCCATTGTTTTTGCAGAGTTTCTAAGTCTTCTAAAATGGCATCTTCGGCCATACCCTCGGCTTCTGTACGGACTAATAACCCCATTCCGGCGGGTTTGATTAAAATGGCTAAGGCCCTCAAACGGTTTCGTTCCGTTTCTGAACGAATCCGTCGCGATAAATTCACCCCCCTGCCATAGGGCATTAAGACCAAATACCGCCCTGGTAAGGAAACATTTCCCGTTAATCTAGGGCCTTTTGTTCCAGTGGGTTCCTTCATCACCTGCACCAGCACTTTTTGCTGGGGAGTTAATAATTCGGTGATCGAACCGGATGTCCGTTTTAATCGGAGTGGCCCCAAGTCGGAAACATGGATAAATCCATTGCGATCAGGGTCTCCAATATTCACAAATGCCGCATCAATCCCTGGTAGGACATTTTCAACGATACCCAGATAAATATCGCTGACTTGGTGATTTCCAGTTGCTACAACCAGTTCTTGAATTTGATCTTCTGAAAACACAGCCGCGATCCGTTGCTGTTCTGCGATAATAATTTGCTTTGACATTCAATTCCCTCAAAACTTAGCAATATGGTCGGCACCTACGTTGCGTGTACCTAATAATATTGACGTGATTAATAAATCCATTAACGCGAAATGAAAGCCTATCATCGAAGACACCGAAAACACCAAGCCAGAGGCAAGAGGTAGGAGGGAATCAGGTTTTGATTGTTCAGAATCAACGGTTAACAAAAGCTAAATCTAACATCCAACTTCCTAATATTTTAGAGAGTACAGCTTAGATCGCACAGTCCAAGCTAGATGATATCTCTCCCTTCCCAACTCACCTTTATGGACTTTAACCTGTCCATTGACGTGGGTTTGTTTCGTTCTGGTATCAAGACATACACCAGACAAAGTTTTATTGTCAAATTTTGGCAAAAATTAGGATGCTACCTTGTAAAGGAAATCCCTCTAATTTTAGCTATGCAACCCTAGGACAATTTTAGATATTGATCCGATTGCTTCCTGTGTTCAGAGCATCTTGACTGGGTATTCCAATCAAAGGTTACGATCCTCTACAGGCTTAACTTTGGAAGAAGCTTCCCCCTAGTCCGATCAAAGAGCGCGAATCTTCCCCCACGGGACTTCGCTACTTTTTTCCCTAATTTTCAGCGACATTAAGGTTTCTGGATATCTCAACTGCCCCAGGGACAGTTACGTTACTCCTAAGAGCAGGGTTGGGTTCTCAAGCCCGACTTTTCTAAAACCTTGATTCTTACTCTGGCACAAAACAGTTACCTGTCTTGTGTTAAGTGGACTCGTTTGAACCCGGAATCCACTCGCCTTCAGGTAGTGGAATGTCAAAACTCTCGTCAGCCATCAAGGTGACTTTGGCGTAGGCTAATAACCCTTCCATCTACTCCTGCCTCAGCGTTGAGGTATAGCAGTAGCTTTTGTTCGGTGAACGTTCTTGATTGAGTATATTTTAGCGTCAGCGAACCTGCAATTTTTGATTCTGACAACCCTAGCTGAGTACGAGCGTTTTTAGCAATATTGTCGGTTTATGACTTAGATCTGGGCGAACCCGCCCCCTACGCCAAAAAACTTAGCTTATGGAATTGTATTATAACACTGGATAAAATGCAAATTATCCTCAGAGGGAGAAGTAGGTTCGGAGGGTGTTAAAAGCTTCTGGCGATGGATGTGTAGCAATTGAAACTCTTGCTGAGTGACTTGCTCTAACATCTCAATAATATGTTCCGGTCGCAGTTGTGTCCCATCATTGAGACAACTCCCGACATAACGCAACACTGTCCCTTCTAAGGATATGACATCAAGTTCAAACAATTGTTCTCGTAAATTGATTAATTTTTTATTCCCTGATTTTGTGGTTTTCTCCCATAAAATTTCTGATCTGGCTTTTACCGCATTTACCCATTTTAACCATTCAGGTATTGTGTTTTCTTCTCCTCTCCAACTAACGGTTAAATGATATTCGGCTTGAGTAACAGCATCGGTTAGAGAAGAGGATTCTACAGGAACTTCTTGGATCTGATACAGAGGAATAGTTTCGGGTAAACCTGTAGCTAATTTTTGCTTAAATTCCTCTAAATCCATCGATTCTGTTAATTCAAAATCAGCGATTTCTCCGCTACTGGTTGCCCCTAATGGTAAAGCATAAGCAATAGAAATTCGCGGGCTGGGGCGATATCCAGCCGTAAATGCTAGAGGAATAGAAGCTCGACGAATCGCCCGATCTAATAATTTTAATAAATCCAAATGCCCGACTAAAGCCATATCGCCTAATTTACCAAACCAAACCCTTAAACGTTGGACTTTTTGAACATTAGGAATAAATTCCCCAGAAAATTTAGGAATGGGAGGTGATTTGATCACAATATTATGACCAAAATCCGTCCCACAAACGCCACAATGGGAACAACTTTCAAAGGAACAATCAGGCACAGTAGCAGCTTCTAAAGCCCGTTTTAAATCAGCTTTCAACCAATTTTTATCAATCCCACTATTAATATGATCCCAAGGTAAAGGTTGATCTAATAATAGTTCATAATCCTGTTGTTCCCTGTTCCCTGTTCCCTGTTCCCTGTTCCCTATCTTAATTAAATTCCATTCCCCGCTTTCAACTTGACGATATTTCCAACTCAAACCCGCTTCTTCGATCGCCTGTGTCCAAGCGCCAAAAGCCCGATCTAAACTTTCCCACCAGGAGTCCATTCCAGCGCCGAGTTCCCAAGCTCTACGCACCACTGCTCCTAAACGGCGATCGCCTCTACCCACAAAATCCTCCATTGCCGATATTCTAACATCAGTAAAGTTAGCCTTTACCCCTCTCATCCGGTGAAATTCCTGTCTTAATAACTTTTGTTTGCGTTGAAATTCGGAGGTTGAAACTGAATGCCATTGAAACGGAGTATGAGGTTTAGGGGTAAAGTTAGAAATGGTTAAATTAAAGTTTAATTTTCTGCGATCTTGAGCCGAACATTCCCGTTGTAACCAAGCAACAGTTTCCGCAATTCCTAATACATCCGCATCGGTTTCTCCCGGTAAACCAATCATAAAATAGAGTTTAATTTTATCCCAACCTTGTTCAAAGGCAGTTTTAACTCCCTTTAATAATTCCTCATTAGTTAACCCTTTATTAATAATATCTCGCATTCGTTGAGTTCCCGCTTCCGGGGCAAAAGTTAACCCACTTTGTCGCGTTCCCCCAATAATATTAGCAATATTTTCATCAAAGCGATCTACTCGTTGACTGGGTAAAGCCAAACTAACATTATAATCTTTGAGGCGGTTTTTAATTTCCATTCCCACCGAGGGTAAAGATAAATAATCAGAACAACTCAAAGATAATAAGGAAAATTCATTATAACCCGTTTCTTTCATGCCTTTTTCAACAGTATGAATCACCTCTTCCGGTTCCACATCTCGCGCCGGACGGGTTAACATTCCCGGTTGACAAAAGCGACATCCCCTTGTACAACCCCGTCTAACTTCAATTACTAATCGATCATGAACGGTTTGTACATAAGGCACAAATTTAATCGAATAGGCGGGCATTGGGGCAGCAACCCGTCTTAAAATTTTAGCAGGAATATCAGGGCGTTGGGGATGAACAGAACCATCTTCTGCCATCTGATAAAATTGGGGAACATAAACCCCTGGAATTTGTGCTAAATCTAGTAATAAGGCTTCTCGATTTAAGTTGTTTTTCTTGCCTTCTTCTAATATTAATCCAATTTCGGGTAATAATTCTTCTCCATCTCCTAACGCAATAAAATCAAAAAAATCGGCGTAGGGTTCGGGGTTAGAAGTCGCCGTTTGTCCTCCGGCAAAAATTAACGGATAATGGAGTTGAGTAGAATCTTTTTCATTAACCCAAACCGAATAATTTTGTCGGTCTTTCCAAGTTAAGGGAATTGCCGCTAAATCTAACATTTCTAGGATATTTGTTGCCCCTAATTCGTAGCTGAGGCTAAATCCTAAGATATCAAAATCAATTAAAAAACGACGGGACTCAACAGCAAATAAAGGCGTTTGGGTATCGCGTAATTTTTGAGCAAAATCCGGCGCCGGGAGATAGGCGCGATCGCACAATTGCCGAGGTTGAGTGTTTAAAATATTGTAGAGAATAACATGGCCTAAATTAGAAACTCCCACCTCGTAAACTTCAGGATAAGTTAATGACCAACGCACGAGGGCGGACTCCCAAGGTTTGCGTTTCGCGCCTAACTCCTGACCCAAATAACGTGCAGGTTGGTTAATTTCCGGTGTGATCAGTTGTTCTACTGCGACTGCCAAAGTTAACCTCGCCTAAGATTGAATTTTGCTCTCTGATTATTGTATAGCAATCCGTGTAGGGGTTGTAAAAATGTTACTCTGATCAGGATATTATTTTTTTCAGTAAGAGTTGTTATTTGACTGATTTAATCAGGGGAGTAGGCTAAAATACAAGAGTCCTATTTTAGATAATAGTAACAATTAATACATCAATTAATATCCGTAAGTATAAGTAAATATTTTAAACCGAAATCGCCCCAATATAGATTTATTTTTTCGGCCACCTTTTCAATAGTAGGTAAGAATGTAGCCAAAAACACTGAAAAGTATACCCTAAGTTAGATTGACGGGTGACGGAATTAATGTTATTAAAGTTCCCATCCCTTAAGTGATAAGGATCACTCAACAAAAAAGGACTCGATCACCATCAGATCACGAAATTCATAAGACAATAAAGGTATCTGAGTTGTCTGTACTTACCATGTCCGCAAGTAATATGATTCGTAAACTCGTTGAAAAAGCCCTCTATTTCAAATGTCTGACCCCAGAAATTGAAAATGCAATTAACACAGAATTAACCCGACTGGGTTATATTTCAGATGTTGATTATGAAGCATTAGAATTGTTAATGGAAGAAATGGATGCGGGTCGTATTCGCTTGATTTCTAGCCATTAAGGGATTCAATTTTTAAGATTTCGATATTCAAAAACAAAATAGTTTTTTATCTTTAATCAACGGTAATCGTTGAAAGTAGCCTTCTGTTAATTAAATCAATAAGCATCTACTTCAGGACTGGCGACAGAGCGAAAAATATTAGGATAAGCTTGCCAAACTTGACGAATAAACTCTCGCAATTGTTGGTGAGCCGAACGCCCATTAGCGGGTTTAATTTCAGGAGCATTGATTTCTGGGGACTCTAACTGCGGTAAAAAGGGAATGACCTCCGTATCTAAAGCGGCTCTAAATAACTGAATTGGCCAAATTAAATCAGGACTTTGGCGTAAATCATACAAAATAAACGGTTCTGGAGTGACAGAAAAATCGGAATAATTGCCCAGTTCATCATCGGATAACCCTTCAATTAACATTAAGGGCCGTACCCAACATACCGCCCGAAATTCGACAACTTGAATGACTTCTGCATATAAACAGCAGTTAAGATGATTTAACCCAACAATCTGACCGGGCTGGAAATTCAAGCTAGAGTTCATCCGTAGTTATTTAATCCAAATCAAGATATTGCTTACTCTTAATCCTGATTATAACGGTTCAGACTGATCAATTTTCTTCAGTGCTAATTCTAAATCTTGGATCAGAGGTTGAGCATTCTTTTTAACTGAACCTTGACAATAATCAGGAACAGATAAGGCAGAACCGATCCTAACTTTAACATCAGCGCCCCGTTGGGGGATGATCGGATCATAATGTATAGAAATCGGTACAATTTTAATCCCTAAACCTAAATTAGCATAGCTAGTCTCTGCTTGTAGAGCTAAACGAGCCAGTCCAATTTTGAGGGGGTGAACTTGATGATCCTGAAAAATATTTCCTTCTGGAAAAATGACTAACATTTCCCCTTGATGTAGTAATTCTACCCCATGACGCAGGGTGGCAATAGTGGGATGTTTTTGATCTACGGCGAACCCCCCTAAACGACGAATAAACCACTCTTGTATTCCTTGCATTTCATCGACTGTCACCATAAACCTTAAGTCCCGTCCCGTGACATGGCGACCTGTCGCAAAGGGAACAATCAACGCATCCCAACGAGAACGATGGGTCGGTGCTAAAATAACAGGGCCCTGTTGGGGAAGGTTTTCTTGGCCAATCACTTCTAAGGTCTTGAAATAGAAGGGTAAAATCAGATATCGTCCCAAGGGGTAAACCAGGGAAGCTAACCAGGGGGAAACATGAGAATTAACCTGTGTTTCCTTCGCAGGGATAGGCATTACGGTCGAAGATTGATTAGAGTCAAGGATGAGCATAACGGTTTTCTGGATTAAATAAACCTCTTAACTTTAGCTTCTTCCGCAAGAAGCCCCACGACTGACCCGATGAGGTCGTGGGATGAATTGCAGTCAGGGACTAGAATGTTCAATAATTGGTGATAATTAAAAAAAAGGAGGTGATTTAAAGTGCTGAAGGCTACAAAGGTTAGACTCTATCCAACACCCGAACAGGAATTAGCATTGGCTAAATCTTATGGCTGTGCAAGATCGCAAAAGGAATTATGCCTTAAATACCTGTATTCAGCACTATCAAGAAACTGGCAAAAGTTTAAAATTAGCATCTTATAAAGGAATGCTCCCTCAACTCAAAAAAGAATATCCTTGGCTGAAAGAAGATTGCTACTCATCGGTTCTTCAATGTGTAGCTATAAACTTAGATAGAGCCTACAAAAATTTTTTTGAGGGACGAGCTAAATTTCCCAATTTTAAATCTAAACATCACAAGCAATCAATTCAGTATCCCCAAAGTGTTACCGTTAACGGTGAATGCCTAAAAGTCCCTAAGATTGGTGAAATTAAAGCAATATTTCACCGAGAGATTACAGGGAAAATTAAAACGGTAACAATTTCTAAGACTTCGAGTAATAAATACTTTGCTTCTATCTTATGTGAAACAGAGTTAAGTGGAGTTAAGGAATCAGGAGATCAAGTTATTGGGATTGATCTGGGGTTAAAAGAGTTTGCAATTGTTCATGACGGAGATAGCGCAACTAAATATGCCAATCCCAAACATTTAAACCGTCACCACAAGAATCTAGCTCGAAAACAGAAAAAACTCTCTCGAAAAACTCAAGGAAGTTCTGCGAGAGAGAAATTCCGAAAAATCATCGCTAAGGTTCATGAGAAAATCGCCAACTCCCGCCAAGATTTCTTGCATAAATTATCAAGAAAATTGGTGAACGAAAGCCAAGTGATTGTCGTTGAAAACCTCAACGTCAAGGGGATGGTTAAAAACCGCAAGCTATCAAAAGCAATATCTGATGTGGGTTGGGGAAAATTTGTCAATTTTATTGATTACAAGTTGAAGCAAAAAAACGGCGAACTTGTAGAAATTGATCGCTTTTTCCCTAGTTCCAAAACTTGTTCGAGTTGCGGTTATATCCTAGATGAATTATCTCTGGATATCAGAGAATGGGATTGTCCAAATTGTCATGCTCACCATGATCGTGACGAAAACGCTGCACTCAACATCAGGAATGAAGGAATCAGGATATTAACTGAAGGCGGAGGGAACCCCGTTTTTGCCGATGGAGGCTGTGTAAGACCGGATAACCGCAAGGTGAAAGGGCATCGGTCTGTGAATTCGCTGATCCTGCACCGACCCGATTAGGGCGGTGTAGGTAGTTCACATTAAAAAGTTTAAAAGGGTTTATCCATCGTGATCAGGACAGTTTTTCCATTGTCTATTAACTTCGTTTTTGAGCAAACCAAGTTTGTAACTGTTGACGACAGGAAGATTCTAAAATTCCCCCTAAAACCGATAACCGATGAAAGGAGCAAGCACTATCAGGAAGGTTCGCAACGGTGCGAATAGTACCCGTTTTGGGATCATCTGCGCCATAAACCAGTAACCCTAAACGCGCTTGCAAAATTGCTCCGGTACACATGGGACAGGGTTCGAGGGTAACGTAGAGCGTACAGGTGTTTAAATGCCAATTTTTTAATAGTTTTCCCGCTTGTCTTAGCGCTAATATTTCAGCATGAGCCGTTGGATCAAAATCTCGTTCTTTGCGGTTTTGAGCTTGGGCAATTAATTGATTATTCTGATTAATAATAATCGCTCCAACAGGAACTTCTCCCGCTTCTCCCGCTTGTTGTGCTAATTCTAACGCTTGATTCATCCAATATTGATGAATAGAATAATTGTTAATTTGGGGGAAGGTCATGAGGTAATTATGGGACATACAGATTAGGGGTATTGAAATCTATCCTATGGGATAATTAATCAAAAGATGGGTTAATATAATGAGGTTTAAATCTTAGCTATAACAATCAGCAGGTTTGCCTTTACAATTCCTTTGTGTCTTGGTGTCTTTGTGGTTAAACTAAAGCTGATATAAAGATATTACCGCGAACTTCTATATTAACCTGTTCCTTGCTATAGAATAAATAATGCTGTCTGCAAAGTGCGATCGCTTAACCCATGTCTACCGAAACCAATTGTCCCTTTTCTGCTGAAGAAATCGCCTCTGAAGGCATTAAACCCGAAGAATATGAAGAAATAGTCCGACGCTTAGGACGACACCCCAATCAAGCAGAATTGGGGATGTTTGGCGTGATGTGGAGTGAACACTGTTGTTATAAAAATTCTCGTCCCCTGCTCAAACAATTTCCGACCACCGGAGATCGAATCTTAGTTGGCCCCGGAGAAAATGCCGGAGTTGTAGACTTTGGAGATGGACTCCATATTGCGTTTAAAATCGAATCCCATAATCACCCTTCAGCTATTGAACCTTTCCAAGGTGCTGCAACAGGAGTTGGAGGAATATTAAGAGATATCTTTACAATGGGGGCGCGTCCTATTGCTGCGTTAAATTCTTTACGGTTTGGCTCCTTAGAAGATTCCAGAAATCGACAAATCTTTAAAGGCGTGGTTTCTGGTATCAGTAATTACGGGAATTGTTTCGGGGTTCCGACTGTTGGGGGAGAGGTTTATTTTGATCCGGCTTATAACGGAAATCCCCTAGTTAATGCGATGGCAATTGGGTTAATGGAAACCCCAGAAATTGTTAAATCAGGAGCTTCAGGAATTGGAAATCCAGTCTTATATGTAGGTTCAACAACCGGGCGAGATGGCATGGGGGGCGCGAGTTTTGCCAGTGCTGAATTAAGCGAAGAATCGATCCAAGATCGCCCCGCAGTACAAGTGGGAGATCCGTTTTTAGAAAAGTCTTTAGTTGAAGCGTGTTTAGAAGCGTTTAAAACCGGGGCGGTGGTTGCAGCCCAAGATATGGGAGCCGCAGGAATTACCTGCTCAACGTCAGAAATGGCGGCAAAAGGTGGAGTCGGAATTGAACTCGATTTAGACTTAATTCCGGTGCGAGAAACGGGAATGGTTCCCTATGAATATCTGTTATCGGAATCTCAAGAACGGATGTTATTTGTCGCTCAAAAAGGGCGGGAACAGGAGTTAATTGATATTTTCCATCGTTGGGGACTGCAAGCGGTTGTGGCGGGAACAGTAATTGCAGAACCGATGGTGAGAATTTTATTTAAAGGGGGAATTGCGGCGGAAATTCCGGCAGATGCTTTAGCAGAAAATACACCCTTATATCCGCGAGAAATCTTATCGAAACCCCCAGAATATGCTCAAACAGCATGGCAATGGACACCGGAATCTTTACCTGAATCTACAATATCAGGACTGGAAATTAACGGAGAATTTCAATCGTGGAATCAGGTTTTATTAACCTTATTAGATACCCCTTCTATTGCTTCTAAACGCTGGGTTTATCGTCAATATGATCATCAAGTTCAGAATAATACGGTTTTAGTTCCTGGGGGTGGAGATGCAGCAGTAATTCGCTTAAGGCCATTGGAACCTGTTCCGAATTTTCAAGGGTCAGTTAATAAGGGATTAGCCGCAACGGTAGACTGTAATTCTCGGTATGTGTATCTTGACCCCTACGAAGGAGCGAAAGCAACGGTAGCCGAAGCTGCAAGGAATTTAAGCTGCGTGGGCGCTGAACCGATTGCAGTGACGGATAACTTGAATTTTGGGAGCCCGGAAAAACCCATTGGATATTGGCAGTTAGCGGAAGCGTGTCGAGGAATTTCCGATGGCTGTAAAGCCTTTAATACTCCTGTTACCGGGGGGAATGTGTCGCTTTACAATGAAACCCTTGATGCAGAGGGAAATCCTGAATCTATTTATCCGACTCCGGTGGTGGGAATGGTGGGATTAATTACGGATTTAACCAAAATTTGTGGCCAAGGTTGGCAACATTCGGGGGATTTAATCTATCTTTTGGGGGATGACAAAACTTTACCCACGTTAGGTGCTTCTGAATATCTGGCGGTGGTACATAAAACCATTGCAGGGAAGCCGCCCAGAGTCGATTTTGAGTTAGAACAAAAAGTCCAAGCCGCTTGTCGAGAAGGTATTCGTCAAGGGTGGATTCAATCGGCCCATGATTGTGCAGAAGGAGGGTTAGCGGTGGCTTTGGCAGAATGTTGTATGAGTAGCCAAAAAGGCGCAACGGTTAAGCTGAGTTTAAGTTCTACTGCTTCTGTGCGTTGGGATAATATTCTGTTTGCAGAAGGTGGAGGGCGGATTTTGGTTTCTGTTAATCCTGAAAACCAATCCGTTTGGGAAACCTATCTACAACAACAGTTAGGAGCAGAAAACGACATCTGGCAAAACTTGGGTGAGGTGGGTTCGGGGTATGAACCGTTACAAATTTTGGCTGATGATCAGGGTTTAATTGAGCTTAAGCTGACAGAAATGAGCGATCGCTATGAAAACGCCATTGAACGACGGTTATCAGTAATTCAGTAATCAGTCAACCGTCAACAGATGAACCATTTCCTGATCTGTGTCAAATAAGCTACAGTAAAGAGGGACAAGATTAAGAGAATATTAACTTTTTAGTCATTCTACCTCTATAATCCTGTAGCGTTATATCGTTCCCACCAACTGACTTTGCCAATCAGGAGCCAAACCGTAACATGATTCCAAATGATTCCCTTGATACCCACTCTGCCCAGGTTGATGATCAACGACCTGATAAACCGGAAGAAGCCTGTGGCGTTTTTGGGGTTTATGCTCCGGGCGAGGATGTCGCAAAACTAGCTTATTTTGGTCTGTATGCGCTGCAACACCGAGGCCAAGAATCCGCCGGAATTGCCACCTTTGAAGGCGACAAGGTGCATCTGCATAAAGGTATGGGATTAGTCTCCCAAGTCTTCAATGAAACTGTTTTAAACAGCTTAATGGGTCATATTGCGGTGGGTCATACCCGCTATTCCACCACCGGATCAAGTCGGGTGGTGAATGCTCAACCTGCGGTCGTCTCAACTCGTCTGGGTTCTCTCGCCCTAGCACATAATGGCAATTTAGTCAATACTGGCGAATTGCGAGAAGAATTAATCAAGCGTGAATTTGATTTTCTAACCACAACCGATAGTGAAATGATTGCTTTAGCGATCGCTTCAGAAATCAATAATGGCAAAGACTGGTTAGAAGGGGCATTAAGTGCTTTTACTCAGTGCCAGGGGGCTTATAGTTTAGTGATTGGTACCCCTAAAGGATTGATGGGAGTGCGTGACCCCAATGGAATTCGGCCGTTAGTGATTGGGATCTTACCTACAAGTCCGCAACGGTATGTTTTAGCCTCCGAAACCTGTGGATTAGATATTATGGGGGCGGAATATCTGCGGGATGTGGAACCGGGGGAACTGGTTTGGATCACAGAAGAAGGGATGTCATCTTTTCACTGGAGTCCGAAACCTGCTCGGAAATTATGTGTATTTGAGATGATTTATTTCGCCCGTCCTGATAGTGTGATGTGTGGCGAAAGTCTCTATAGTTATCGATTAGAAATCGGCCGAATTTTAGCGAGAGAATCCTTTATTGATGCGGATATTGTCATCGGAGTTCCTGACTCTGGAATTCCGGCGGCGATTGGATTTTCTCAACAGTCTAAAATTCCTTTTGCTGAGGGATTAATTAAAAATCGTTATGTGGGACGGACGTTTATTCAACCGACCCAAAGTATGCGGGAGTCGGGAATTCGCATGAAGTTAAACCCGTTAAAGGATGTATTAGAAGGTAAACGGGTTATTATTGTGGATGATTCGATTGTCCGAGGAACTACGAGTCGCAAAATTGTTAAAGCGTTGCGGGATGCGGGTGCAAAAGAAGTTCACATGAGAATTTCTTCTCCCCCAGTAACCCATCCTTGTTTCTATGGAATTGATACCGATAGTCAGGAACAATTGATTGCGGCGACGAAATCAATTGAGGAAATTCGCCAACAAATTGAGGTTGATAGTTTAGCTTATTTGAGTTGGGAAGGAATGTTAACAGCGACAGGGGAAGATCCTAATACTTTCTGTTCGGCGTGTTTTACGGGGAATTATCCAATTGATATTCCTGAAAAGGTAAAGCGCTCTAAATTAATATTAGAAAAATCGGTAACGGTTTAAAGTAGGATGAGCTTCCCCCATCAAAATTCTATTCAAGATAGGGTTTTGATGGGCTGTTTTTTCAGGATGTTTTGATCGGGAAAAATTTATCCTACTTTTTGTCGGCGTGAATATAATCCACGAAATAAAATTTGGGTTCTAAATAATATTTTAACCCCCCATAAATGCCTAATCCAAAAAGGGCGATCGCAATTAAGGGAATACCCCAGTATGACCGGACGGAATCTGACATTAACGCGACGCTGGAAACTGTTAATAAGAAGTAAATTAATAACCCTAATTGTAACCGTTGAATAGTTTTCAAAGCCTTACGGCAACTACTACAATGTTGGGTATGTTGGTGATAGGTATCGAGGAGTTGTTGACGGTTATCATTAAACGGGAAATATTCAGGAACAGGAATATTAAGCTGTTTCCAAGGTAATTGTCCCTGACAATAGCGATCAAACCATTTACGGAATTCAATAATTAAACGATCCGCAGTGGTTGGCATTTTATAAGCAGTTTTCCAGGTTTTTTCAGGATGATTTTGTTGTAAGAAACGTTCCTGTTGATGGAGTAAAATCATATCGCTATCAAAAACTAAATTTCGCAGCATAATATGTTCCCACCATAGCGGGGTAATGCGATGTAAACTTTTAGCAAAGTTTTGAGCAAATAAACCAATTGCTCGTGATTTTCCGGGTAATACGGGAATACAATAAACCAGAATTTGCATTTTTTTACCCGTAGGAAAAGCAATCTCATATTCTAAACGACAAGGCGGTTCAAATTGAATACTGCTAAGATATCCTGGGGTTTTGACTTCTATTAAATTCAAGGTTGATTCTACCACTTCCAAAGGAACAGATCGGGCATTTTCCCGTCTTCCCTGTAAACCATGATGAGCAACAGGAACGTGACTCGGATCAGCAATATTTTCAACTAATGTTAACCAATCATATTCTAAATCTCGAAAATAGCGACTCCAAACAAATCCGTTTTCGGTCTTAATTTTAGGGGATAAAGGTAGGGAAGTTTTTGCTGCTAATTCTGCTGATAAAGGGTCAGCCCAAACCCATAAGATTTCCTGTTGTTCACGGGTGGGAAAGACTTGAACACAAAATTTATCTTTAACTAATTCGGGGTTTTCGGCTTGAGGAATGCGGCTACAAACTCCTTGAGAATTAAATTCCCAACCGTGATAACTACACATTAAATTTCCGGTTTTTTCATCTATTCTGCCTTCACTTAAGGGGGCTAAACGATGGGGACATTCATCTAAAAAGACTTGATAATTTTGTTGTCCTTGGGGTTTCCAAATCACTAAACGTATTCCCAATAGGGTAATCGATTTTGGGTATTTAGGGTCAAGATCGGCAAGCAAAGCCAGAGGATACCAGTGTTGAAAAAAGTTAAATTCTGGTTGTGTCATGTCGTTTTCTCCAGAGACTTTCAATAATATAGCAGGGAATTGGGAATAGGATAGAATCTCAGTTACAGTTCGCTTAACCCGGCGAATACCGTTGATAGAATTTGATTGGATATTAAGAAACCATCGGGATCAGTTAATCGAATTAACCCTTGATTGAAGTTAGGTTGAATCAAGTTCTGATTACTATCTAAAAATTGAACTAACCCTTGTTGATAAAAAGGCATTAATAATGTTATAATATTGTGTAGGGTTTCTGTTCCAAATTGTTGGGATAATGCTTCTAAATTGATGCCTTCTGCTAACCGAAATCCTAACATTAAGGTTTCTAATAATTGTTCGTGAGTTGTATCGACAAATTCAGCAATATTGTATGGATAATCCCCCTTAACCCAAGCATAATATTCTTGTCGTTTTCGAGGTCGGGTTAAGCGATAACCCTGAAGATAACTCGCCGCACCCATGCCAAACCCATAATAGGGTTGTTTTTTCCAATAGACTAAATTATGTTGACATTGAAACCCTGGTTTAGCATAGTTTGAAATTTCATAATGTTCGTATCCTGCTTGTGTTAATAATTTTTGAGCTAAACGATACATTTGGATGGTGGTTTCTTCCGAGGGTAGTGGAGATTCACCCGGCGTATAATATCGAGAAAAAGGCGTTTTATCTTCAACAATTAAATCATAAATTGAAACATGATTAGGGTTAATTTTTAAGAGGGTTTTTAAAGAATGTTCCCAATCTTTTAGAGTTTGTTCAGGTAAACCGGAAATTAAATCTAAACTCCAGTTTTGAATTCCCACTTGTTCAATAATATTAATCGCTGAAAAAATTTCGTCAACAGTATGCGATCGCCCAGCTAATTGTAATAGTTTATCTTGAAAAACTTGCACCCCTAGACTGACTCGATTAACCCCCAAATCGAGAAAACCTTGTAATTTTTCTCGGTCAAAAGTTCCGGGGTCTACTTCCATTGAAATTTCTGCATCCTGAGCAATACCCAATTGTTGATCAACCGTATTTAAAATGCGGTGTAACTGATCAACCGATAATAATGAAGGAGTTCCCCCCCCGAAGAAAACAGTCTTTAAAGGGGAAGAATCGGAGAAAACTAATTCTTGGGCTATTTCCTGACATAACACGGTAACATAGTCTTGAATCATCGTAGAATTATCACCGTGTTTGCGATCGCCCACAACAGAAACAGCAAAATCACAGTAAAAACAACGACGGCGACAGAAAGGAATATGTAAATAGGCCGATTTAGGCGGTTCTAAATATTGACAAGAGGAGGGAGACTGAAATTTGCCAGCAACAGAAGAATCACTCATAAGATTTTGTAAACATTTATATCTGAAATTCTAAATTATTTGTAAAGGATTTAGGGGGTGAGGATGAAGTAAGTCAGAGTAAACTCTGAACCCATCAATCCTGTACAGAGGACTGAGTATAGGGAATTTACACAGATCTCTATGGGTTCGTGATCCCCACTAGGGGTATACAGAGGATTAATGCGGTCGGTTTTCCCTAACAGTTAAATACAGATCGGGTTTCCGACAGAAGATATAATAGTACGCAAACCTGCGAACATCCTTAACCGGATTTCCAACCCACTTCCATCGGCTTAAAATCATGTTAGATGCAATCATTATTATTTTATTCATAATAGCTGGTGCTGGAACGGGCTTCTACGGCATTGAACTGCTTCCGAAACCTGTACTCGATCAAGTCACGAATATCGAAGGACTGCGATCGGTTACAGGTGCATTTACAGCCTTAATTGGAGGCGTAATCGGTTTAGTCGTACAAACCACCTATCGCCGTCTGGAAGAACAAATTCGTCAGATGCCACTGGATGTCTTAATCACTCGTGCGATTGGTTTAGTGATTGGATTATTAGTGGCTAATTTAATGTTAGCGCCTTTATTTTTACTGCCGATTCCGCGTGAAGTTGGGTTTATAAAACCTTTGTTTGCGGTGTTATGCAGTGTCATGTTTGGATTTACTGGGGTTAATTTAGCAGATACTCACGGACGAGCATTTTTAAGGATTATTAATCCCAACAGTTTAGAATCGATGTTGTTGGCAGAAGGAACCCTAAAACCTGCTTATGCAAAAGTCATTGATACCAGTTGTATTATTGATGGACGCATTGAAAGTTTGTTAGCAACGGGTTTTATTGAAGGTCAAATTTTAGTTCCTCAGTTTATTTTGCAGGAGTTGCAATTAGTTGCCGATGCCGCCAATGATCAAAAACGAGTGCGAGGACGGCGAGGATTAGATATTCTTAACCGCTTGCGAGACGAATATCCTGATCGGATTTCAATTCATCCGGCGGATTATGAAGATCCCCAAACGGTGGATGCAAAATTAGTCCGATTTGCTCAAGAGATTAACGGAATACTGTTAACTAATGATTACAATTTATCAAAAGTAGCAACGGTACAGCAAGTTCCGGTTCTGAATATTAATGATTTGGCTCAAGCCATTCGTCCGTCCTATTTACCGGGGGATATTATTGAGTTAAAAATTAGAAAAGAAGGGAAAGAACCCTCTCAGGGTATTGGTTATTTAGATGATGGCACAATGGTTGTTGTCGAAGATGGCAGTGAATATGTTGGGGATCAGGTGCGAGTAATTGTCACCAGTTCTCTACAAACTTCCGCAGGTCGGATGATTTTTGCCCGTCCTGAACATTCCGTTTTAGCTTGAATTTCAGATCAGTTAGTTAAAAACTCGGTTTCTATAAGCTGTCTCAATAGCAGACAGAATCATATAGAAACTGGGTTTTTAGCTTTTTGGGGTCAGATTAATCGGTTAACTGCTTTGTAAATTGTTATATTAGAGGGTATGTGCGTTGCGATCAAGTATCCTAGAGGTGATTTTGAAGGCATTTTAGGCTGAGATTTAGATAAATTTTTTCAGGTTTACATATCATAATAGAGGGAAAATTATATGTTATTACGTTATCACAAACGAATCAATACAACGAAATTAAGGGAGGATTCATGGCGGAAGAAATTAGATGTTGTCCTTATAGCAAAGAAAGTTTGTGTGAACAGCTAAGGATTCAAGTACAACAATTAGAAATACAACTGCAACAGGAAAGACAAAAACGGCAAGATTTAGAACAGATTGTACGAACTTATGAACAGGATCAGAAAAATGTAGAAACGCCAAATGAAACGGGGGAAATTATAGGAGGAATGGTTGTTAACCAAGATATTACAGAGCGTCAACAGGTTGAACAAGAACTACAACGGGTGAAAGAACGATTTGAACTCGCAATTACAGCGTCTAATGATGGATTTTGGGATTGGGATTTTGTCACAGGAGAGATTCATTTTTCCCCAGGTTGGAAAGAAATGATTGGGTATGAGGATGAAGAATTACCGAATCTTTTATCCTCCTGGGAACAAGTTATTTTTGAGGAAGATCGGATCGCAGCTTTACAACTAATCGAGGACTACAACAGTGGACGAGTTGATCGATTTTTAACGACACAACGATTTCATCATAAAAATGGGTCAACGGTTTATATCCTCAGTCGTGCCATTCATTGTAAAGATGATCAAGGACGTGTAATTCGGATGATTGGTACTCATACCGATATTACAGAATTAGTCACCGCTCAAGCAGAATTGCAGCGAAAAACAGAAATTTTACAAATGATCATTGATCATATTCCCATTATGTTAGCGTTTTATAATTCTCAGGGAGAAATCGAATTTATTAATCGAGAATTAGAACAAGTTTTAGGATGGTCTATTACTGAAATTCAACAGATGAATCTTCTTGATGCTTGTTATCCTGATCCTGATTATCATCAGCAAGTCATCGATTTTATGTTAAGTCCAACGGGTGAATGGAAAGATCTAAAAACCCTTACCCGACAGGGAGAACTTTTAGATACAGCTTGGGCAAATATTCGTTTATCTAATGGAATGCAAATTGGAATTGGACAGGATATTACGGAACGAAAAAAAGCTGAATTGGCGATTAAACAACAAATTAAAAGAGAACGGTTAACCCAAAAAATTACAACAAAAATTCGCCAAAGTCTAAATTTAGATGAAATCCTGCAAACAACTGTTGATGAAATTAGAGAGTTATTAAATTGCGATCGGGTTTTATGTTTACGATTTTCGGGTAATAAAACCAGTACAGTTGTTATCGAATCCCTAAATCCAGGTTGGCCTTCAGTTTTAAATGAAACTTTCGTAGAATATGATTTTCCCCAAGAGTATTATCAACGATATTGTCAAGGTTATCCTCGGATTATTCCTGATATTACTCAAGATATATTAGTTCCTTGTTTAGTCAACTATTTACAAACTTTAGGAATTAAATCTAAGTTAATTGTTCCCCTTTTAAAAGAAAATATTTTATGGGGATTGTTAATTGTTCATCAATGTAGCCATCAACGAAATTGGCAACAATCAGAAGTCAATATTATTCTGTCTTTAGCTTCTCAAGTCAGCATTGCTATTCAACAATCTCAACTCTATCACCAACTCGAAGAAGCCAATCACGAATTACACCGCCTTGCTATGGTTGATGGCTTAACTCAAGTTGCTAATCGTCGTTATTTTGACACCTATTTATTGACGGAGTGGAAACGGTTAGCACGAGAAAAATTGCCCTTATCCTTAATTTTATGTGATGTGGATTTTTTTAAGCTTTATAATGATAATTATGGACATTTACAAGGAGATGAATGTCTCAAACAACTGGCTAACATTTTAGCAAAATTAGCCAAACGTCCGGCGGATTTAGTCGCTCGTTATGGGGGAGAAGAATTTGCTATAATTTTACCGAATACAGACCAATTTGGAGCCCTCACCGTAGCTGAATTTATTCAAGAAGAATTAGCGCAAGTGAAAATAATTCATCCGAATTCACCCCATCGTTATGTGACCTTAAGTCAAGGAATAACCACTTGTATTCCCCTTCCTGATACTAATTTTGATCTGTTAATTAAAAAGGCAGATGACGCTCTTTATGAAGCCAAAGCCAAAGGACGAAATCGAGCAATTTTTTATCAAACTGAATTCACCACAAACTGACTAATCACCTCTGGCTGACGATTAATAATATTAGCAGGAATTTGTTGGACATCCGTTTCCGTATAAGGTTCAATTCCATAAACGTTGACTTGTAACTGCTGAGTTTGGGGATCTACAACAAATTCAGTCCAACCAAAATTATGCACTGCAAAATAAGACCCTTTAATTAATTCAGCATTGACTTTGGTTTCATCTAAACCAATAGGATCATACCCGAATTGATTCAGTTGATTATTAATAATATTTTGTACTAATTGATCTTGAGCCGAAGCCGTATCTAAACTTTGATAAAAATCTTTCGTATCCTGAGTAATTGTATCAATAGAACTAAAGTTTATCAGTTCTGACCCCAATGTTGCAGGGATAAATTCTTCACCCAGTTTAAACTGATTTCCGATCGGCCCAACAGTAATTTCAATCGCATCGGTAGGAATTTGAGGTTGATCAAAATTCAATTGATAGGTTAATTCATTCACAATTGTTCCCCCTGCACCTCCCGATACAAAGATCACATTTTCAATATTATTTTGGTCAATAAATTGTAATAAATTCGTGCGTTCGGCTGCATATCCTTCCCAACGATCAGCCGAATTATATAACCCTAAATTCTGAATGGGAACCGGAGAAAAAACAAACTTCCAAGTAACTCCAGCGTTTTGTGCATCTAATAAATTTGTCTTTAAATCCTGTAACTGAACTTCCCCTAATAATGTCCGATTTGGGTCAAAAGAGGAAGCTAAAAACTGATTAATTTGACTGTCTAAAGCCGGGTCAGGAACTTGAGTTAAGGGTGCATCTCTAAAGGAACGCGCATCTAAAACAAATAAGGCTCCATCCTGACCAAAGGGTTGAAATCGATAGAGTTTTTCTTGATTAGCTGTGCGAGGATCTCCGGTTTCTCCATACACTTGATTTCCCACAGGATTATAGTTTTTCCAAGCATCTAAACCAATATTAAATTGATCCGTATCATTAATAAATTCTCCCTCAGTTCCAAAATAGAATTGTTGAGGAGATAAAGCGGGAATTTCACCTCCAGCAAAATTTGAAATTAAATTTTGATCATCCCAAGTGCCATATAATGTTGTTGAAGCTTGTAGATTTGCCCAAGGATTGAGATCTAAACGAGAGGAAACAATCTCATTATATTTAGTGCTAAAATCTAGGGGAGTTGTTGCTTGTTGAACATCCGGTAAATCGGGGGAAATCGTATCGGCAGAAATTGTATTTCCGACTTGCACAAAAAAGTCTAAATTGCGTTCAGGAACGTTATTAACAGAGACATAAGGCATTAATTCCCCTTGTCCGTCTGCCGTTGCTCCAAATCTTAAACCCTTTTGGGTTTCAATTGTTGCCGGAGTCCGAAAATTTCCCACAGATGACACCCCTTCTGCATTCGTAAATCGATAAAAATATTGAGTATTCGGGCTTAAATTATTGGCTTCTAATTTAACAGGTTGGGTAATATCTGTTACAATAGTATTAAGCACTCCCAGAGGATTAATAAAACTCAGATTATTCGCATATTCTAAAGTAACAGGCCCCGCCGCCGAACTGCGCGTCCAAAATACCGTTGAATTTGGGGTTGTATCACCCGTTGCGACTCGGTTAGGTAAACTAGAACCCTCCGGTTCAATAAAGGGGGTAAACCTACGATTTTGGGCGGCTCCAATATCAATATAATGTTGAATTCCCGTGAGTTCATCCTGAGCCACCGCAGCCGCCGCATCAGGATTTTGAGCTAAATAATAGCTAGTATTAAATAGGGGTGTAGGATTTCGATTTTCAAATTGTCCGAATTCAACAAAATGCTCAATTCCGGTAATATTTCCTTGGGCAACTTCTGGAGCAACATCAGGATTTTCGTTTAAATAATAGGTGCTATCAAATAAAACGCTGGGGTTGCGATTTTCAAACTGTCCGATATTAATATAATGTTGAAAGCCACTGGCAAAAGCTCCACTATTGACAGCTTGGGCAACGTCAGGATTTGTACTTAAATAATAGGATTCATCATAGAGGGGACTGGGTTGACGAACCTGAAATTGACCCGACTCGATAAAGTGTTGAAATCCATTAACAATCACCCCAGAGGCAACAGCAGCCGCTACATCAGGGTTTTGAGCTAAATAAAAGGATTCATTAAATAAACCATTGGCTTCTAACATAAGCGCAATTTAATTTCTAACTGTAGGGACGGGTTTTATCCCATTAGTGTCAACTTAATGCTAAAAGTAAGCTAGAAAACCGAAAGTTCGTTGATTTTTTTCTAGTTCTAGATCCCCCCTACCCCCCCTTGGAAAGGGGGGAATTAGAGTTCAAAGTCCCCCTTTTTAAGGGGGATTTAGGGGGATCTGATCTCGGCTGTAATCACGGGTTTTCGGCTTAAGTT
>NZ_LR734821.1 GCF_900010725.2 Planktothrix serta PCC 8927 | reverse complement strand
TAACAAGGGGGGAACAGGAGATCCAAGTCCCCCTTTTTAAGGGGGATTTAGGGGGATCTAATCTGGGCTATAATCACCAGTTTTTGGGTTAAGTTGACACCGATGGATAGCCCCGCCCGTACCCGCCAACTGTCAACCCCAACCTGATAACTGATCACTGACTTTTTGGGATTGAAAATATGAAAACCAGATTACCAAAAGGGATAGTACGAATCATGACCAAATTTAGAAAGGCAAAACGTTTCGTTTTGTTGGGTTTAATATCATTTTTAATGATAATTGTACGATTATCTCAAGTCAATGCTCAGGAGGTTTCTTTTTCCGAATTTAGAGGATATTTAGTGGCTCAACAAGTTACCCCACAACCCTTTGAGCAAGTGATTCAAGGAAGTGAAAAATTAGACGGTTTATTTACAATTTATCAGAAAAAAGAGTCGGGAAAAGTTTATTTAGAATTAAAACCTGAACAATTGAATCAAAATTTTCTGTCTTTTGCCACCTTAGAATCGGGTATTGGAGAACAAGGAATTGTAAGCGGAACTCATCTCAGGGATTTGCTGTTTCAATTCCGTTTGGTGCAAAATCAAATTCAAATTGTTGTTCCTAATATTAATTTTCGGACTGATGAAAACGATCCTCAAATTCGTTCAGTCAATCGTTCTTTCAGTGAATCTGTTTTAAAAACTCTGCCAATTTTAAGTATTCATCCCGAACGAAAAACGGTATTAATTGAAATTAGTGATTTATTTAATAGTGCCAGTGATTTACCCGGATTAATGATTGAATATTCAGAGTTTTTAAAGAATAATTATTCTATTGATCCGAGTAAATCCTATATTTCTCAGATTCAATCCTTTCCTGAAAACGTTGAAATTGAGTCTATATTTGGATTCTCTCTCGGACAATATGGGGAAGCAAAATCGATTCCTTCCTTACCCGATAACCGCACTTTTAATTTAAAAGTTCGCTATAGTTTATTAGCCGTTCCTATTAATAATGGTTATCGTCCTCGGTTAGCCGATGAACGAGTCGGATATTTTACAACCACCTATAAAGATTTATCAGGACGAACAGATCGATCTTCCATTGTTCGTTATATTAATCGCTGGAATTTGGAAAAACAAGACCCTAATGCTGACCTTTCTCCTCCCGTTAAACCGATTACATTTTGGATTGAAAATACGGTTCCTTTAGAATATCGGGATGCGATTCGAGAGGGAATTCTATTCTGGAATAAAGCCTTTGAGCAAGCCGGATTTATTAATGCTATTCAAGTGGAGCAAATGCCCGATAATGCGCCTTGGAATCCGGCGGATGTGCGTTATAATACGATTCGTTGGTCTACCTCCTTTAAATCTCCCTTTAGTGGCTACGGCCCCTCCCATATTAACCCGTTAACTGGAGAAATATTAGATGCTGATATTATTATCGAAAGCAATGGTATTAAAGGTATCCAAGAGGGAGCCGGAGTATTTTTAGGAAATACTTCTGCAATAATATTTGAGGAAGATGGAAATAATAATTCTACCTTGAATACAGCCAATCAAGCTTGCCCAATTGGATTATATGCCTATTCAATGGCTAAAAAATCTCCAACAGAATCTAATCATAAGTCTGCTGCTAATTTTGCTGAAGAAATTTGTTTTCACCAGGCATCTAATGAACAATTAATGATTGGGACAACTGCCTTATCCTTGTTAGAAAATGTTACGCCTAATAGTCCTAAACTAAAAGACTATATTCAACAATATATCCGTCTTTTAATCTCCCATGAAGTCGGGCATACCTTGGGATTAAGACATAATTTTCAAGGTAGCACTCTCCTATCTCCAGAGGAATTAAATAATCCTGAAATCACTCGAACTAAGGGATTAGTCAGTTCAGTAATGGATTATCTTCCGGTTAATTTAGCTCCTCAAGGAACACCCCAGGGCGATTATTTTCCCACCCAAATAGGGCCCTATGATCAATGGGCAATTGAATATGGTTATAAACCGATTGCGAGTCCAACAACAGAAGCAGAATGGCAAGGGTTACAAGAGATTGCTAAACGAGCAAATCAACCGGAATTAGCTTATGCAACGGATGAAGATTTCTGGGGGGTTTTTCTTGACCCAGCCACAAATACAAGAGATTTAAGTAATGATATGTTGAAATATTCTCAATGGCAATTTGATAATGCAGTTGAGATGTGGAAACGGTTAGAAAATTATACCCCTCGTGACGGAGAAGGCTATGATAAAATGCGGAAAATGTTTGATACAATTTTTGATTATTATTCCAGTCAAGCGATTAATTTAACGCTGTATATTGGCGGACAATCTTTTAATCGAACCAGAGCAGGAGAAGGATATCGTCGTTTACCTTTTGAGTCTATTTCGATTGAAAAACAACGCAATGCTTTAAAACTTTTGCAAACTTATGTATTTACCGATGAAATCTTTAAGTTTTCTCCCAATCTATTAAACCAGTTAGCACCTGCGCGTTGGTCAGATTGGGCAAATCCTGATCAAAATAGTGCTTTAGATTATCCTATTACCCGCCGAATTAGTTGGTTTCAGCGTTATATTTTACGCGAATTGTTTGTTTCAACACGGTTATTTCGCTTACGAGATTTAGAGTTAAAAACAACAGCGAATAATGCTTTAAGTTTACCGGAATTATTTGAAACGGTTCAAAATGGAATTTGGGCAGAAATTTTAGCTAATAATGGAGAGATTGAGATTTCTAGTATTCGGCGTTCTTTACAACGGGAACATTTAGAAATTTTGAGTGAGATGGTCTTGCGAAAAATGACCGTTCCTGAAGATGCAGAAACCTTAGCTTGGTATCAACTTCAACAGTTAAATAAACAGTTGGAAACGACGTTAAAACGACATCAAAATAAGATGAATGCCTATACCTTAGCACATTTAGAACAAACTCATAATCGGATTCAAAAAATATTAGAGGCAGAAGTCCAATCGAATTAAGTTTATCTTCAAAAACAGGTGTCTAATGTCAGATCATATAGCCTCAAATCAAACTCCTGATATCAATAAACTCCAAGAGCAAGGAAATAGTTATTTTGAGAAACAACAATTTTTAGACGCTATATCAATTTATGAACAATGTATTTTAGAGTCTCCTGATATTGTTTCTAACTATTGGTATTTAGGATTATCTTGGTTATTGCAAGGAGATTTATTTCAAGCTCAAACGATTTGGTTTTCTGCTTTTACCCAATTTAATTTAGATTTGGAAGCAGCAGAAATCACGGCATTTATAGACTTTTTAAAATCTAAAGCTAGGGATTATTTATCTTTTCAATATTTTCAATTTGCTCAACTAATTTATGAAGCTATATTAGAATGGTGTGATCCTGATATTGAGGTTTATGATAATCTAGGTCATGCCATCGCGCTTCAAGGAGATTTGGAAACAGCAATTCAGATGTGGCAAAAGGCGATTGAATTGCAACCTGATGCTGTTAAAGCTTATCTTAATCAAGCCATTCTTTATCAAAAACTGGAACAGTTTGAAGATGCAATTCGATGTTATCAAGCTGTTATTCAACGTTTTCCAGATTATTTAAGTTATTATCAATTAGGACTCTGTTTAACTCAAATTCAACACTGGGAAGCTGCGATTAATGCGTTTCAAAATGCGATTCAACTTCAACCAAATTATGCACCCGCTTACAGTGATTTAGGAATTAGTTTAATAATTAGGGGATTATTTGAACAAGGGATTGATGCTCTCCAACACGGGATGCAACGACAGCCTCAATTTTATCAAGCTTTAATTTCAAGAGTTCAAGACGAAACTCTATCAACCTCTAATATTAATCCCCTTGCTATTCAACTTTTGAAATTATTATATTTCCCGTTAGAAGCTCAAATAGATTTATATCTTTGTCTCGGTAAAATTTTATCTGATTTTGATCAAAATTCCGCATTAATTTTGCTTAAAAAAGCGCAAGAAATTGCGCCTAATAATTTTGAAGTTTATTTAAGTTCGGGGAATATATTTTATAAGCATAAACAGGATTATTTAGAAGCACTACAATGTTATTTGGGTGCAAATTTGTCAGGTTCTTTATCTGGGATCAATACTGTTAATGATAGTGAATTTTATATTGAAAATAAGAAAGCAATTTATCACTTAGTAGTTGGAAAATGTTGGTTAAAATTAGAAGAATTTCAAAAAGCTATAACCCATTTTAAAGAAGCAATTTATTATCAGCCGAATCTGACTGAAGCTTATTATAATTTAGGTTATAGTTTATTTAATATTGGAGAAATAAATGAAGCAATTTACTGCTTAAAACAATGTTTAAAATTTGATCCTGAATCCGCTTTGTATTTAATGTATTTAGGATTTTTATTGTTCTATAAAAATCAAATTAAAGCAGGTTTATTTTATTTCAAAAAAGCTCTGAAAAATGAATCAAATATTGCTGTTTTGGTTGATAATTTAATCAACTATTTATTGGATGCTGGAAAACTAAAATCCGATCTTGATATTTCAGCAATTCAACCGATTAATCCTCCGACTCAGTTTGATGAATTAACAGAAGATTGGCTCAAAAGTGAACCTTTAAATAAACTGGATTATCTACAAATTTACCCTGAAACCATTGTTAATTTAAAGCCTCCCAAATCCCTTGATTATTCTATTCATTTTAGTTTTAGATTTGGTCAACAGATTCAACTTCCTGCTGCTTTTGTGATTAAAATTCCTAAAGGAAGATTTTGGTTAAGTTCTGATCAAACTCAATCAGCAATTTTAACCAATGAACAGCATTTTTTAGGGGATCTTTCTCCTGAATTTCCTTTATTAAGTCCAAGTCATCCCGCAAAACATCCGAGTCAACATTCTATTTTATCCCAGGGAAAATTACCTCCTATTCATAATATTAACGGCAGGGTTGCTGTTTTAGCAGGACTTTCAAATTCGGTTTATTTTCACTGGATGTTAGATATTTTACCTCGTATTGAATTATTAACAAAAAGTAATTTTAATATAGATAAAATTGATTATTTTATTGTTGATAATCGGTTTAGTTTCCAACAGGAAACTTTAGAATTATTAGGAATTCCCGAAAATCAACAAATTAATATTCATAAACTTCATCATATTCAAGCAAGGGAGTTAATTGTTCCTTCTTTTCCGGGTTGTGTTGCTTGGATGCCAAAATGGACGTGCGATTTTTTAAAACAGCATTTTTTGACTGCTAATTCTATTTCAAATTCACCTTGTTTAAAACGGATTTATATTACTCGAAATTCAGCAAAAAGTCGTCGGATTTTAAATGAGGATGAATTGTTAACGGTTTTAGAACCCTTTGGAGTCAAATCTGTTCAATTAGAATCGATGTCTGTTCTCGAACAAGCGGCGTTATTTTCCCAAGCTGAACTAATTATTGCACCTCATGGGAGTGGTTTAACAAATTTAGTATTTTGTCAACCGGGAACAAAAGTTATTGAGTTATTTTCTCCGAATTATGTCTATCATTGCTATTGGTGGATTAGTAATTTAGTCGAATTAGATTACTATTATTATATTGGCGAAACCCTTCCGGGTTACTATCTTCATCGGTTGACTTATCCTAAACATTTTTCAGAAGATATTTTGATTGATATTAACCAATTTTTGAGTTTGCTGGAAGCAGTAGAAATGGGTTGAAATCTCCCCTATACCCTTTTATAACAATTAAAAATCAAAATAAATATAAGGTAAACCGCCTTCAGGTGCTAATAGCCAAACGGTGAAGAAACTCAGGGGAACTAAAGCCAGTTTTACAGTCCAATTTAACTCTAATTTTAATCCTCGATTTAGGAATGTTGTTAAAGTCATTAATCCAAAAATAGAGGATAATAAAATAACAAGATTGTGTCGTTCTAAACCCAAGGATTCAACATAAACTTTATGAGCAAATTGTACATCAGCCGGATGACCCCATAAATGATTAATCACCCACCAAGAATCTTGTAAATTGGGAATTCTAAAGAAAATCCAAGCGGTAAATACCATTAATTGAGTGATTAACCAAGCGATTAAAACGCCGGGTAAAGTTTTCCAAATCCAGGTAATTGATAATTTTGTAAATATTGATTCTGTGAGGCGATGAATCACTAATGCTAACCCATGTAATCCTCCCCAAACTACAAACCCCCAGGCGGCGCCATGCCAAATTCCAGCGATTAACATTACAATGATTAAATTCAGACAAGTGCGAAATAATCCTACCCTAGAACCGCCTAATGGAAAATATAAATAATTCCGCAACCAATCCCCTAATGTAATATGCCAACGTCGCCAAAAATCGGCAATACTGGTGGTAAAATAGGGAGCATCAAAGTTAATCGGTAAACTCAATCCTAAGAGTAATGCTGTTCCTCTGGCTAAATCGACATAACCGCTAAAATCAAGGTATAATTGTAATCCATAGGCAACGATTGCTAACCATAAATCCCCACTTCCGGCGCGTTGTAAATTAGTGAAACTGAGATCAACTAAAATCCCAATATTATCGGCTAAAAGTCCCTTTTTCATAGCACCTCTAGCCAGTAACCATAATCCATCTGCAATTTGTTCGGGAACAGGGAATTTTAGGGTTTTAAACTGATTATTGAGATGATGATAACGAGTGATTGGCCCGGAAATTAATTTAGCAAAAAATAATTTATAAGCGGTAAATTCGAGTAAAGAAGTTGCTGGGGGTGCGCCTCGATAAACATCGACTAAATAGGCGATTAATTCAAAGCAGAAAAAACTTAACCCTAAAGGAGCCATGACATATTGATCAATCCAACTTCCGGTATTAATAATCAGGGGAATATTCCCGGCTGTTCCGAGGATATTAAAAATAAAGGGTAAATATTTAAACCCTACTAAAATTAAAACATTAATGACAATTCCTAATGTTAATAAAAAAGAGCGCCGACGATTCCAAGAAATATGAGGGATTTCCCATTCTTGCGGTTCTACAATTGTTAAGGCTAAACCAAAGTTAAAGACTGTCCAGAGTAAGAGTAAGGGGATGTATTGAATTTGTAATGTAGAATAGAAAATTAGACTTGCGGTTAATAAAATAAAAAGTCGCCAGGATTTCCAAGGAATAATCCAATATAATCCCCATAAAATTAATAAAAATAGTCCGTAGGTAACTGAAATAAAGGTCATGAATTGTTGACGGTTGACGGTTGACGGTTGGCGGTTGACGGTTGAAGAAGACGCAAGTTAATTATTTTTTCTCCTCCCCTGCTTTCCCTGTTAACCAATAGGTTCGCATTTCGCCTTTACCTTTGATTAAAATCATACCGCGTTCTTCAAATAAATAGTTCTCTTTGAGTTTTTGATAGGTGGTTTGACTGACTTGAATTTGTCCTGATAAACCGTGAGATTCCATCCGAGAAGCAATATTAACTGCATCTCCCCATAAATCATAACTGAATTTTTTTAATCCGATCACTCCGGCAACAACTGGCCCTGTATTCATCCCCATTCTAAGGTTTAATAATTGATTATCCTGTTGACGAAATTGTTGAATAATCTGTTGCATTTCTAATGCCATATCTGCGATCGCTTCTGCATGATCAGGTCTGGGTATTGGAATACCCCCAACGACCATATAAGCATCACCAATGGTTTTAATTTTCTCTAATTGGTATTTATCTGCAAGCCGATCAAATTCTGAAAAAATTTCGTTCAAAAAAGTTACGATTTGTGTGGGAGAACAGCGAGAAGCGAGTCCGGTGAAATCCGTTAGGTCGGCAAATAAAATCGTTGTTTCTTCAAACCGCTCTGCAATACAACCTTGATCTTGTTTTAGCTTTTCAGCGATCGCAAAGGGTAAAATATTGAGTAATAATTGCTCTGATTTATCTTTTTCTAACCGCAGATCTGCTTCAGCCCGATTTCGTTCCAGAGTGGCTTGATAAATTTGATCAAACAGGGTTTTAAAGGTGTCAATTACATCACCTAGTTCATCATTTCTTTTAATTAATTGGGAATAAAATTTTGGGGTAGGCTGGTTATTAATAATAGCTTTTCCCGCTTCAATTAAATCTAATCGCAGTTTTAGAATCGGAAGAATAACGGTTTTTCCTAAAATAAATAAAGTCGTTGAGGTAACAAAAATAGAAATAATTAAAACCAAGCCAGCAATTCTTAAAATATAAGCATAAATATCAGCATAAATACTAGAAGCATCATGGCGAATAATCACCAGATATTTATTTTTGATCAAAACCGTATTACAAGCTACATCATAGCGATCGCCCTGATTTTGACGCAAATATAAGGTTTTTCCTTGTATTGCTTGTGAAAAACTTATAGCGGGAGCCTCACCAAATTGACCAATTAACTTTCCGGTTTGGCTATAAACGGTTCCTCCTAAAATTTCAGGATTCAAATGATGTAAATGACTTAATTGTTGTAAAAGTTCAGCATCAGAATTATAAGGATAAGTTTCAATCATCCAGGCAATTTTACTAGAAGATATTGTAGGTAATTGTTGTAAAAGTTGATTTTGACGTTGATAAACTGAAGGAATTAAAATCATAATTTCCACAAAAATTAAGCTGGAAAATACCCAGATTGCAATTGATCGAGAAAGACGAGCATTCAAAAGTTTAAAAAATAATTTCAGTTGTTTTGACATGAATTGTGATTGCTCCTCTAAATATCTATTTTTTTGGTCAAAATGCCCATCAATAAATTCTGGTAAATTCATTTTTTTGGTTCTACCTTACGATTATTATCAACAATAATTTTTGTTCCTTTTTCCCCAATTTGGATCTATAATTAATCAATCTATTCAAAATTTCACAATGCACAGGCTCTTTCTGAAAATATTACTATCCGAAAACCTCACACCCCTGAAGCCTGATCCAATTTTAAGACGGATTTAGTTAAAATCAGGATAATTTAACTGAAAATAATCTGTCACCATCAATATATAACAGTCACATAGACTGACGCAGCAAACCTAGATGGTGAACTGTTAAACTGTTCCCTATTCCCTGCTATTAATGAGGTTAACCGATGACAATGGAGCCAAATTCATCCTCATCTCATCCCCAAGGCGTTCAGGAGAACCCTGAAAACCTGAATGGTGGGGTACTTCAGCCTTCCGAACCTCCTCAGCCCCAACCCCCAATGGAGGAGATACAACTGAACGCTGGGGAATCTTGGGAGATCGAAAACCCAGATCTAACCCTAGAGGATGATCCCAATTATCTATCGGGTTCAATTGTGGTGCTATCGGCGATGGCATTGATGATTTTAGCGTTAGGAGTCGATAATATTACCCTAGGATATGCCAGCGCCTTAGCGACATTGGTAGTCTCCCTACGCTTAATCTGGTCAGGTTGGGGCAAAGTTTGGACAACCTTAATTCCGGCAAGTTGGCGGAGTTTAATTATTGCTTGTTTTGGGATTTTAGGCTCTTTAATTGGGTTAGTCATTTTTAGTAATGCTAACACAGAAAATGAAATCAGTAATATTACAATTAATTGGGATGCGATTGGCGCTTTGGGGGATTTAGGAGGAGCATTAGGTCAAATTTTAATTGCTATTCTCGCCGTTTATGTGGCTTGGAGACAGTATATTATTTCCAGAGATTTAACGATGCAACAAAACCGAATTACCCAACAACAAACCATTGATGCTTATTTCCAAGGGGTTTCGGATTTAGCATTAGGAGAACAAGGATTATTAGAAGATTGGCCCCAAGAACGGGTAATTGCTGAAGGACGAACCTCTGCGATTGTTAAAAGTGTGGATTCTGAAGGAAAAGCTAAAATTCTGCGGTTTTTATCCCAAGCTAAATTAATTACTCCGTTACAACGCGATCGCCATCTCGGACGTCCGATGTTAGATGGAAATGGTAATTATGCAGAAGATCGCGCTCATGGGGTGCGAGTGATTGATTTAGGGGCGATGTTAGCGGGTGCAGATTTATCTCAAACTGACCTCCGACGCACAGATTTAAGTGATGCGAATTTAGTTAAAGCTAATTTAAGGGGATGTGATTTAGTTCGGGCTAATTTAGCGAGATCTATTCTCTATGAAGCCAATTTATCTTATACAAATTTGCGTGCTATAAGACTGTTTTATGGTTCCCCAGAAACAGCATCTCCCCGCAGTCGCACATTAATTCCTGATTTTACTACGGGAGAACATACGGGGGCTGTTGTTGAAAATGCTGACTTTACTGGGGTCGATAATTTATCTGAAGAAAATCGCTATTATTGTTGTGCATGGTGTGGTTCTCAATCTCGAAAAACTATCCCTGGAGGTTGTGAAGGAATTCCGAATAAATTAGAGCGATAATTATTGGGGGAAACACCAAGAGACTAAGACACTAAGAATTAGAGGGATCATCAAGGGGTATTAAAGTTGTCGGGGCGGGTTTTCTGTCAACCTTGAATACTCACCAAACCCTCCTCGGCGGTGTTCTCTATTGATGATGGATTTTTTCTAATAAAAGTTCAACAATTTCAGTAGACATTAACGCGAAGGTTAATAGAAGTTCAATCAGAAGGAATAAGGGAAGTAAAACAATTTGAGCCAGCCAGAGTAAAATTTTATTGCTATTTTTCATTTGAGTTTGAGCCGTCATCATTCGTAGCGCCCGAACTAATATTCGGATTAAGCGGATTCTATAGCTAATTTTTAAATCTTTAACTTTGGGATTATCAAATTGAATTTGACCCGAATTAAAGATTTTATTTAACGTTGAAATTGAACTTTGAGTATGAATTTCTGAAACGTTTAAATGTAGCCAAGTTAAGCCACAAAGTCTTCCTAAAATAAAATCCTGTTCTCGATATTTTTTATCGAAAAATCCGCCAAAAGCATTGAGAAAATCTGAGGCTAATAGTTGATCAGCATCCGTCGGTTTTTCGACTACAGGCGTTTTAAATAAGTAGCGAAATTTTTGATAAAGATGTTCCAGTTCATTTCTCGCTTCTAAATTCTCAATGGCTGGAATTTGATTTAAAATTAAAGGTGTAATCGGTGATAATTGAATATGATGATATGGAATTGCTTTTTCTAAGTCAGCTTTAATTTGAGAAATTGTCTCCCCAGACGAGTTTTTTGACAAAGTTTCTAAATGGGATAATATCTTTTCTTTGTAATCGACTTGTTCATTAATTTTAACTATCTGTTTTAACTGTATCGCATCTTGTTGAATCGATGGAATTTTTAATCCCCCAAACAACAAATCAAACAAATTAAAATCGTTCTTTTTCAAGCTGGGTTTACTTTCTAAATTTTCTAAAGAATAGGGAGAAACATAAACATAAAGTCGCTGATCTCGTTCTGTTTTGACACTGCGGTTAAATTCATGACTAAATTTAATAAAATCTCGACCTTCCTCTTGAATTAAATAGTCTGAATTGGGAGAAGAACTTAATTGAATACTGGCTTCTAAATCAATCGCTTTCAGAATCGGTAAATTATCTAAAATTCCACCATCACTATACCAAAAATTAAGTTGTTCTCCATTCCCCTTTGGACAAAACATTGGTAATGCTGAATCTAGCTGTTGTTCACCGGAATCAGAGCAAATTTTAAAATAAGCCGGACTGAGATTTTTTAAGTTATAACTTTTAATACTAGACGCATCTTGAACCGGAGGAAAAGCTAAGGGAAACGCCCCAGAAATTAAGCTAGTATCAATCACTTTTCCCCAGATATTTTGTAAGCGATTATCTTGGCGATTTAACTCAGAATGAAACAAAAAGCGACGAGTTTCTGCATGATTAATAGCAGGAACACCGGAATAATTCTGACATTTATTTTCATAAGTTACTAATAGTCCTTGTAAATTCGTGACCGTCATTATTAAAGCTAAAGGTTGATGAACTTTAAGTTGATCTGTATTTTCAGTAATTAAATTAGCAATATTTTTAATCCCTTTTGGAGACAATAAACTCTCATTTTGACTTTTAAATAAATTCTTTAAGGCTTGACGGTAATCTTCAATCGCAAAAACCGTATCAATATCTTTCATATCGGCCCGTTCTACCCAAGCTCTTTCTAAAAGATTTTGGGATTCATATTCACTATCGGGAATCTCTCGATTTAATAAATAATAAGCTGTAATAGCTCCCGTCATCGCTCCCGCAGAGGCGCCTGTAATCAAATCTATTAACAGGGGAGAATTGTCTTTTCTCGCCTGTCTAACTAATTCAAAACACACCCCAGCCATGTAAGCTCCGAGGGCAATTCCTCCTGATAAATTAAGAGCAATAGGACGAGGGTTAGGAGAGGAATTTGTTAATACCATAACAACTCATTGAGGGTCAGAAATATAATAAAACCAATATTGATTACTCTAATAGAAAAGCTCACAAAAGTCAAGGATTATTGAAAAGGGAAAAAGGCATCCGATCGGGTTAGTGCTATTAATAATTAATGAAATCTGGTGTACAAATAGCAGGAAATCCAAATAATCGTAGGGGCGAGGCGCGCCTCGCCCCTACACACCGAATTTGTGTCCATTTTTTGGGGTTAATAATCTTGATCATTATGAGTGTACAATTCATTTAGACTTGCTATATGACCCTGTTATTATCCATAGAGAAATAGAAGAATGACCCATACACTAACTAATATTAACTCCTTTATTGACTACGCCCGAACTTTGAAAGGTGACGAAAAAGGGGAGGCGCAAGTATTTTGCGATCGCCTGTTTCAAGCATTTGGTCATCAAGGTTATAAACAAGCCGGAGCAGAACTAGAATATCGGATAAAAGCCAAAGGGAAAACCACAAAATTTGCTGATTTATTGTGGCGACCTCGATTATTATTAGAAATGAAAAAACGAGGAGAAAAACTAGAAAAATACTATCAACAAGCTTTTGAATATTGGTTAGAATTAGTGCCCCAACGTCCTAAATATGTAGTGCTTTGTAATTTTGATGAATTTTGGATTTATGATTTTGATCTTCAGCTTAGGGAACCTGTAGATCGGGTAAGTTTGGAAGAATTACCGGATCGTTTTACTGCTTTTAACTTTCTGTTTCCCGAAAATAAACAGCCTGTATTTAATAATAATAAAATTGATGTAACTCGAAATGCTGCTAATAAAGTAGCTCAAGTTTTTAATCGTTTAGTAGAGCGAGGGGAAACAGTAGAAACGGCTCAACGGTTTATTCTTCAGTGTGTAGTCGCTTTGTTTGCTGAAGATATTGATTTACTTCCCAGAGGTTTATTCACTGAATTTTTAACAAATTGCCAAACCAATCGATTTAGTTCTTATGATTTAATTGGGGGTTTATTTCGACAGATGGGAAGCGATCGCCCGGCTCCTCAAAACAGTCACTATCATAATGTACCCTATTTTAATGGGGGAATTTTCTCAACAATTGAACCCATACACCTTACCCGAAGCGAAATTGACTTATTATTAGAAGCAGCAACAGAACGCTGGTCAAAAGTAGAACCTGCGATTTTTGGCGGGTTATTTGAGTCTAGTATGGGTAAAGAAGAACGTCATGCGTTAGGTGCTCACTACACCAGCGAAGCCGATATTCAAAAAGTAGTTTTGCCGACGATTATCCGCCCTTGGCGAGAACGAATTGAAGCCGCCAATACCTTAAAAGACTTACTGGCACTTCGACAAGAATTAATTAATTTTAAAGTTCTTGATCCCGCTTGTGGGAGTGGTAACTTTCTGTATGTTGCTTATCGAGAAATCAAGCGACTAGAAGCCCAATTACTCACTAAGATTCATCAAAACTTTACCCGTGCTGCTAATACGATTGGTACGATGTCGTTAGTAAAAACTAGCCAATTTTATGGTATTGATATTAAACCCTTTGCAGTGGAATTAGCCAAAATCACCTTAATGTTGGCTAAAAAATTAGCCCTGGATGAAGAAAATAAGTCCCTTAATGGGGTGCAGATGAACTTAGCATTAGACATGGATCAAGCGTTACCTCTTGATAATTTAGATCAAAATATTCGCTGTGATGATGCTTTATTTTGTGATTGGATAAAAGCGGATACAATTATTGGCAATCCACCCTATCAATCGAAAAATAAAATGCAGCAGGAATATGGTGCTGCTTATGTACACCGACTCCGAGAAAAATATCCTAAAATACCAGGAAGGGCTGATTTTTGTGTCTATTGGTTTCGCCGCGCCCATGATGAATTAAAACCTAATGGACGCGCCGGACTTGTTGGTACAAATACCATCCGACAAAATTATTCTCGTGAAGGCGGTTTAGATTATATTGTGGGCAATGGTGGCACAATTACTGAAGCAATTTCTACTCAAGTTTGGTCAGGGGATGCGGTAGTTCATGTTTCTATTGTTAACTGGATTAAAGGCGAACAACAGGGCAAAAAGAAACTTTTTACTCAATTTGGAGATGATCAAAATAGCTCTTGGGAAATTGCCGAATTAGATACAATCAATTCCGCTTTGTCTGCAAAACTTGATGTGACTCAAGCTAAAAAGTTATCAATTAATGCTAATTCAGAAGCTTGTTATCAAGGGCAAACCCACGGACATGAGGGATTTTTATTGAGTTATAATCAAGCTCAAATGATGTTAAGAGATCCTTTAACTAAAGCTGTAATTTACCCTTATTTAACAGGAGATGAACTTCTAAGTCATCCCCACAGTTTGCCTTCTCGATACGCAATTGATCTAAATAACTGTCAAGATATTTTTGCAGCAATGCAGTATGGAAAAGCGTTTGAGCATATCAAACTTTATGTGATGCCAGCAATGCAAGCTAATGCTGAGAAAGAAAAACAGGAAACAAATAGAGAAACAGGCCCGCGTCAGTCTCATTTTCAGCGATGGTGGAAATTTTGGAGAGGACGGCCTGAGATGCTGAATAAAATTTCTAAAATTACTCGATATATTGTTTGTGCAAGAGTCACTAAACGCCCAATTTTTGAATTTATTCATAACAACATTCATCCGAATGATGCTTTGCAAGTATTTTCCTTAAATGATGATTACTCATTTGGTATTCTTCAATCTGGAATTCATTGGTCTTGGTTTATGGCGCGTTGTTCAACTTTAAAGGGCGATTTTCGCTACACATCTAACACAGTTTTTGATTCTTTCCCGTTTCCTCAATCCCCAACATTAACACAGGTTAAAAAAGTAGCTGCATCAGCCGTGAAATTACGACAATTACGACGTAAAGTGATGACAAAAAATCAGTGGAGTTTAAGAGAACTCTATCGCACTTTGGATTTACCCGGAGATCATCTCCTCCGCAAAGTTCAAGCCGAACTCGATACAGCCGTGGGAGAAGCTTATGGAATAAAACCAAAAGATGACCCCTTAAAGTTGCTATTAGAATTAAATTTTGAAATCGCAAATCGGGAATCTCAAGGTTTATCTGTTGTCGCTCCAGGTTTGCCACCTATTGTTAACAATGCTGAGGAATTTATTACAGAAGATTGTGTTAGAATGCCAGAATAAAAAATAGAATTAGCACACAAAATGTTGAGCATTGCAGAGACTCAAAAATTGTGGCAACCCCTGGCTCATCGGTTAGTAATTCCCCGCGATGAAGCGAGTTATCAACAGCTTGTGGAATGGCTGGATCAACTCATTGATGAAGTGGGCGAAGATGAACAACATCCCCTCGCCTCACTCATGGATATTCTGGGTATCTTAATTGAAAATTATGAAAATGAGCATATTCCTGAACTTCAAGGATGATTAATGCCTCCTAAAACCTAAACTTGTTTTCCTCCTGTTCCCTATTCCCTTCAAGATTGAAGTTTAGCTTTAGGACGCAAAAACTTGACAATTGGATATAAATCTGGGTCAGTTTTAGCTTCCTCCCGATAACGAGTATTTAGATCAATAGCTTGCTCTAAATGTTCAACAGCTAATTCTGTTTGACGTTGTTGAGCATAACTAAGGGCTTTATTATAGTAAGCATCAGCATAATCGGGCTTTAATTCTAACGCTCGATCTAAACTTTCTAACGCTTCTTTTCCCCGTTTTAACTTAATTAAAACATAACCTCGATAATTCCAGGCTTTAGAATTATCAGGATCAAATTCAATCGCTTGATCAAAAGATGTCACCGCATCTGAATAACGTTCAATGGCTTGTAACGCCATCCCCCGATTTAACCACGCCACCCCATCTTCGGGTTTAACTTTCACCGCTTGATCAAAGGCTTCAAAGGCATCTTGATGTTTTTGTAATTTACCATAAGTTACGCCTAAATCTACCCAAGCTTGATGATAATCGGGTTTAATTTCTAAGGCTTTTTTATAAGATGCGATCGCTTCATTTTGACGTTTTAATCGACTTAAAGCCATCCCTCGATTTAGCCAAGCTCGATAATCATTCGGTTGTAATTCTACAACTTGATGAAACGCTCCTAAAGCTTCTTCATAACGTCCTTCGGCAAATAAAACATTCCCCTGTTGAACATAATCATCGACGTTTAAAAATAGCTCCGGTTTATTCGATTGTAACCGTTCTAATTGATCCGTAATTGTTTCAATTTTTTGCATCATTTCTGATACCGCCGATTCCACTAAAGCGGTCGGAGCAATTGCCGCTAATTCCTTGAGAATTTCATCTTTTCTCGTTAACGCTTCCGACTGCATTGCCACTAATTCTTGATAAATTCCCGCTTTTTGAGTATTAGCATCTGCTTGAACTTCTGTTAACTGTTCCGTTAACATGGTGTCAAATTTATCCAATTTCTTAAAAGTAGAATCCTTGCGGGTTTGTAAATCCCCTCTTAACTGTTCAATTACCCCATTCACATCTTGATCAAACTTCTCTAACCGTTGGACAATACGTTCTTTTTGGGTTTTCCATCCCGCCTGACTATCGGCAATAATCCCAGCATAGTCTACTTCTAATTGTTGTAATCGTTGTAACTTTTCATCTACCTGGGTCTGAATTTGCTGTTGATAGGTAGCGAGTTGGGTTTCCGCTTGCTGTTCTAACTGTTGAATTCTTTGGAGTTTCTGCTCCATTTGTCCCTGAATTCTGCCTTGAGAATCAGAGAGTTTTGTAACGGCATCATTGCCAAATTTCTCTAAGTTTCTCAACGCTAAATCAATTTGTTCTTGAGCTTTTTGTTCCGATTTAATCCGAATTTCTTCTAATTGCGGTGCAAAATCGGTTTCATATCGTTCTAAACGAGCAAATACCCGATCTTTTTGGGTTTCTGCCTGTTTTTGCAGTTGGGATAACTCTTGAACTAATTCCGCTTCAATTTGTTGTAAATTCTGACCTACGGTATTTTTTTGTCCTTCCACATCAGTTTGCCAACCGGACACCGTTGTTCTGAATTCTACACTTACTTGTTCTAGGCTTTGGAAGAGGCGATCGCGTTGATTTTGAACTTGATGTTGTAATTCCGATAATTGGGTCGTTAAAACCGTTTCTGATTGTTTAAAATGCTCTAAAACCGTATTTTTTTGTCCATCTACATCCGCTTGTAACCCCGTAAGATGGTTGGCGTAATTCGTTCCCAGTTTATCTAAATTTTGTAAGATTAAATTTTGTTGATTACTGGCTCGGTTTTGTAAATCTGACAGTTGTTTAGAAAACTCAATTTCTAAGTGATGAAGTTGTTGCTCAACCTGTTGAGTTTCTTCTTGAAAGTCTTGTAAAGCCCGTTGACGAACTTGGGATAATTCCGTTAACCATTCCCCAATTTGACTGCGTTGGCTTCCTAATTCATCCTGAAAATTATGGGTTTCTAAATGCAAATCTTCAGCAATGCGATCGGTTTCTTGAATTACCGCTTGCATTTGTTGATTGGCGGCTGCTATTTTGCCTTCTAAATCCCCTAATTCATTCAGATGATTTTTAACAATAATCGTTACTTCTCGAACAACAGAACGCCGCAATAACCATAATCCCACTAAGGTTGCTGCTAATAAAATCCCTAAGAGTCCTAACAACAGATTAAACAGCGTCATTGTCTGTTTAAAGGCCCGTTGAGCTTCCGCTTGAACCTGTTCTTGTAAGCGCTGCTGTTCTCGCAGTTGTTCGAGTTCCAGTCGATCCGTCGGGGATATCTTTTCAGTCGGAGTCGTGGGTTTCGGCTCTGGAGACTTCAGGGGTTGAGACTGAGCAACGCTGACTCCCGCCGACAGTAATACTAACGTCAAAATGGCGCTGCTTCGGGATACCCACGCCAAAAAATCAAGACGCTTACGAGATGCAGCACCAGCATTAGCCTGCTGATCCTGTTGCGTAAATAGCTTTGTCTGCTTAACCAAGTCCGAGTTCTCCAACCCATCCTTTATAGTTTGACACATTTCGGGTTTGGGTTGACGTTTGACTATTGACTGTTGATTATCGTCTTCTTTTATTCTTCCCCTCCTCCTGGCCAGTACGGACAGAGACTAAGGTAGCAAACCTATAGGGGTAAGATCTACTCATCAGGATTAGAAGTCTGCTTAAATGGAGAGGTAAATTTGCGATCCTTGACTGGTTTTATGCACTTCAATTCGAGCTTGAAAGGCTTCTTTTAAACTGGGAATATGAGTAACAGTCAGAATACAAGCAAAATCAGAGGCGATCGCATTAATAGCAGCAATTAACCGATCGCATCCTTCCGCATCTTGGGTTCCAAAACCTTCATCAATAATTAACATTTGTAGAGACGTTCCCGCCCGTTGTGCTAATAATTTAGCTAAGGCTAAACGAATCGCAAAATTAATTCTAAAAGCTTCCCCCCCAGAATAGGTTTCATAAGAACGAGTTCCCCTCGCATCTGCTATTAGAATTTCTAAGGTTTCAATCATTTTAGCTGTTTTTTTGGTAGAGCGACTACCGCGTCCGGTGCGTTGCGTTACGAATTGAACATGAAGTTGATTAGCAGATAATCGAGATAAAATTTGATTGGTTTCTGCTTCTAATTGCGGTAAAATATTCTCAATCATTAACGCTTGAATCCCATTTTTGCCAAAGGCTTGCGATAATTCTTGATAAACCCGATATTGACGGCGGACGGTATCTAATTGAGTTTTAAGTTCCGTTTGTTGAACATTTAACTGATCAATTTGAGTTTGTTGTTGTTGTAAACTTCCCAATTGACCTAAATAACTATCTAATTTTAGCCGTTGTTGTTGAATCAATTGCTCTAACTGTTTTAACGCTTCTGTGGGGTCGGGAGTTTCTTTTAATTGCTGTTGTAATAGTTCGATTTGACCTTGAATTCCTTGCAAATTCTTTGCTCGTTCTTGGGTTAGGGTTTCTAATTCTTCAATGCGTTGTTGAAGAATTGGATATTGTTGTTTGGCTTGGTTTAATTGTTCGGTACGAGTTAACCAAACTTGAGCTTGACGTAACTGGGAACGGATGCGATTATGTTCTTCTACATTATAACCCATTTGATTAATTTTTTGCTCTAACGCTAGAATTTCTTGTTGAATTTCAGAATTATTTTTCTGTTCGCTCAAGGTTTGGGTTAAGGTTTGAATTTGAGTTTCTAATTCAGGTTTTTGAACCTGAATTTTATTTAATTTGTCTTGAGCATCTCGAATTTGACTATATTTAATTTCCGCCCAACGCCACCTTTTTTCCTCATTTCTGGCTAAAGCATGGCTTTGTTCATTATAATTAAGTTGGCTTAACTTCTGCTCTAAATTCTGCAATTCTGCATATAAATCCGTTGCATAATTACCTGTTTCTAATAGGGTTTGAACCGCCTTTTGTTCTAAAACCAGTTGTTGTAAGTGTTGTTCATCTTGATACAAACTTTCTAACTGAGCTTGAATTTTTACCCGATGTTCTCGCAATTCTTCGTAGGGTAATAAATCTTGTTGAATTTGTCGGTATTCCTCCTGTAAAATTTTCAGTTCTCGATCCGCAACCACTAACTGCTCATGAATAACCCAAATTTGGTTTCTGAATTCCTGTTGTTGGTTTTGATGTTTAGAAATAACTAAATTCCAGTGATGTTCATCTAAGGGGCGATCGCACAGAGGACAGGGGGGAAATTGCGATCGCAACAAAGGTAATTCGGCGGTTTCTGTTTCCTCTGTTTCCGATTTTGATAACAGTTGAATTTTCTGCTCTAGTTCTGTTAATTTTTCTTCATAATCCCGTTTAACATTATTCAAGCGATCGATAAAATGATGACGTTCCTGTCCCTTTTCTCTGACTCGCAGTTGATAGACTTTTTTCTTATCTAATTCCGTAATTTGATCAGCAGTGGTTTGTAATTGTGCTTCTAATTGGGGGCGATGATGTTGGAGCGTTCGTTGAAGTTTTCCTACAGAGGTTTTTAATTCCTCTAACCTTGCTTGTTGACGAGATTGAGCCCGATCTAACTCCGTTTGAATCCGTTGACGATGTTGTAAAATTGGGGTAACTTCTAATTGCAATTGATCAAACTGATTTAAACGAGTTCGAGCCGTTTGTAACTGTTCTAACCCGGCTTCAATATCGGGTTTTTGGCTTAAACTTTGTAAATAATCCTGTTCCTGTTGAGTCAACGCTTCTAAACGAGCTTGTAGGGTTTGAATTTGTTGTTGTAAGGTATTAAGATGTTGACGTTGTTGTTCTTGTAACTGTTGACGACGCTGTTGAGAATCTTGATAAATTTTAAATTGAGCCGATAGGGTTTCTTCGGTAGTTTGTAGGGTGATAAAATTATTATATCCGGCTTGAATTTCTGTTTCCTGTTGTAATACCGCTTCAAGTTCCTGACGTTGGCGTTGTGTCGTGGCTAATTCCTGTTGTAAACGTCGATAATCTTGAGCAAAAGTCTGATGTTGTTGTTGTTGTCCGGTTAATAATTTTTCCCAAGCTTGACGATGATGTTGTTGCGCTTGTAACTGTTGATAATTATCCCGGTCTTGGATTTGTTTTTCTTGCAGATGATCAACGGTATTTTGGAGTTGAATAATCTCCTGTTCAAGTTGACATTTTTGTTCAATTTGGGCTTGATTTGCAGTTAAAGTTTGTTCTAAAACTTCCCCCTGGGCTTTATAGTCACGCGCTGAGTCTTTGGCTTTTTCTGATAAGCCATCATATTGATCTAATTTTAACAAACTCGCCAGAATTTCTTTGCGTTCGGCTGGACGTTTGATCATGAATTCATCCGCTTTTCCCTGACGCAAATAGGCGGAATTAGTAAAAGTATCGTAATCTAATTTTAAGTAGTCTATAATTTTCTGTTGGGTGGCTAATATTCCCTTTTCTGTTAGGGGACGAAACTTAATTTTATCTAAATCTTCAATTTCTTGTAAAACGGTGGTTGCGACTTGAAATTCTAACGCTCCTGATTGACCTCGGCGGCGGTTACGAATCACCCGATATAAGTTTCCCTGACTAATAAATATAAAATCAACCTGGGTTTCTAATTCTCCCATATAGATAATATCATCCTTCGATTCTGCCCGACTCTCCCCCCAAATTGCCCAAGCCATTGCTTCTAATAAAGATGACTTTCCCGACCCATTAGAACCGCAAATACAAGCGGTATGTAATCCACTAAAATCTAGGGTCGCTTCTCGGTAGCTAAGGAAATTTTTTAGGGTCAGTTTTTGGGGAATCATAGGTTTTCACAACTGTAAATAGGGAATTTTTAGGAGGTTGCTGCATTGATCAATATTATTTTAACGCAATTTGTGTTAGTTGGACTACAACAAAAATAGAGAAGGGGATAAACTCAGTACCATGAAGCTACAACCTCTAGGATTATCGCAAAACTCAAAATACAGAAATACAGTTAGAATTAGATTTTCAGGAGGATTAATCTATGACGTTTAATAAAGCTCATCCCTATCTTTCCCCCGAAGAATATTTAGAATCAGAAAAAAATAGCCCGATTAAACATGAATATATCCAAGGTAAAATTTATGCAATGGCTGGAGCGAGTGATGCTCACGTCACTATTACCGCTAACTTACTGGCTATGCTAAGAAATCATATTCGGGGAAGCGGTTGTCGTGTTTATTTTGCTGATATGAAAGCCCGGATTGAAAGTTTAAATATTTTCTACTATCCTGATATTATGGTGACTTGCGACTCACGCGATGTTAATTTTGAATATTTTAAATGCTATCCCTGCTTGATTATTGAAGTAATTTCATCCTCTACAGAAGCCTTTGATAGAGGGGATAAATTTATCGATTATCAAGAATTAGAAACCTTGGAAGAATATGTATTAATTAGTCAAAACCGCCAGCGCATTGATTGTTTTCGACGGAATACAGAGGGGAGATGGGAGCTTTATAGTTATCGAGGAAATCAAGAACTAGAGTTAACCTGTGTTAATTTCTCTGGTTCTCTTGCTGCTGTTTATGAAGATGTTTCTTTCCCTGAAAGTTTTATAGCACTACGCGAAAGGGAACAGGGAACAGGGAACAGGGAACAGTAAGAAGTGAAAGGGTTTCAAGATTTAGAAATGTC
>NZ_LR734820.1 GCF_900010725.2 Planktothrix serta PCC 8927 | reverse complement strand
TTCCAAATTATTATATTTTGCTTCCAACTCCTGATATTTATAAGGAACCTGGTCTTTAGATTCTTGTGAACTTACTCCAGAAGTTATTTTATTTTCAGGATTTCTTCTAGGCTTTCTATTGAGTTTTAACCCTATTATTAAGAGAAATATAAACAAAGCCATCATAATTAATTGGATACACGTCGTCCAGAAAAATATTCTTGAATCTTGCTGTTTTGCCCGCTCATTAGCTTCTCGTTTAAAACTGTTAAATTCTAGTTTTAAACTATTAAATTCTTTTTCTAATCTTTGAAAATTTGAACTCGAAGCTCCTTGTGAAGTTGAAGGTTGTGAAGTTGTTGAAGAAGTCGGACTAATAGCTTGTTTCAACTGACTAATTTTTTCCGTTATGTTTTGACTTTTATCTGTTAAAAAATTTTCAACACCGGAGCTAGTAATAGGGCCAAACTTCCCTTTCCCAGAAGTATCTTGTCCTGTCAAAACCCCTAAACTGACTTGAACTTTTCCTACTGCGTCTGTTGTTAATTTATTTTTTAAAGGACTGATCACTTGATCAGAAAGATCTTGAATTAGTTTCTCTATATCACTAATGATATTACTGATTGTATTAGATTCTGTTGTTTGTAAGGGTTTTATTTCATTTTGGAGTTGTGTAATAGCTTGATTTAATTGAAGAAGTTTCTCATAACTATCTTTAGTATTTACAGTCTCTGGTATCGCATCTGGATTAAAACCCTGTTGATTAAAGCTTTCAATAAATTTATTTTGAGATTCGAGATATGTTTTATATGCTATGTCAATCTCTTCAACTCTTTTTTTGAGTTGTTCTTGATTAGTTTTTTCAGATTTTTTTACCTGATCCTTAGTTCCACTTGTGTTATTTTGAGGCTCGAATTCTTGAGAAAATTCGCAACCTCCTAATAAATTTAAGCTTAAAGCTAAAGTCAGAAATAATTTTGTGTAACTGCTTTTATTCATAACAATCCTCCTAATTTAATTAATAGAATTCTAAGGTTCCTTTCTGTTCTAGCTGAAACAATTCACCTCCTTGATTTAACTTTGACACTTGAGCAGGTTTGACCAGTTTAAAGTTTTTATAATTTTGATTTTCTTTCTCGTTATAACAATCAAATACTTCCTTAATATAATCAAAGTTAAACTGATTTATTTTAGTAGTTTTGTTAATTAATAAATAAAAATATCCTGAGTCTCCAAATATCCAATATGTTCCTCTTATTTCGGGTTGAAAAGTAATTTTTTCCTGAGAACCAAGACGTTGATTGCTAAAGGTTTTTTCTGTAATTCCAACCTCTAAAGATGATTGCCCAAATTGCTTGGGGTTGGAATTATAATCAGTTATAATTTTTTGCTCCGTTGGCTCAAGACTCATTGGGGAAGTTTCTGATTTATTCAAGATATCTAAGCCAGCAAAACCTGGCTCTGAGGTTGACACTGTTTTAGGGGGGGGTAAACCCAGATCATCCCAAGATTCTAAATCAGAATCACTTACCAATGAATCATTAGTGACTAATGGAGGACGTTGTTTTTCAATATTGTTCTTCAATTCAGGAAACTCTTTAAGTATAGTATCTATCTCATCTTGATGATTTACTAGATATTCTATCTTATCTTGATGATTTACTAGATATTTTATCTGAGGGAATATAAAGAAAATATCTTCTATAAATTTTTTATTATCTTTACTCTCTTCTGAGGATTCCTCTTCTGAAGCCTCGCAATCATCATCTGATTCTCCAGATGATGATTCTTGTTCTAATGATAATTTGGTTTTAATTACAAGAAACTTTTCAAAAAAACCTTCTCCCCATTCTTGATATTGTTGTACCGTACCACTAAATGGCCATCCACAGTCCGAACAACTGTTGTTGTCCTGCGAGGATTCATATTCAGTATGACAAATTGGACATTGTGGCATGGGTGTCATGCTCCTTGAATATCTGAGTAATTAAGACAAAATTTTAACTTAAGTTTTAGCTTGTACTTTGAGTGTGAGCCTCTACTACAATATCAGACACCCACACTCAAACGGTATCATTTACCCGCCCACTCTTTACCTAGAACCCGCAACAATGCTTTCAACCCTAAAATGAATGGGGGTTCCACCCGAATATTATCTGCCTCCCCTTTAATCGTCAGTGTCACCTTCGTTAGCTCTTTCTGGATTTCCCGCCAGAGTTTATCACTATAGCTTGGCTCTAAACCCACACCAGGACTGTAGTTTTTCATCGGCTTTAGTCCATCAATGTTTAACTCTCTCAAGGCTAAATTGAACTCATCCAAGAAGTTCCGAAGTTGTTCAAATTCAGAAACTTTAAATTCCTGAATATTCCCATCCAACTCTAAACGGTCTCTCCAATCAATTAAGGTTCCATTGACTTCACAATTTTCTCCAGCTATCAAGGGATCTTTATCTTTTTTTCTTAGCCCTGTGAGCTTAGTTCTTTCCAAAACTAGCCCACAAGCCACTTCATCTTTAGGTTTCTGACTCAATCGGGTGATTTCTTCTGTATCAGGAAAACCAGAACCTTTGCTTAACATCCAACTAAATAACTGATTCACTTCGGAATCTTTATCAAACTGACCTCCTATGGCTAACCAATGTAATAATCGGGAGCCATTTCCCCCCATATATACAGGTGTGATTTCATTTCTATTGTACTTTCCTTCATTATAAAGAACTCCCAAAAGGGTTCCAACATAATAGTACAATCCTGAAAACCCCAGAGCCATGAGTCCTAAGAACCCTAAGAAGTCTTCCTGGTCTTCAACTTCATGTCTTTTATTTTTCAGCCAACTTTCTCCTTCTAAACGTAAAAAGACATCTAGTTTGGCATTAAACTTACCCTCTTTTAATCCCTGCCAATCTTGAGAATCAACTTCTAATCTATTAGAAAAAAAAGTGGGATTTAATTCTAAAAATTGCGAGAATAAATCCCTCCCTGCTAAAAGGACTGAACACTGATGAACTAACTGGTTATCTTGCCAAATTGAGATATCTGAAGTGCCACCTCCCATGTCAATACAAGTAGAAGCAACCAGGTTATAATCTTCTTGGTCAGCAAAATATTGAGCAATTGCTAAACTTTCCGTTCGGAAGGAGTCTAAATCGCTAACTGCTGGGCATAATTGCCGAATCCCTGTTTGAGCTTCTAAACCCTCGGTTAATCGCTGCCAACTTTGGGCATACCGAGATTTATCTCCATTAGAAAAAGCAGAGGGATAGGAAAATGACCACTGAATCTCCCGCACCCCATTTTTTGCAGCTAACGCTGTAATATGTAGGGCTAAATGTTTCAGAAATAGAAGATTCAAGATCAGGTTTTTCCATTTGAGATCCGTCTCCATCCAGTTTTGTTGGGGCTCAAATCTTTTCCTATCTGGAATGTAAATTCTCCCGTCATAAATGGGGCGATCTTGGCGATCTTGATTTGGAATAGAAAGAGGTTTCCCTCGTGTTGTGAGAACACTAGAAAGGGGTAAAGGCTTTTCAGGCGGAATAAAACTTTCTGGAATAAAGTATTCAAACAGAACAGGATTGCGAGTGTCAACTTGAACTTCCGTTACCTTGAGATGGAGGTTTTCTAGGGGTAAGGGTTCGACGATATCTTTTCTGTTGACATAAACATTTGTAAAAGAAGTTCCAAAATCTACCCCGACTTTCCACGAAGCTGTTAGTTGAATTTTTTCAGGAGTTTTTAGAAGGATTAAACCTATCGGTATTCTAGCCGGATTTTGGCAGGTAATAAAGCTAGGAAATTCTTCTAATCGAGCGATTTGATAATTCCCTCTACGATCTTGGAACAGATGAGGATTTTGGGCTTCAGGAAAGCTAACTTGGAAAGTTTCCTCACCATTTTCTACGTCGTAGTAAAAAGCATAGTATTCTTTCCAATTTTCAGCCCGGAAATTAGGCCACAATTCTAAGACGGGAACTTCAGTTAAGGCGTTTTCTTCTTGAATGGGATAATCCTTGAAAATCCGATAGTTTTGAGGTTGTTTGTCATCATTCTTCAAGCCGGAAAGTGGCAAATCCAGAACAACCCGTACCAAAGGCCCTTCACTGCCATTAATCGGTGTGATTTGAATCCGTTTAATTAAGTCTTCAGGAGTAAGATAGTTCAGCAGAATGGGATTAAGGGGAATTAACGGTGTGATTTTTTTTCCATTAAAATTCAACTGATTGGTATTGGGTAAAAAAGCTCCAGGTAGGGCATCCTCTAGGTCAATAAAAGTGAATTTTGGCAAAAATAAATCTTTGGATTCAAGACATTCAACGTTGTTCCACAGGATTTTTCCAGTTTTTAGATCTTCAATATTTAATGATGCTAGAGTTTTGTTCTCATAAACCCAAATATTTTGAGATTTTTCGTCCCAAGCTTTGGCAATTTCTGGATCAATAATCAGTAAGTCTCGAACTTTTGGCTTGTCGGGGCTGGGAATTAAACGCACACAGGAAGCTTTCGGCTGGGATTTAACCGGTTTGTTAAGACCTCTTAGCACCCCTTTATTAAGCTCGACTCCAAAAAATTGAGGATCATCACTCAAACTTAAGTTTTGCTGTGGATAAGCTCCCAAGCTATCTCGAAACTCATCTAATAAACCTCTCATCATATCGAGGGCTTCTGGCTGACCTTTATGGTTATTTAGTTCCTTTCGCAAATTTTCTAACCAGCGCCACAACAAGCCTTTCTCACTGATGTTGAGATAGCGATGAGGAGTTTCTAATCTGCTCTCTTGACGGTTCCACCAGGGAAGACCTTCCCATTTGCCTTCCTCAGACGGAACAACTAAGGTACTGGGGCTGGTCATTCCGACAGGATTTCCGTCCCATAAGAATACATAGACATCTTGCCAAGGATTTTTCCCGTCGAGAGTGTAGAGGGCGTTAACGGGATCTGGTAAAAGTTCGTACAGAGAGCGGGCAAAGGAATTTTTTTGATCCCTTAAATTCTCTAAATCTAGCAATTGAGCCAATAGGGGAAATCCTCGGATCTCCGCTAAGGCGAGTGCTGCCAACATTCCTTGCCATTGCTCAATTAATTCGGCACGAATGGGATAGCCGGAGTTATGTAAAGCCATTTCTATCGACAGGGGACGCGCCCACATTGTCGGGACAGAACTCACGCTCTTGACTCGGCCCGGAGATTTGTAATCTAAACTAGAAGCAACATCCTGAAAAGTTTTTGGGGCTTGAGCATCCCATTTTCCCGCCTCATCACTGGGTCTAACGTCACTATTTTGTTTTAATTTCGGCAAGATTAAGAAAGTCATAAACAATTTCTCCACTAGAGTTTACATAAAAGATATACAGCTTTAGCCAGTCCCACAGTGCCTTGATTAGGGGGGGTGACTACACTGGGATTTAACCGTTCTTTAATTTTTTTGGGAGTATCTTGTGATTTTCGACTTTTATCTCGGTTGTCCCCAATCACTAAATTCGGTAGTTCTTCTCCCTTCAGTTCTGAGTTGAGATCATCAAAAGCACTAACATTAAATAATTCAATGCTATCTCCGGTACATTTGTGAATTTCAGTGAGCCAGCGCAAATAATTTTCACACCAGTTGCTGATAATCCCAATTGCCTCCTGTTGCTTTAAGTCAGAAAATTCCGGCAGATTAGCTTGTGATTTGGCAGGACGGAAGAATTTGGTGAGCCAAGGTGCTAGTCTTTGGAACCGATCTACTCCCTGTTGCTTCGCATTCGCTAATTCGGGCGCGATTTCAGCTAACCAAGTATAGGCAAACCGGGTGGCGTTCACCAAATTGGGCTTGACTTCCCCTTGTTCGGGAATATCGTTCCAGGTTAGATGTCCCATATTCTTTCGGCTGATTAAGACGACAGCCCCTTTTTGGCTGGGAGGTTTCAACAAAAACTGTCGTGCGGCTAATCCAGCGTATAGCTCAATGAAGTGGGGATCGTTACATTGATCATTTTTGCCAATACTAAATTTAACCGTTGAGAAGTTTTCATTTCCCAAAAGATAAACTGTATCAAAAATGACTTGACCTTGGGTAACATAATACCGGAGAGCCGCTTCAGTATTGAGTAAAAACTGCTCGGAGCGGGCATAGATCCCATTAGGGTCTTCATCGGGGGTGGCGGAGAACCCAAAATAGGGTAAGGCGAATAAACAACCGATTTGAACCCGATCGCGGATATTAATTTTTTTTAACTTATTATCAATCAGACGAGCAATTGTGGGTAATCCAGAAGCTCCGGTTCCCCCAAAAATTGATCCACAGAGAAAGACTTTGGGATTTTTCCCGCTACTGGTATCTGTCTGAATCTGCTGAATAAATCTTCCCCAAGGTTCCTGATCTAATCGGTCTAAATCTACCTGACTCATGACGGCTGAACCAATGGCAGGTCGCCCCCGAAACCCAACATCTAAGTTAGCTTCTCGTTCTTCTTTGGTATAAAGAACATCGAATAGATTGCCTAACGTGGGTTGGTTTTGTTTAAGGGTATTGTAGTTAAAAAATGTTTTCAGTTCTTTATTGAAACTTTGTTCGGCAAAGGGCGACCACAAATCAAAAGACTCAATGGGGGTTTTCATCCAAGGGCATTGCTGTTTATCACCCCCCGACACTAATTCATAGCATCTTTGATAACTACTCAGGCTGCTACGGGCGCGATTGAGATTTCCATTCGTCTCATCGGCATCTATAAACAATACCTTGAGAGGCTGTTCATTAAATAAACCGATAGCAGCAAGTTGGGCGATCGCCTCAACACATTTAGCTCCAGTTCCACCAATTCCAATAATATATATTGACATTAGCTATCTCCTATTAAACGGCGCAGTGGGATTGCCAAGGGAGGAATATACATTAAAAGCCCTGGCGTACTTGTTGCAGTTATCCACCAATAAATCAACAAAATATCAAAAATGAATAAGGCTGTTAAAGACAAAAGAGCATCATTACTGCCCTTAAAAAAACCGATAGCTACACAAATACTCACAACTGGAAAGATGCCAATTATCCACCAGATTAATGACCACTTATCCACATGGTTTCCTTTATGATGCGGTGCTAAAGCAGCCATTACGCACCAAATTACAGTTGATATTAGTGACACAGCAAAGACGATAGCCGCTGCAATCATGTAATAATTACTCACCCAAGCCTCAATTCTAGGAACATCAGCGAGCCGAATTATTCTACTTTGATAAAGTAAGGGCTGTACCCAGAACATTAAAACAGCCCCGATCAGGCTAAAAACAATAACACGAATTATTTCGCCTGCTTTCATCTTTCTTCCTCCCGGTCGACTCCCGCCATAGCTGTACTCAGCTTGGCGGTGAGAGGAAAGGCAGGGCGGGGTCTATGCAACATAGTGAATTCTTGTGGTTTGGAGTAAACCGTTGTGCCTCAGAAGTGGCGAAACTCCCCGGCATACCTGCTGGGATTACAGGATTGAGGCTACCGATATTGTTCTGCTTAGACCCGCCTCGGTTGGGCGTTTAATTGGGTTTGGGGATTTCTCCCCCTCCTATTTCTAGGGTAATGTTAGCTTTGCCAATGTTATCAA